>CAYMAF010000170.1:0-6598 GCA_964388365.1 uncultured Gammaproteobacteria bacterium | reverse complement strand
AGTCCCATCAGGGGTAACGACGGCCGTGCGTCGCAGCGAGAATGAATACGATGACCTATCGGTATCCGTGGCACCGATCTTCCCATGACAGAAGGTGGCAACGCTAGAGGTAGTAATGTGCCGACCAAGAGAGGGCTCGGTTGTAGCAACGCTTAACAATGCCGTGAAGACGTATCAACACGTCACTCGCCTTGCAGAGCGAAGGGCTTCGTCGGCATTACCTTCTTCATCGTCGCCGTGTGCCTATTCACCATCGCCGTCTTGGAGACAAGATGGCGAAGCCAGCAGTCTCTTAGACCGGCACTCTCATGAAGGGGCGCCTTCGCGCGGCTGAGCGCCCGTGGTTACGCGGCGAAGAGGCGCTTGTGGAATGTCGCCGAATGGCGGGATCGGGAGCCGCATGACGTGAGCAGGACGAAAGAGGCCGAAAGGTGAGGTGCCCCGCTGGACTTTGTGGCTTGTCGCATTGGTATGCTTTGGTCCATTGGCCCTCATCTTGCTCCTCGGGGTCTTGATGTTGCCGTTTTGGCTTGCGGCGATCTCAGGTCGCGTCATGGAGCAGGAGGCTATTTCACACGACTCATATGAAGCGCTGGTGGTCGGCAGCATTTGGCCGACAGCGCTCGTGCTCTCCGGGATTATCGGGTTCGCAGGTCTCGTGCGTGTCCTGACTCTGCCCCGTGATCGGCGACCAGAGTCGACGCGAGTGCTGACGGTCGCAATGGTTGCGATCGGCCTGACGGCCCTGGCGATCTTTGACCTCTCGATCGTCGTGGGAACCTTGTCCGATCTTTCTGCCGGTATACCGGTCGCGGGAATCGTTATCTACATTGTGCTTCCGTTTGCCGGTGCCGCATGGCTGATGAGCCAGTCTTGGAGGTATCTGTTTGCAGGTCCCGGTCGGTGAAGCTTCGGCAGCAGGTCTAGACATCCGCCGCTTCGAGCGGTGCCGGGCCGGCGGCCGGGTGCAGCGCGCGTCGTGCGCGGTAGACCAACGCGAGCTGCGCCGCTAGCGTCAGTATCGCCGCGGTGCTCAAGTAGTAGCCGACGGCGGCAAGGCCGTGGCCGGACGCGAGATATGTCGCGATATACGGCGCAAGCGACCCCCCGAAGATGCCTGCAAGATTGAACGTTATCGACGCGCCCGTGTAACGGACGGAGGTCGGGAAGAGCTCCGCGAGTGCCGCGCCCAATGGTCCATAAGTGAGCCCCATGATCGCGAGACCGAGCGCCAGGAACGCCGTCGTCTGCACAGCATCGTTCGAGTTGAAGAGCGGTGCGAATGCGAGACCGAAGACGACGACCGTGACGCTGGCCGCTATCAACGCCGGTTGGCGCCCATACCGGTCAGCGGCGATGGCCGAGAGCGGAATCGTCACTGCGAAGAACAGCACGCCGATCATCTGTAGCGACAAGAACTCCTGCCGCGAGTAGCCGAGCGCGCTCGTGCCCCAGCTTAACGTGAACACGGTCATTAGATAGAAGACGACGAACGTCGTGATGGCCGAGACCGTCGCGAGCAGGAGCGTGACGGGGTGTTCCCGCACGACCGTCAGAATCGGCACTCGCACGCGTTCGCTGCGCTCGACGGCGCGTTGGAAGGCCGGCGTTTCCGTAAGCTGCAAGCGGATCCACAAGCCGAGGGCAACGAGCACGGCGCTCGCAATAAAAGGAATGCGCCATCCCCACGCCATGAAATCCGCGTCGCTCAGCACGGCCGTGAGGACCATGAAGACCCCGGTCGAGAGCACGAAGCCGAGCGGCGCGCCGAGCTGCGGGAACATGCCGTACCAGCTCTCCTTGCCGCGCGGCGCATTCTCGGTCGCCAGCAGCACGGCGCCGCCCCATTCGCCGCCCAGCCCGAGCCCCTGACCGAGACGGCAGAGCGCGAGCAGCGCCGGTGCTGCAAGCCCGATGCTCGCGTACGTCGGCAGCAAGCCGATCGCGACCGTCGAGATGCCCATCGTGAGCAGGGCCGCGACGAGCGTCGCCTTACGTCCGATGCGATCGCCGAAATGGCCGAACAGCGCGGAGCCGACGGGCCGCGCGAAGAACGCAAGCGCGAACGTCGCGAGAGACTGCAGCGTCGCCGTCGTCGGGTTGCCCGCCGGAAAGAACAGCTGCGGGAACACGAGCACGGCCGCGGTGCCGTAGATGTAGAAATCGAAGAACTCGATGGTCGTGCCGATGAGGCTTGCGGCAAGGACTCGGCGTTTCGTCATGTGCTTCACGCTCATACCGCAGCGCTTATCGGGGCCGGCTGTGCGACTGCAGCACGACGCGCGTATATGGCGTCAGCACGCGGCTGCGCTTCTTTCGCCTTGTCGCGATGTGCCGGCAAGGGAACAGCTCGCCAACGCAACTCCCTCCGGCCGCGACTTCGAGTTCAAGTGAGGTGCTCAATTCAAGTGGCAGGGGGCGATTCGAGCGGCGAGTAGTATTGACGAATGGTTTACGCGCCGCAAGGTCGTGCATTCGGATAACATAACTGGGGCGCTCGTTACCGTCCTTGGTGACTTCGCTATCATGCATAGGCGATGTAGCCGATTCTCGAGGGCCGGACTCCATTCTCGAGGCTTCTGGCTTAGGTCGAGCAGACGTCTTCGTCATGGTGCCTTGCGCTGCGGGCCCCATTCGAGCGGTGCCGAGACAGAAACGAACTAGGGAGATATGCCATGATGACTCGCATCTTCGCTGTTGCCTGCGCGCTGTTCTGTGCGTCGGCCGGCGCTCAAAGCGTCGAGGAGCTGAGGCCGACGGTGTCGTTTTCCGCGTGGCGCGTGATCTCGTCCGGCACGATTCGGATGGAGGGCAGGTATCACTACGCGCCGTACAAGTACCGTAACGAGATGGAGCTCAACGGCCAGCAGATGACGGCGATCTTTCGAGAGGATCTCGACGTCGTGTGGAATTTGATGCCCGCGATGCAGGTTTACATGGAAGTCGACGTCGGTCAGTTGTTCGCACAAGGAGGTGGGTCGATCGAGGGGGCCGAGATCCTCGAGCGTGAGGCTCAGGGAACCGAGGTCGTCAACGGTTACCGCACGACGAAGTACAAGGTCACGATTCGAGACGTTCTCGGCGAAACCAACTCGGGCGTGATCTGGCTATCGGACGAGATGATTCCGGTCAGGACGGAGATGACGGGGCAGAATGGCGAGCTCGTCACGATCGAGCTCAGCCAGATCGAGATCGGTCCGCAGCCGGACGCACTCTTCGAGGTGCCTCCGGGCTATCAGAAGTTCTCTCTCGGCGGCCTGGCAGGATTGCCGGGGGGCGCCGGTCGGGCGCAGCAGCGCGAGGCCGAAACGGCATCCGACGGGAATCCGAACGCCCGAACAGGCGGTATGGCCGAGGAAGTTACAAATGCCCTGAGGGACGGGATGGCGGAAGGCGCCAGAGAAGGCGCTCGACAGGGCGCCGAAGAAGGTGCGCGCGAAAGAGTCCGGCGCGGCATACGGGGAATTTTCAATCGGTAAGCTGACACCGAGCGCGCCGAAGGGCACCGAGCAGCTCTTGTCACGGCCCGGATCGCCTGTCGCAACAGCCGCAGCGCGCTCATCGAATACGTGCAGAACTTGCGGATCGAGGAGGCCAAACGCCTTCTCGAAGAGAGCATGCTTTCGGTCGTCGAGATCAGCTTCGAGATCGGCTAAGAAGACGCCCGTTCTTTCGAAGGCTTTTCAAGCGAGTGGTCGGGCTGGCGCCGAGCCGGTATCGGCGCATGTCCGGCCGATGACGCGGGCACCGGCCGCCTGAACGACGCGCCGCTGAAGGAACGGGTCGATGCGAACACCGCTCAAGGATGCCTCCTTCAGCCGACCGTTTGCCGAGAGGAAGCTTGAGGATGAATGCGCGACAACGCGAAGCACTGCTGAACACCTTGAAGGCTCGTTTCGAAAAGAACATGAGCAGACATGCTGGCCTCGACTGGGAAAAGGTACGCGAGAGGCTGGAAGCCGACCCGAAGAAGCTCCGCGCGATCGGGGAGATGGAAAGGACCGGCGGGGAGCCCGATGTCGTCGGTTTTGACGAGAAGACGGAGGCGTATCTCTTCTACGACTGCTCGCCCGAGAGCCCGAGCGGACGCAGAAGCGTTTGCTATGACCGCGAGGCGCGCGAGTCGAGGAAGGAGCACAAGCCGAAGAGCAGCGCGATCGAGATGGCCGCCGAGATGGGCGTCGAGCTGTTGACCGAGGAGCAATATCGGGAGCTTCAGCGGCTCGGAGAGTTCGACACCAAGACGTCGAGCTGGATCAAGACCCCGTCCGATGTCAGAGACCTCGGCGGAGCTTTATTCTGCGACCGGCGCTACGGCAAAGTGTTCGTGTATCACAACGGCGCGCAATCGTACTATGCGTCGAGGGGATTCCGCTGCTGGGTCGGTGTCTAAACGATGGATCTCCTGATCAACATCGACGTCGCGGATCTCGCGGCCGCCGAGCGTTTCTACTGCACAGCGCTCGGGCTCACCGTTGGTCGGCGCTTCGGCGGCTGGGGCGTCGAGCTTAAGGGCGGCTCGAGCGTCATCTACCTTCTCGCGAAAGAGGAAGGGTCTCGAGTCTCGGAGACGACGGACGAGATCAGAACCTACAAGCGGCATTGGACGCCCGTTCACCTCGATTTCGTCGTCGACGACATTGAGAAGGCAGTCGAGCGCGCGGTTTCCGCCGGGGCGACGATCGAACGGTCTGTGACCGTTTGGCGGTGGGGAAAGCTCGCGCTGATGGCCGACCCCTTCGGGAACGGCTTTTGCTTCGTCGAGTTCCTCGGCCGAGGCTACGACGAGATCGCCGACTGAAGCGCGCGACGCTTCCGGCCGTTTCGGCAGCACATCGTGCTCGCCGTCGGGCAGCCGGGGGCGGCGTAGCTCGTGGCGTTGACGCTGCCGTAGGCGGTGTCGATCTTAGGGCTTCGGAGGGGCGAGGGCGCCGATCCCCAAAACCGGGTCAGCGCCGCGTGAGCTCGCGCGAGTAGCGGCGCCCCATCTCGACGTAGTGCCGAGCGCTCTCCTCGAGCATCGCGATCTCTTCGTCGGTGACCTCGCGAACGCGCTTCGCCGGCACGCCGACGATCAGCGACCGATCCGGAAAGCTCTTGCGCTCGGTGATCAGCGCGTTAGCGCCAACGATGCAATAGCGGCCGAGCTCGGCGTGGCTCAGGATCGTTGCGCCGATCCCGATGAGGCTGTAATCGCCGACTCGACAGCCGTGAACGGTCGCAGCGTGGCCGATCGTGACGTTCGCACCGATATCCGTCGGCGCATCGGAGTCGACGTGAATCACGGCGTTGTCCTGCACGTTCGTGCCGTCGCCGATCACGATCGGTGCGACGTCGCCGCGAATCACCGCACCGAACCAGACGCTGACGGCTCGGCCGAGCCGAACTCGTCCAATGACCGAGGCGCTCGGCGCGACGAAATGCTCGCCGAGCGTCTCGATGCGGTGCTCGCCGAGGTCGTAGAGCATGATCAGCCTCCGGGCGACCGGCCCGTCGCCGCCTGATTCGCGACCGCCTCGGCCGCCTTCGCGATTGCTTCCGGATCCCCGAGATACTCGGCGCGCGTCGGCTCGAGATTCACGTCGAGCTCGTAGAGACGCGGCGCGCCGGTCGGGATGTTCAGCGAGACGATATCCTCGTCGGAGATCCGCTCGAGCATCTTCACGAGCGCGCGCAGACTGTTGCCGTGCGCGGCGACGATGACGTTGCGGCCCGCGAGCAACTCGGGGACGATGCGGTCCTCCCAGTACGGCTGAACGCGCGCGAGCGTCGTCTTCAGCGATTCGGTCGCGGGCAGCGCGCTCGGCGGAAGCCCGGCATAACGCGGGTCATGGCGCGGATGGCGCGGATCGCTCGACTCGAGCGGCGGCGGCGGGATATCGTAGCTGCGCCGCCAGATCTTGACCTGCTCTGCGCCGTGCTTCGCCGCGGTCTCCGCCTTGTCGAGTCCCTGCAGCGCACCGTAGTGGCGCTCGTTGAGACGCCAGTGCCGCTCGACGGGAATCCACGTCAGCTCCATCTCGTCGAGGATCAGCCACAGCGTGCGGATCGCCCGGACGAGCACGGACGTGAACGCGATGTCGAAGACGAGGCCCGCTTCACGAAGCGTGCGGCCTGCCTCGGCCGCCTCGCGGCGTCCCTGCTCGGTGAGGTCGACGTCCGTCCAGCCGGTAAAGAGGTTCTTGAGGTTCCAGTCGCTTTGGCCGTGGCGCACGAGCACCAGCTTGCCGATCTTTTTCTCGCTCATGGCGCGCTATTGTAGGCGAAGCGCAGCCGCTCGACCTCCCGCAACGCGACCGAGAGTGCAGCAAAATCCGGCGGGCCCGCATCGCGCATTTCCTCGAGCACCCGCTCGATACGCTCGACCTGCGGCCCCGCGGCCTCGAGCCAGTCCGCAAGCCCGTGCTCGCCGCCGTCCTCGAGGACCTGGATCAGCACCGCGCGATGCTCGGTCGCGACGCGCTCGCGCAGGTGCGCGCGGGCGAGCGCGTGCCAGCGATCGCCCGCGGCCAGCGTCTCGATCTCGTCGCGCAGCCAATCGAGGCCGAGCTTCGTGCCGAGCTCGAAATGAAGCCGCGCGAGCATCCGCGGGTCGATG
>CAYMAF010000169.1:0-6613 GCA_964388365.1 uncultured Gammaproteobacteria bacterium | reverse complement strand
ACGATGAAATTCGTCTGGCGGCACAGCATCGCCGGGGTCTGCAGCACGTCGACGACCTCGGCAACCGCGCGAAGCGGCGTATCCTCGTGGACGTCGGTCAGCACGGGCACGCCGACGTCGCGCCGGACCCGCTCGAGAACGCGCAGCCCCTCGTCGAGGCCCGGCCCGCGGAAGCTCTCGAGCGCGCTACGGTTCGCCTTGTCGAACGACGCCTTGAACACGAACGGCATGCCGAGCCGATCCGTGATCTCCTTGAGCCGCTCGGCGGTCCGGAGCACGAGCCCCTCGCTTTCGATGACGCACGGCCCCGCGATGACGAAAAGCGGCGCGGCCGGCCCCGTCTCGAAGCCGGCGATCCTCATACGCGCGCGGCGGTCGCGCGCGGCAAGCGCAGCCCCTGGCACGCACGCGCGGCGCTGACGAAGCTGCTGAAGAGCGGATGGCCGTCACGCGGCGTCGACGTGAACTCGGGATGGAATTGCGACGCGAGGAACCACGGATGATCCGGCAGCTCGATGACCTCGGCGAGCCCGTCGACCGAAAGCCCCGAGAACACGAGCCCCGCCTCCTCGAAGCGCTCGAGGTAGCGGTTGTTGAACTCGTAGCGGTGACGGTGCCGTTCCGCGATGACGTCCGATTGGTAGATCGAGCGGACGAGCGTCCCTTCCTTGAGGAAGCAACGCTGCGCGCCGAGCCGCATCGTACCGCCGAGATCGGATTCGTAGCTCCGCTGCTCGGTCCGGCCGCGCTCGTCCTGCCATTCGGTGATCAACGCGATCACCGGATGCGGCGTCGCGCTGTTGATCTCGGTCGACTGGGCACCTTCGAGCCCGAGCACGTTGCGCGCGTACTCGATGATCGCGACCTGCATGCCGAGGCAAATCCCGAGGTAGGGCACGCGCTTCTCGCGCGCGAACTTCACGGCCTGGATCTTCCCCTCGATGCCGCGCTCGCCGAAGCCGCCCGGCACGAGGATCGCATCCGCCTCGGTGAGGCACCCCGTGCCCTCGCGCTCGATATCCTCCGACTCGACGTACTGGATGTTCACGCGCGTGCGGGTATGGATCGCGGCATGCGCCAGCGCCTCGTTCAGCGACAGGTACGCGTCCTTGAGATCGACGTACTTGCCGACCATCGCGATCGTGACCTCCGCCTCCGGGTTCGCCTTCGCGTCGACGACCGCCTGCCACTCCGAAAGGTCCGCGGGCGGAGCTTCGATCCTGAGCTTGTCGACGACGATCTCGTCGAGCTTCTGCCGGTGCAGCATCATCGGGATCTCGTAGAGATCGTCGACGTCGGTCGCGGAGATCACGGCGCGCGTCTCGACGTTCGTGAACAGCGCAATCTTCGCACGCTGCTCGTCCGGCAACGGCAGCTCGGAGCGGCAGACGAGGATATCGGGCTGGATGCCGATCGAGCGCAGCTCCTTGACCGAATGCTGGGTCGGCTTCGTCTTGATCTCCTTCGATGCCGAGATGAACGGCACGAGGGTCAGGTGGATGAACAGCGTGCGGTCGCGGCCGAGCTCGACGGCCATCTGCCGGATCGCCTCGAGGAACGGCAGCGACTCGATGTCGCCGACCGTGCCGCCAATCTCGACCATGCAGACGTCGGCATCCTCGGCGCCGCGGATCACCGATTGCTTGATCTCGTCCGTGATGTGCGGAATCACTTGAACCGTCGCGCCGAGATACTCGCCGCGCCGCTCCTTCGCGATCACATTCGAGTAGATGCGGCCGGTCGTGAAATTACTGTTACGCCCCGTCTTGGTGCGGACGAATCGCTCGTAATGCCCGAGGTCGAGGTCCGCCTCGGTGCCGTCCTCGGTGACGAACACCTCGCCGTGCTGAAACGGGCTCATCGTGCCCGGATCGACGTTGATGTACGGATCGAGCTTGATCAGGCGCACTTTCAACCCGCGCGCCTCGAGGATCGCACCGAGACACGCGGACGTGATGCCCTTGCCCAAAGATGAAACGACGCCGCCTGTAATGAAAATGAATCGGGTCATACTCCGCCTGCTCGGACCTAAAGCGGACGCGGATCGCCACGTCGAACGAAAGCGCCCGCCTCGCGGCGGCGCGACACTTCCATGAATCGAAGAACGGTTGGTGCTTCGGAGACGGTGCTACAACGTACCAGAACGGCCACAACGCGGCCAGTCCGGTCGGTTTCTCCTCGCCGCGGCGCCGACGGCATTCAATCGATCGGCGGGTGATCGAGCCAGCGCACGCGCCAGCGCGGCTCGTCCGGCAGCGCGCGGCACGCGTGCTCGTCGAGCGCGAGATCCGCGATTGCGACGAGCCGCCCCCTCCGATAGAGCAGCGGAATCCGATCGCGCATCCACGGCACGATGCCGCGGCGCTGAAACCACGCCTTCAGCGAGCGGTGATGCGCATCGCCCGCAGGCTTGATGCGCTCGCCGCCCTCACGAAAACGCACGTCGAAGCCGTCGCGCGCCCACGACGCGGGAAAGCCCGAAGCGGCGTCAAGGTCGTCGCCGTCCGCCGGCTCGAGCACGATGCGGCCCTCCGGCCCTTGCCACGGCTGCTCGGCGGCGACGCGCCCCGGCGCGCCGTGCGCCGCGCCCGGCGCGGACGTCGGCGGAGACACCGCGTCGGGCATGCCGGGCTCGTCTCGGATGAACGGCGCAAAGCCGCCGTGCGAGGCCTCGCTCGCCGGCCCGCCGCCCGGCGCGAGCAGATAAAAACGATCGCGGAATAGGCGCGCCTCGCCGCCGCGCCACTCGATGCGGCGCGCGGCCTCGGCCGGCGTCGCGCCGATCCCGTGCCGCAGCGCCTCGAGCCGTG
Source organism: uncultured Gammaproteobacteria bacterium (assembly GCA_964388365.1). Lineage (GTDB taxonomy): Bacteria > Pseudomonadota > Gammaproteobacteria > Steroidobacterales > Rariloculaceae > ZC4RG20. The sequence goes on along the minus strand of CAYMAF010000169.1, from coordinate 3,803 downwards.
CGGCATCCGGAATCGCGAGCCCGGCCGCGCGGATCGCATGGCGCAGCGCGTTGCGCTGGCGCGCGGGAGGGAGGCCGCGCAGCGGCGCGAGCGGCAGCCGGCCGGGAACGGCACTGGCCGCGCCGAGATCGTCCTCGGCGACGCGCTCGAGCACGTCCTCGGCATCGCACATCGCCGCGGTCAGCCGGGTCGCGGCGCGCGCCGCCGCATCGCCCCAGCGCTCCCGAACGATCGGCACGAGACGCGTGCGGATCAGATTGCGATCGAAATCGACCGAGCGGTTCGACGGATCCTCGAGCCACGACAGCCCCCAGCGCTCGGCGACCGCGCGAAGCTCGGCGCGCGTGAGCTCGAGCAGCGGACGTGCGACACGGCCCGCGCCGAGACGCGCGGCCGGCAGGATCCCGCGCATGCCGCGAACGCCGGCGCCGCGCAGAAGGCGAAGGAGCACGGTCTCGAGCTGGTCGTCGGCATGATGGGCCGTCAGCAGCGTCTCGTCGGGCGCGAGCCTTTCGCCGAGCGCCGCATAGCGGGCGGCCCGGGCCGCGGCCTCGATCCCCGTGCCGGCCGCGGCGTCGACGCGAACGCGAACGCTCTCGAACGGCACGCCGAGGCGCGCCGCGGTTCGCTCGCAGTGGCGGGCCCAGTCGGCCGAATCCGGGTGGAGCGCGTGGTCGACGTGCAGCGCGCGCAGCCGGTCGGCGTCGACGAGCCGCGCGGCGCCGGCGAGGAGCACCGTCGAATCGAGCCCGCCGCTATAGGCGACGGCGTAGCGCCGACCCGATGACAGGTCCGGCAGCGCCGAGCGGAGACGTTCCAGGAACCGGCGTTCGTCCTCGGCGCCGCGAGCGGCGGGACGACCCGCGCGGTCGGTCACGTCGCGGCTTCCGCCCGTATCAGCCTTCCTTGAACACGCCGTAGCCGGCAATCTTCTCGCGGCGCTTCACGACGAGCTCGTCCTCGGCGATCGAATCGAGCTCGGCGAGGGACTGGATCAGCGCGTTCTTCAGCGTTTCCGCCATCGCCTTCGGATCGCGATGGGCCCCGCCGAGCGGCTCCGCGATCACATCGTCGATCAGGCCGAGCTTCTGCAGTCGATCCGCGGTCACGCCCATCGCCTCGGCCGCGACCTCGGCCTTCTCGGCCGTCTTCCACAGAATCGATGCGCAGCCCTCCGGCGAGATCACGGAATAGATGCTGTATTGCAGCATCAGCATCCTGTCCGCGACGCCGATCGCGAGCGCGCCGCCCGAGCCGCCCTCGCCGATCACGACGCTGACGATCGGGGTCTTGAGGCCCGCCATCTCGAACAGGTTGCGCGCGATCGCCTCGCTCTGGCCGCGCTCCTCGGCGCCGACGCCGGGATACGCGCCCTTCGTGTCGATCAGCGTGACGACCGGCAGAGAAAACTTCTCCGCGAGCCGCATGATCCTGAGCGCCTTGCGATAGCCTTCGGGGCGCGTCATGCCGTAGTTGCGCTCGATGCGCTCCTTCGTGTCCCGCCCCTTCTCGTGACCGATCAGCGCGACGGGCCGGCCCTCGAGGCGCGCGAGCCCGCAGATCAGCGAGCGGTCGTCGGCGTACATCCGGTCGCCGTGCAGCTCCTGGAAATCCGTGAAGCACTGCTCGATGTAGAACAGCGTGTCCGGCCGCTGCGGATGGCGCGCAAGCTGGACGACCTGCCACGGCGTGAGGTTCGCGAAGATGCCGCGCGTCAGCGACTCGCTCTTCTTCTTCAGGCGGTCGATCTCCTCGCCGATATTGACGTCCGAGTCGTCGCCGACGAATCGCAACGCGTCGATCTTCGCCTCGAGCTCGGCGATCGGCTGCTCAAAATCCAGGAATTTCAAATCCATAGGTACACCTGCTGATCGCCTCTGCACGATACATCCATCCCGAACCCGATGACAAGTGCGACGCGCGCAAAACGGCCGGCGCGCCGCTCAGACGAAATGTCTCGGATAGTGAATCGAAAAGCGTTCCTCGCCGAGCAGCCGGTTCAGCGCGTCGCGCAGCTCGCGGGTCGGCTGCACCGACCATTCCTCGCCGAGCGTCAGGAGCGCCTCGGCGGTCGGGCCCTCATATTTCAGGCACACCTCGCACTTGCCTCGCGTGAACGGCTTCAGCTCCTTCTTCAGCGCGGCGACGAAATCGGGCCGGGTCTCGCCGGCGCGCCAGCGGATCGTAAGCCGCCGCGCATGGTTCACGATCTCGTCGTCGACCGAGGTCACGCGCTGCGCGGTCAATCGCCAGCCGCCCAGGAAATCGTCGTAGCGAAGCTGCCCGCGCACGACGAGCACCGCGTCCTTGACGATCAGGTGCCGAGCCGCGTCCGCGACCTCGTCGAACAGCGTGACCTCGACCGTCGCGCTGCCGTCGTCGAGCTGGAGCGTGAGACGGCCGCCGCGACGCCGAACGTCCGTGACGACGCCGGCGAGCGTCGCCTCGCGCCGCATCGCGTACACGTTCGGGCCGCCGTCGCTCGGCAGGTTCGCGATGACGCCGGCGATCGGCCCGTTCGTGAAATGCTTGCAGTGATTTGCGAAGTCGTCGAACGGATGGCCCGTGAGATAGAGCCCCAAGCTTTCGCGCTCTGCCTGCAGCCGCTCCCGCTTCGTCCACTCGCGCACGACCGGGAACTCGTGCTCGAGCGCCTCGCCGGGATCGTCGCCGAACAGCGTCGCCTGACCGCCGGCGAGCGCGTTCGCCGCGTGCTCGGCGAGACGCAGCGCGTCCGGGATCGACTGCATCAGGCTCGCGCGGTTCGCGCCGAGCCCGTCGAGCGCGCCGGCGCGCGCGAGCGCCTCGAGCACCCGGCGATTCAGCTTCTGGCCGTCGACGCGGCGGCATAGATCGAGCAGATCGCGATACGGTCCGTGCGCCTCGCGCTCCGCGACGATCGCCTGCGCCGCGCTCTGGCCGACGCCCTTGATCGCGCCGAGGCCGTAGCAAATGCGCCGCACGCCGCGCGTCGTGAAGACGTCCGCGGAGCGGTTCACGTTCGGCGGCTCGATCTCGATCTCAAGCTTCGCGCAATCCTTGCGCAGCACGTCGAGCTTGTCCGTGTTGTCCATGTCCGCCGTCATCACGGCGGCCATGAACGCGGCCGGATAATGCGCCTTGAGCCACGCGGTCTGATACGCGACGAGCGCGTACGCGGCCGAGTGGCTCTTGTTGAAGCCGTACCCGGCGAATTTCTCCATCAGGTCGAAGATGTGCGTCGCGAGCTTCTCGTCGATGCCGCGCTCGACGGCGCCGGTCACGAAGATCTCGCGCTGCTTCGCCATCTCCTCGGGCTTCTTCTTGCCCATCGCGCGGCGCAGCAGGTCCGCGCCGCCGAGCGAGTAGCCGGCGAGCACCTGCGCGATCTGCATGACCTGCTCTTGATAGAGGATCACGCCGTAAGTCGAGCGGAGCACCGGCTCGAGCGACGGGTGGAGGTAATCGATCGCGCCGCGCCCGTGCTTGCGCTCGATGAACTCGTCGACCATGCCCGACTGAAGCGGCCCGGGCCGGAACAGCGCGAGAATCGCGACGAGGTCCTCGAAACGGTCGGGCTTCAGCCGCTTGATCAGATCCCGCATGCCGCGCGACTCGAGCTGGAACACGGCCGTCGTCTCGCACCGGTTCAGGAGCTCGTACGCCTTCGGATCGTCGACCGGGATCGCGTTGAGGTCGATCGGCGGCTCGCCGCGCGCCTCGCGCTCGGCGTTGATCGTCGCGAGCGCCTTGTCGATGATCGTCAGCGTCTTGAGGCCCAGGAAGTCGAACTTCACGAGGCCGATCGCCTCGAGGTCGTCCTT
>CAYMAF010000168.1:0-6618 GCA_964388365.1 uncultured Gammaproteobacteria bacterium | reverse complement strand
GGAAGCCGTACCACTTCTTCGCGCCCCACGTCGCGGCGCCGGCCGCGGCCGTGCGGCCGTGGAAGCCGTGCTCGACGGCGACGACCTTCGAGCGGCCCGTGAACGTGACGGCGAGCCGGAGCGCGTTCTCGTTCGCCTCGGCGCCGGAGTTCACGAAGAACACGCGGTCAAGCCCCGACGGTGCGAAAGCCGCGAGCTTCTCGGCCGCCTCGTCGCGGATCGCGAGCGGCAGCACGTTGCTCTGGAAGTGCAGCGACTGCGCCTGACGGCAGATCGCCTCGGTCAGACGCGGATGTCCGTAGCCAAGCGCCGCGACCGCGTGCCCGCCGTAGAAATCGAGGACTTTGCGGCCGTTCGCGTCCTCGAGCCAAGGGCCCTGACCCTTGACCGGCGTGAACGGCAGGGTCGGATAGACCTCGTCGAGATGCGCGCTCTGGGTACCGGAGGACATCAGAGCCACCCCGGCGCCGGTGCCGTGAGACCCAAGGTCTCCGGCCATCCGAGCAGTCGATTCACCCATTGTATGCTGCCTCCCGCAGCGCCTTTCAGCAGATTGTCGATCGCGGAATGCACGACGATCTTGTCGCCATCCGCGGCCAGCGAGAGCGTCGCGTAGTTGCTCGCGACGATATCCTTCATCCGCGGCGGCTCGGCCTGCACGCCGACGAACGGCGCGTCGCGGTAGAAAGCCTTCAGCGCTTCGAGCGCGTCGGCAGGTTTCGTTCCGGCCTTGAGCCGCGCGAACGTCGTCGCATAGATCCCGCGCGCGAACGGACCGGAATGCGGCACGAAGCCGAGGCGGATCGGCCGCCCGGCCGCGGCCTCGACGAGCGCGCAGACCTCGGGGGAGTGCCGATGCTTCAGCACCTGATAGCCGAACAGGTTGCTCTGGCGCAGCGGATGATGCGTCGTGTCCCTGGGCGTGCGGCCCGCGCCCGTGCTGCCGGTGATCGCGCTCACCGAGATCTCCGGCTCGACGAGATCGGCCGCGACGAGCGGCACGATGCCGAGCAGCATCGACGTCGCGAAGCAGCCGGGATGCGCCGCATGCGGCGTCTCGATCGACTTCGCGTGCTCCGGCAGCGCGCACGTGAACTCGGCGAGGCGCGCCGGGGCCGCGTGCGGCTGCCCGTAGATCTTCGCGTAGAGCTCCGCATCCGCGAAGCGGAAGTCAGCGGATGCATCGACCGCGGTCACGCGCACGCCGGCCTCGTCCGCGGCGTCGAGCAGCCGCGCGACGACCTCGGCCGACGCGCCGTGCGGCGCGGCGGACAGGAGGACCCAATGCTCCCTGTCGCCGAGCCGCTCGACCGCCGCTTCGAGCGAGACGAAGCGCGTGTCGGGGAAGCTCCCCGCGAGATGCGGAAACGCGCCCGCGATCGGCTCGCCGGCCTGGCTCGTCGAGATTGCGCCGTCGAGCTCGAGCTCGGGATGCTGAGCGACGAGGCGGAGCATCTCGCCGGCGACGTAGCCGGACCCGCCGAGCACGAGGACCGGCGCGCTCACGACGCGGTCCCCGAGATCCGATCGCCGAGGCCGATCCGGGACAGCAGCAGATCGCCGAGCTCGAAGCCGTTCGTCATCGCGTTGATCGCCGGGACGCTGCAGCGCTGCTCGACAATGTCGATGCCGACCTGATTGTCGGTCGCGGGCCCGGTGACGACCGTCGGCTCGATCTCGAACTCATCGCGCAGCAGCTTCACGCCGCCCCAGGCCGCGACCGGATCGTTCGCGGTCAGCACGACGGCGCTCAGCGCTTTACGGATCTCCGGATCCCGCAGGATCGCCTCGACGCCGTACGCGCCGAGCAGCCCGTCGCCGAGCTCGAAGACGATCACGTCGGGACGCTTCTGCGCGAGCGCGGCGAGCAGGTTGCGTGTGATCGCGGGCGCGTTGTGCGACGTCGTGCAGACGACGCCGAGATCCGTGAAGATCGACGTGTTTCGCGCGCCCGCGTCCTCCATCGCGAGGATGTCGCGGCGGAGCGCGACGCCGGTCGCCTTGAACGCGTCGATGACGAGACCGTGATGCCGGAAGCGGCTCACGATCGCGGACGCGGCCGCGGTCTTGCCGGAGTTCATGCAGGTTCCGGCGAGCGCGACGACCGGAACGCCGCGCGCCGACACCGCCGCGTCGCCGTTCAGCTTCTGCTGGCTGACCCGTGCAGGAACGCCGACCCGTTGCCCGAGATACGGAAAATCGAGCACGACGCCGAGCACGCGGCAGTCGAACGGCTGGCCGTGCGTCGGGTTGATCGAGTCGCAGATCCCGAGCACGCCGCCGAGATTCAAGAGCTGCACGACGTCGCCGGGCTCGAGCTTCTCCGGCAGATGCCCGGAATAGCCGAACAACGCCTTGCGGTGCCCGAGCGCGCCGACGATCACGTCGCCGCGCTTCACGCGCGCCATTCGGCCGCTCGTCAGCTCGAGCGTGTTGTAGCTCGATTTCGAGTTCAGCACCTCGGCGGCGATCAGCACGCCTTCCTCGCACGGAATCTTCGAATCGATTCGGATCTCGCGCGCCAGGTCGCAGCCGACGGCGACCGAGGCAATCTTGTCGACGACTACGGAACGCATGCTCGTCATCCTCCGGCTCGCGTGTGCAGCATTCCGGGCAACGCCAGAATGCGCGAGAAGCCCACGGCGTCGGCCGGGGTCCATTCACCCGCCGACTCGCCGTACTTGCCGCGGCTCGCCGCCATCAGCGAATGCGGCGATTCGACGCCGACGACAAAAACGCTGCCCGGGCGGAGCAGGCAGCGCACCGTGCCCGTGACCCGCGCCTGCGACGACTCGAGCAGCGCCTCGATGTCCCGCGCCGCGGGCTCGAGCTGCTTGCCCTCGTGGACGAGATCGCCGTACGTCAGCGCGAGGGGCTCCTTGATCCGCATCTGCAGGCCCGTCAACGTCAGCTTCTCGAGCTCCCGGTGCGCGGAAAGCAAGATCTCGGCCGCCGGCGCCTCGAATGCGACGCGGCCTTTCGTGCCGAGGATGGTGTCGCCGAGATGGATGCCGCGGCCGATCGCGTACGATGCGCCGAGCGCCTCGAGCCGCTCGATCAGCGCGACCGGCGCGAGCCGCTCGCCGTCGATCGAGACCGGCACGCCGCGCTCGAAGGCGACCTCGATCTCGACCGGCTCGTCGGCGTCGTCGAACGCGCCGGCCGAAAGCACCCACGCGGACTCGGGGATCGAGCCCTTCGAGTCGAGCGTCTCGGTGCCGCCGATCGTCACGCCCCACAGCCCGCGGTTGATCGAGTACGCCGACCCCTTCGCCGGCACCGGCAGGCCGCGTTGCTCGAGATACGCGACCTGGTCGGCGCGCGCCCACGCGTGGTCGCGCACCGGCGCGAGCACCTCGAGCTCCGGCGCGAGCGCCTTCAGGATGATCTCGAAGCGCACCTGATCGTTGCCCGCGGCCGTGCAGCCGTGCGCGACCGTCGCTGCGCCGAGCGACTTCGCGATCTCGGCGAGGTGGCGCGCCTGCACGCCGCGTTCGGCGCCCACGCAAAGCGGATACAGATTGCCGCGCCGCACGTTGCCCATGATCAGGTATTTCAGCACACGCTCGAAAAATTCCTCGCGCGCGTCGATCAGCACGTGCCGGGTCGCACCGAGCGCGAGCGCGCGCCGCTCGAGCGCGTCGGCCGCCTCGGCGTCGAGCCCGCCGGTGTTCACGGTCGCGGTCACGACCGGGCGGCCGTAGGTTTCTTTCAGCCACGGAATACAGAACGACGTATCGAGCCCGCCCGAGAAGGCGAGGACGATAGGGCCTTCGGCAGCCGCGGTGGTCTTGCTCGCGGAATCCGTCATCTCATTCCCTTCTTCCAGTGCTGCCGTAAGCGAATCCGCAGCTTGCGTTGCTCGGTGGAGTTCGCCGTGGCGACGAAAATCGTGTCGTCCCCGGAGAGCGTGCCGACGATCTCCGGCCAGTCGATCCGGTCGAGCGTGACCGCGACGCGCTGCGCTGCGCCCGTCGCCGTCCGGACCACGAGCAGGTTCGGCCCCGCCGTGCGGATATCCCGGACGAGCTCGGCGACGCTCTCGAGGAGCTCGCCGTTGCCGTCGAGAACCCGTTCGGGCAGGCTGTACCCGTTCTTCAGCTTCGCCGCTCCGAGCTCCTTCAGGTCGCGACTCACGCTCGACTGTGTCGCGACGAATCCTTCCGCCCGCAGCAGTGCCACCAGCTCGGCCTGACGGCTGATCTGGTGCTTCTCGAGCAACCGGACGATGGCTCGTCGGCGCTCGTACTGCTGCGTGGTGGCGCTCGGCATGCGGAGAGGCGGATGAATAAAGTTGCGCATATAATACCTCATATGTGCAAGCGCGCAAGGGCTGCGTTTGCGCTTGGCACGACGAACGCGAGGAGACTGAAGAGATGGGCGCACCGGTTCTCGAGACGATCGAGCGCGGCCCGGCGACGGCCGAATGGACCGTGATCTGGCTGCACGGCCTCGGCGCCGACGGGCACGATTTCGAGCCGATCGCGGCCGAGCTCGGGCTCGAGGCGGTCCGCTTCGTATTCCCGCACGCGCCGGTGCGGCCGATCACGATCAACGGCGGCCTCGCGATGCGCGGCTGGTTCGATATCGTCGGCTTCGGCGCCGCCGCGCCGCAGGACGAGACCGGTATCCGCGCGAGCGCGGCCGCGGTGTCGCGGCTGATCGACGCCGAGGAGGCCCGCGGCGTGCCGAGCGAGCGCGTCGTGCTAGCCGGGTTCTCGCAGGGCGGTGCGATCGCGCTGCACGCGGCGCTGCGCGAGCCGCGCCCGCTCGGCGGCGCGATCGCGCTGTCGTCGTTCCTGCCGCTCGCCGCGTCGCTCGGCGCGGAGAAGAGCCCGGCGAACGCGTCGCTGCCGATCCTCGTCGCGCACGGCCGCGCGGACAACGTGATCCCGATCGCGATGGCCGAGCAGAGCGTGCGGCATCTCGAGGCCGAAGGCTACGCGGTCGAGTGGCGCGTCTACCCGATGGCGCATACGGTCTGCATCGACGAGGTCCGCGATATCGCCGCGTGGCTTCGCGCGCGCGGCCTTCGTTGACACGAGCGCCGCGCGAGCTGCCGGGGCTAAGCCTGCCTCGACGCCGTGAGCTCGAACCGCACCTCGCCGACGCGGTTTCCGGCCGCATCGAAGCTGCGCTCGACGAAGCGCAGACGCCCGGAGGCCTCGGCGATCACGACCGTCGAGCTGCGCGTCCCCCAGATCGGATCGAGCTGGAACGGCGAGATCTGCCGATCGTCGTAGCCGTCGACCCGCGGCGATCGCTCGGCGAGGAGCTCGAACATCGCGTCCTCGGACGGCTCGCCGTCGACGATCGCGGCGAGCCGCTCGCGCGCCGTCCTGACCTTCGGCCAGTCGACGCCGGGCTCGACGTTGCTGACCGCGTGCACGCCGCGCGGCAGCTCCCGCGGCGCGGCGCCGGTGCCGACGAACCACAGCGCATCGCCGTCGCAGACGAGCAAATTGAAGGCTCCGTATGCCGCCGCGTCGGATCCGACCTGGGCCGCGTACCGCTCCGCATCGGCCTCGCCGCGAAGAAAGTCCGCGACGAGCGCGCCGCGCGAACGCTTGCCGACGCGGGGCTCGGCGCCGCGCAGGTTCGTGACCGCTGCGAACCGGCCGGCGGTGTCGACGCCGAGCCATGTGCCGCCGGCGAGGGCGTCGCGCCCGGCGAGGATCCGCGGCGCATCGGGCCACCAGTGCGCGGGCTCGGTCGGTCGGGCGTGCGACTCGTCGCGGTTCGCCGCGACGATCAGCGGCCGGCGGCCGGACGTGCGCCACGCGACCGCGATCAGGCACATCGCCGATCCCTCCGAGCCGCCGCGAGCCGCGGGCGGCGCGTTCCTGCGACGAGCGCGGCGTTCGGCTCGAACGGGTGACGTCGTATGAATGAGCGGCGCATGCCCGACATTCTGCGCCGCTCGACGAGCGTTGACGATGCCCGCCGCGTCAGGCGAGCGCTTCCTCGCTCGCGCCGCGGCGGCTCGAGATCGGCGAGAACGTCGCGCACGCGGGGCAGCCCGAGTGCGGTACGGCGAGCAGGTCGACGACATAGCCCAGCGAGCACTTGTCGCATCGCGCGATGCCGAGCTCGTCGCCGCGCCGCAGGTTGAGCAGCAAGTTCCATCCCCACTCGAACGACAAATTCGCGCGAGGCACGAGCGTGCAGTAAGTTTCGTAGCACTCGCAGAACCGGTGCCCAAGATCGATATTGCCTTGAAGCCTCGGCGCCTGTGACGAATCGCAGGTCAACAGCCCGTTCGCGAGCAACAGATTCACGAAGACGCCGGACTCGAGCGCGCGAAGCGGCGTCTTGATCAGCGGGGCGATCTGCGTCGGCGAGCGGCCTCGACGGCGCCGTACCGGAACATTGCTGTATTTGAAATAGGACGTGTAGAGCTTGCGAATGCGATCGTCGCTGAGACCTGTCCAGTAACGGATCGTACCCGTGCGCGCCTCGTGCCCGATCATGCGCAATGCTAGCTCGAACTTCGCTTTCTCTCCGCGATAGCGATGGTCCGTGGCACGCATATTTGCGTATCCCCCCTAATCATCCAGATATGCCAGCTTAGGTTAACTTTGCCACTAATGGTATTTTAGGACCATATATGGTAACAAT
>CAYMAF010000167.1:0-6639 GCA_964388365.1 uncultured Gammaproteobacteria bacterium | reverse complement strand
GCGACGCCGACGCCGAGCATCGCGACGATGATCACCCCGACCGCCGTGAAGCTCATGAAATTGTCGACGACGCCCGTGAACATGAAGCGGAATCCGTCGGCGGTCAGCAGGCTCTGGGCGGCAACCGTACTATCGACGAGTTCGTCGGTTTCGGAATCGATTGTCTGGAACGAGACCGCGGCGCCGAACAGATAGAAAAGGTGAGAGAGCAGGATCAGTATGCCGATCAGCATCACGAAGATGATGACCGGATGCGGCACCTTGTTGCCGGCCCGCTCGATGACGTCGAGGATCCGCTCGACGCGAGGCTTTCGCGGCGGCTGCTCCTCGCCGACGTCGATCGGGAGATCTTGGGGCGCCGAGTGTGCGGCTCGCTTCGCCATGGCTCGTTCTCTCTACGAAAGGGCCCCAGCAGTGCGCCTCGAACCGCGGCCAAGAGCGCGGAACGACGAACATCGAATCACCCTTGCACGAGCCCGGAAACCGGGCAAGTCGTCCTTTGGTCCAATGCGTGCGGGGCGAACTTCGAACGCCGCCGCGAATTCGCCTATCGGCGATCCGAGAAAGGGGGGGACAGTGTGATGCTTACGATGCCACTGCGGAGCCGTGCAGATTCTGGTTCCACGAAAGCCGCGAAGGCTTACGAGCGGCAACTGCTCGATCCGCCGCAGGCACGGCACCTTCCTCGTTTATTACGAAGAGAGCGAGCCGCCCATGCGGTCAGCGGCTCGTCGTTCTCGGCACGCCCGCTGCCGGCCCGCCGAAGAAGGGAACCACGGGCCTGTTTCGAATGAACTGCGAAAAAATCCACTTCTCGTTGCGTGCCGGAGGTCGGCCAGCATGCCAGGTTCGCCGGTCCGGCGTGCCGTCGGGCAGTGCGTTGACGAAGTAGAGTCCTTCTCCTCGCCGTCCCTTGTGCCGAACGCCGAGCCTCGGGAAGTCGGTCTCGCCGCCGTCATAGCCTTCGTTCAGATAAACGAGGAAGGTCATGACCCGCTCGCCCCGAGTACGAACCTCCTCTTCGTAACCAGGCATCGACGGATCGACGAAATCGTAGTGATTCGCGATTTCTTCTCCGGGCGCATAGTGCAGCACCGTGGCCCCTTCCATGTTCGCGAACGGCAGGCCCGTCGCGGCCGAGATCCGGGTTTGCACCATCAAATGCACGAGATCGGTTTCGATCAAGTTGAAGCTGGCCGCGCTATTGGTCCGCCCTTCGGAAACCACGTCCGTCTTGTTCGCGGCGTCGTAAACCCGCGCGCGCACGAGGCGGCCCCGAGAGGTTTCGATCAGCCAGCCGCAGACCTCATCATTCAGGAACGACGGAAGCAGGCGAATATCCGGATCGTCGTGTATTGCCGTCGGCGGCGGGACTCGCGTCCACGACTCCGCGTCGAGCCGACCATTGCTGAGCGAGGCCAGCACGTCGAGCTGCTGGGCGGCGGGCTGCCAGCCGCGTGCGGCCGCAAGGCGCGCGAGCTCGAGCGCGCGCGGCCAATCTTGCCGACCGCCGAGCCCCGCGGCCGCCAGCACCGCGAGCAGGGCGGCGGCCTCCGCGCCCCCGTCGACGGCCGCTTCTCGAATGAACTCTACGCCTTCCCGCGGCAGCAAAGGCGCGCGATCGCCGACGATCAAGCGCTTCGCGAGGCGCGTCTTGGCTTCAACGTCCCCGCGCTGGGTGCCGCGGGCGAGACAATCGATCGCCTCGTCATGCCGCCCCGCGGCATCGTGCCGCTCGGCCATCTCGATGTCGGCCGCCGCGACGCTCGTGCCGTTCGAGTGTCTTGCGTTCATGTCCCCGAACTCTACACGCCCTTAGCGGAAGCGATGATATCGTGAACTTCTCGGAAGGCGTCGAACGAGGAGGGCGCGGGCCTCGCCCGCGCCCTCGTCGGTTTCGGCGAGGTTCAGAAGCTCACATCGAGCGACACGAAATATCTGCGTCCCAGCACGTCGTAGAAGGCGGGCATCGTGATGCCTGCCGCATCGGAAATGCCCGGATTGCGCCCGACGACCTCCGGATCGATATCGAACAGGTTGTCGATTCCGCCGCGGAGCGCAATCCTGTCGGATAACGTTATGCTTCCAAAAGCATCGAGCATCTGATAGCTCCCCGCCCCTTGAACCGTCGTCTCGGGATTCGTCGCGTAGGCGGCCGACTTGACACTCGGCAGATAACGATGCCGCACCCCGACGCTCCAGTTTCCTCTTGCGTAGGATGCCGTGGTGAACGCCCGGTAATCGAACTGGCCGCCGCTGCGCAGGGTGCCCGAGCTTTCGACGAACGGATCGGTCGGGCTCGTCTGGTCGCGATAGTGATCGAGGAAATTGACGACCGAGGTGATGTTCAAGTGCCCGTTACGCAGGTCGATGCCCCAGTTGAGCTGCAGATCCACGCCCGCGGTCTGAATACCGCCGAGGTTGAAGTACGGCGTATCCACGGTGGCACGATAGCCGTCCATGTCGCGGGTGATCAGCTGGCAGTACTCGTTGAAGGAATACGTGGGGTTGCTGCCGTCCTCGTTCAGACACTTCGCATAAACGCTCCAGGCGTCGGTCGGAGCGATCGCGTCCGTGATCTCGATTTGATACCAGTCGATCGATAACGTCGCGTTCTGCAAGATGCCGCTGAACGGCGAGCTCAGCACGACACCGAATGTCCACGTCTCGGCTTCCTCGTTGCGAAGGCTCGGGTTCCCGGTGATGTTGGCCAGCTCGAACTGGAAGAGGAACGGGAAGGGACCGACGATCGCATCGGGGAAAAGCGCCGACGTATGCCACGGCGAGTCGTTGTTGCCTCCCGTCGAGGCATTGATCAGCTGACTGCAAAGCTCGATGACTTGTGCCCGGTTCGGGTTGTTCGGATGGTTGCCCCACGTCGTGTTGCCGGTGTTGGACAGGCAAGGATCACCGCCCGGGAAGCCGACGACGCTCGTCGTAGCGCCGGTGAAGAGCTCAGCGACGTTCGGAGCGCGATTCGCGAGCTGGTAGCCGCCGCGAAAACGAACGATGTCGTTAGGCGCCCAGTCGATCAGCCCTTTGTACGTCCAGATCTCGCCAGCGGTGTTGTAGTCCGAGTAGCGTGCGCCGATCTCGAGGTCCAGTCGCCGAGCGCCTCTCTTGTCGGCAAGCAGAGGCAGCAGCAGCTCACCGTATATCTCTTTCACGTCGGTTTTACCCGCGGTCTGCGTCGTGGGGAACAGGCCGATCGGAAAGTTCGTAGAGGACCGGGTCAACTGATCGTCGGGGCGCCACCGATACGTGTTCTCGCGAGTCGAGGCTCCGAAAGCGGCGCCCACGGTGCCGGCCGGCAGATCGAAGAGATCTCCCATGAAGTTGACCTCGATGATGTCCTGCTCCGTCTCGGTCAGGTGCTTCATGTTCGTCGAAATCGAATCGATGCAGTCCTGAGACGGCGTGAAGTACTCGAAGATCGGCAGGCCCGTCGTGCACTTCACCTCGAAGAACAGCGGCGGACCGACGCTCCGGTGGTAGTTCAGGCCGAAATCGGGCGCGGTGACGATCTCCCGATAGTTCTGCAGCCCGGGAAAGCCGTTCATCTCGGTCAGCAGCGACGTCTTGCCGTGTGAGATGTACGCTTCGTAGCGCCACTCCGTGTTGCCGACCCTGCCCTCGATTCCCGCCAGCACCTGGTACATCTCGGTGTCGTTTCGGGTTCGACGCGGGCCGGCGAAATCGAGATTTCGGGACAACGTGTAGGGCGCGCCCGGAACGGGGCGGGAATCGAGCAGCTGCTGGAGTTGAGGCGGGATCGCGCGCCCGTCCACGGGAATCGTCGCCGCCCACTGAGAGGTCGCCGGAGCGTGGTTCAGGATCGTGTCCACCCTCATCTGAGACATATTGGCCTGCAAGAACACGTTCAGGTTGTCCGTCACCTCGTAGTTCGCGCGGCCGAACAACGAATAGCGCTCGAGTGGGGTCGTGATCATCTGATTCATGTTGTTGGCGCTCAACGTGCCGGGGTTGGCCGTCCCGTCGCCGAGGAGGAAAAACTCGTCGTTCAACGGGCCGGTATATCCCACGGCGCCAACCCGGTCCGAGTTTATGAACAGGGTGCCGTCCGGATTCACGTAGACCTCTTCGTCCGGGTCGGTGTTACCTGGGCCGAAGACCGCATCGTAGGCTGCTTGGCTTGGCAGGTTGTTGGCCGCAAACTCGATGTTGCTGAACGGGATGCCCTCGCCGCCTGCGGTGTTGGCGTTGCGCCAGCCATTGACATAGAAGTCGCGCTCCCTCGCAAGCAGGGCCTCGCGGTCGGAGTACGTGATGCCGAGCATCACGTTGCCCGTGGTGCCGAAGCCGCTGCCGATCAACGCGCTGATCGAGGTTTCACGGCCGCCGCCCTGCTCCGTGCCGCTGGTTTGAACGTTGAGATTGAAACCTTCGAAGTTCTTCTTCAGCTTGAAGTTGGTCACGCCTCCCAGCGCGTCAGCTCCGTATACGGCCGAAGCGCCGCCGCTGATGATCTCCACGCTCTCTATCGCGGCCGCGGGAATCGAGTTGATGTCCACGACCAGCTGCGCGTTCGCCGGTTGAGCACGGCGTCCGTCGATTAGCACGAGGTTACGATTGGGGCCGAGGCCGCGCAGGTTCAGCGTGACGATACCCGGATTGTTGAACGCGCTCGGCTGCACGTCTGCCGAGCTGAACATCGTCTGGGCGGGCACGAACTGCGGCAGCTGATTGAGCGCGCTCTCCACGGCGATGCTGCTCGTCTGGCCGAACGTCTCGCCGCCGACCGTGACGATCGGGCTGTTCGACACGAAGTCGCGGCGTATGATGCGAGAGCCGGTGACCGTGATTTCCTCCATCGCCTGGTCTTGAGCGTGCGCCGAGGCCGTCGTGAGAACAGGGGCGGCCAGGGCTAGCGCGACCGCGGAGCTCAGAGCGGTGCGTCGAGACGGGCAGTGCGTCTGCATGATCAAGTTCTCCCCACTGTCTCGGTGTGTCGACCGAGTGTTGTCGTTGTAGTTTCGTCAGCTCGATAGGGTGCTCGGCACGAAGCTCGGCCGAGATGTCTTGCTGTCGGCTCCCCCTAAGCCGGCGGGATCCACTATAGTGACGAAGACAGAGCAATAAAAGGGAACATCCCGGACACGCGTTACCTGCGCAGAGGTGATGATTGCATAAGCGGATCACGAGGGGCGTGGTCTCTTCTGTAAGATGTTGTTCTGCTGCGCAAAAGTATTCGCCGTTCACGTGTGATGCCGCGTGACGGGCCGGGTCGTTCGACGCGGCTTGCGCGATGGTGCTTCGGCTCGTTCGAGGCCAGGCGACGCGCTTGTGGGGTGGCAGGACGAAAGGGTCGTAGCGAATGGTCCGCAGTTGGAACCGAGGCCGACGCGTGAGCGGGTGGGCGTCACCGGCCGTCGAGGCGCCGACTCGGAGGCTGCGGAGTTCCTCGGGCGTTTCTTCCGCTACGTGAAGGCGGGCCCGCGAGGTCAGTCTGTCCGCTCTCGGCGGCAAGGCGCAACGGCGGCCGAATCGTCGCACGGGTGAGGTGCCGAATCGGCCGCCGCGGGGCTGCCGCCGCGTAGGTAAAGGCTCCCATCGAACCCTCCGAATCGTTGGGGTAGCTTCATTAGCCGGTGCTTTCCGCACGGCGTGAAAACGGACACACGGATCAATTGCGGGGTAGCTATGGCAAGAGGAGACATCATTCCTTGGCGTCGGGGCAGCGGTCTTATCCCGTGGAGACGCGACGAGGGGCCCTTCGGCAGCCTGCGTCGAGAGATCGAGTCGTTGCACAGGGATATCGATCGCGTGTTCGACGAGCTGTGGAGCGGACGATGGTCGTTGCCGACCTTCGAATCGATGAGCCGTGGCGAGATCGTGCCGCAGCTCGACATGACCGAGGACGATCAGGCGTTTCACCTCAGTGTGGAGCTCCCGGGCATGGACGAGAAGGATGTCGAGGTCGCGCTTCGGAACCACACCCTGACGATCAAAGGCGAAAAGAAAGAGGAGAAGGAAACCAAGGAGAAGGACATCCACCGGCGCGAGCGCGCCTACGGATACTTCCGCCGCAGCATCGAGCTGCCGGCCGACGTCGACGGCGACAAGATCTCGGCGACCTACAGCAAAGGGGTGTTGACGATAGCGCTGCCGAAGACGCAGCAAGCACAGGAGCAGGCCAAGCGGATCGAGGTCAAGGTCGCTTGATCGCACGCGACGTCCGTTCGTCGCGGAGTCGGATCGCGAGGCGGCGTCTCGGGCGCCTGCGTTCAGGGCGCCCGGACCGCCTCTTGCATTCGAGCTAGTTGGGGGACGTCATGTTCCCGCAGGCGCGGTCGATCGGCTCCGCCGAACCTGCGCTGCCAGTCATCGTGGGACAGCATCAGCGTCGGTTCGGCACCGGGCTGAGCATCCGCTTCGGTGAAGCCGCGTCCGTGAACGGGATGCGCGCCGAGCATCGGAAGCACCTCGGGCGTGACGTCGGCGCTCGCCACGGACTCCGGCTCACCATCGACGACGACCGCGACCGGCGTGTCGTCCCAATCCCAGAGCCCGACGGCATCGAAGGTTCCCGCATCTCGCCGTGCCGGAGACTCGGCCGGCCGATAGCATAATGTGGGCTTTCCGCAAGGGATGCCGATGCTCAAGCTCGTCGTCGCCGTC
>CAYMAF010000166.1:0-6646 GCA_964388365.1 uncultured Gammaproteobacteria bacterium | reverse complement strand
GTCCGCGCCGATCACGGTGACGATGATGCGGTTGGATTTCTGGTTCATCGGGCCGCCATTATACGGTGCCTAGCCGGCCGTCTGCCGGCGCGCGTCGTCGTGCATCTTCGTCAGGAACGTCCGGAGCGCGGGCTCGGCCTCGTCGGCCGTCATCAGCCCCTGGTCGACGAGCACCTTCGCGATGTCTTTCAGCGTCCGCTTGCCGTCGATCAGCGACATGATGAACGCGTGGACGCGCGTCGCGACGATCTGCGAACGGAACGCGGCGGTCAGCGGCACCGGCTCGTTGCCGCGGACGAGCCAGTCGGGCAGCGCGTAGTGCCGGGGCGGCGGCTTCACGCGGCGCTTCTTGTCCGCGCGCCATGCGACGGTCTCTTCGAGCCGCGCGTGCCGGCTCGCGGGTGATGCGAGATACGGAATCCGCCGCTCGAGTGTCTCGGGCCGGTCGAAGCCGTTCTCGACGAGCACGTCGCTGCATTCGTCGAGCGAGTACCGCAATGCGGGATCCGCGTCGTGGAACGCGAGCGAGCCGAAGCTGAGCCAGCGGCCGCCGTCGGCGAGCAGGTGATTGATCCGAGCGGCGAGCGTATCGAGCGGCTCCGGAAGGATATCGACGAGCCACGGCGTGACGACGGTGTCGAACGCGCCCTTCGCGAACGGCGGCCGGTGCGCGTCGGCGAGGACGTGCACGAGGCCCGGCCGCGCCGGGGCCGCGGCCGCGAGCCGGCGCAGCACGGCCTGGTCGTCAGCGCGCCGCGGCGCGAGCGGAAACTCGTAAAGCTCGACCGTCTCGCCGCGCGTGACGCGCTCCGAGACGAGGCTCAGCAGCGGATTGAAATCGAGCGCGACGGTGAGCCGAGGCGCGAGCTTCTGGTGCACGTCGTAGGCCAGCCGGCCCGCGCCCGCGCCGAGCACGAGCACGCGCTCGGTCGCGGCACCGCCGAGGACGTCGCGGACGATCTCGAGCGACGCGTCGTTCTCCTCGTCGCCCCACGCCCAGTCTCGATGCACGTTGCCGTAGTAGGTCAGGAGCCCCTGGTCCGACGGCAAGCGGGTGCGGAGCGCGAGATAGGTCTCGATCGCAGCGCTCGGCGCGTCGATAGCGAGCGGCGCGAGCAGCGTAGCGAGCCGCTTCGCGTGATCGTCGAGCGCCGCGCGCAGCGCGGCGAGGCGCTCGCGCGTCGACGCTCGCAGCCCCGGCCGCTCGAGCGCACGGTCGAGCTCCGCCTGCCGGCGCTCGAGCTGTCGCTGCTCGAAGTGCAGCCGGCCGCGCCACTCGCCGAGCGCGGCGACCGGCTCGGCGAACAGCCATGGGATCGAGCCGATGCGCGGGAAATCGATCTTGCAGCCCGCGCATCGATAGCCGTGCGCCGTCTCGTCGAGCGGCGAGCGGTCGCAGCGCGGGCAGGCGAGGAGGGGGCCGAGCTCGGGTGTCGTCACGCGGGCGGTTCCGTCGCGGAATCGGGGCGACACACCTTAGGTCAATCGCGGCGCGCGCGCAAAAGGGGGCGATGGCGCCGGAGCGCAGCGAGCCCATGCGAACCGCCGGCGTGTCGGAGCGTGGAGCGGTGGGCCTCTTTCCGAGACCGTGTGCCGCCAGGACGGCGGCACACGAGCCCACAGGGACGTGCTCGTGGCGTGTCTCGGAAAGAGGCCCACCGCTTCGCGCTTTCCGCGATTCGCGACGGAGGCCGGGTGCCGCGGCTCCGCCGCCCCACGGGGAGGGGGACGGCGGCGAAGCCGCGGCGCGTCAGATCGTGCCGTTCACGATCCGCTGGAACGCGATGAGCCGGTCGAGATTCGCCGGGCCGCCGAGCCCGTGCCCCTTGAAGCGCTCGGCGAACAGGTGCTGCTCGTTGTGAAGCGCCATGTAGTTCAGCGCGACCATCTCGACGAGCAGGTTCACGTTGTTCGCGCCCGGAGAGCCCGCGCGCTGCACGTCGCCGTTCGCGGTGAACGAGCCGATCTGTTGATGCTGCGCCGGCGTCGTTTCGCCGGTCGAGTAGAGCGCGGGTCTCTCTCCCGGGTTGTACACGAGGAAGAACGACGCGGCGGTGTCCTGGTTGTCGCTCGTCCATTCGCCCTTGCCGCGTCCGTTGACCGAGTCGTCGATCACGCCGTTGCTCGACAGCGAGCCGTCGCTGAACACATAGAGCATCAGCGGCACGCCGACGCGCGCCGCGTACTCGAGGCACGCGCCCATGCAGCGTCCGGCACGGAAATCCTTGATTTCTCCCTCCTGGCGCGCGCCGCCGTGATAGTCGTAGCCGCCCATCGTGATGCAGCCCGCGCCGGCATAGCCCTCGACCACGAGCTTCATGACCGAGGCGGTCTTGCGGAACTCCATGCCGTCGGTGCCGTTCGAGAAGAACTCGTCGTCGGTGAAGATTCCATTCGGGCCGACGATCGCCGGGTCCTCGCCCGGATCGAGGATCACGTTTCCGAAGCGGTCCGCGACGTCCGCAGCCTTGAGGTAGCCGCATTTGACGAGATCCTTTGCAATCTCGTTCGCATCCGGCGGAAGTCCCGTCGTGACGTGATCGTCCACCTTTCGCGCGCTGATCCGGTAGATCGACTCGAGCACCGCGGTCGCGTCCTCGGGACCGAGCAGGCCGACGAGCTGACCGGTATCGACGAGGCCCGTGACGTCGCTCGGTCGGTCGACCTTCGTCGGCCGAAACTCCGGGTTGACCATCGATAGCGGGGCGATCGAGTTACCGCCGGACTCGGAGTTGCGCGAGCCGCACAGCGTCAGGATCGCACCGTCCGCGCCGGCTTTCTGGATCGCGTAGAGCGGATTGTGTGGGTTATTACTCGTGTCGTTCTCGGACCGCGCCGGAATGACCGCTCCGTTGATTCTGTCCTCGATCCCGGGCGTGCGCAGGCTCGCCTGGATCCCGCGCAGGAACGCGCTGTCGCTGTGAAACGCGAGCCCGAGGCTCGTGTCGGTATGGTCGCCGTTGCTCGTCGCCGTCCGATTCGCCTCCGGCGCGCCGGGCACCATGTTGCCCGGCAGGCCGAGCTTGCGGTAGCCGGCCGTGCTCAGCGTGTCGAGCTGTCCGCCCGGCCCGCCGACGAGGACGTTCGAGCCCGCCATGCTCGCGCCACCGGCGAGATCGAAGCAGATGAACGGAATCTTGCCGGCTCCGTTCGAAATGCCGCATGCGTCCGCGAGGTCGCGAAGATCGTCGGCGAGCTCGGCATACGCTTGGCGCGGGTTCGCGAACAGTCCGAGCACGCCGCCCGAGAGCACGGTAGCGGATCCGGCGACGAAGCCTTGCGCGATCAGCTCGCGGCGAGTCATTGCGCGATGGTGCCGCTGCGGCGCATCCGGGTGCCGCAGTTTGCGCTTGACCTTGATGATCATGACTTATTACCTCCGCCTCGGGACGGACATCAGTGAACCAGCATCGCGGCGCTGCCGAGCACGGCCGCGCAGACGGCCTTCGCGAGCGTGCGCGTGCGCGTCGCCGGCGGCACGGGGGGATCCGGCTCGGTGCTCAGCAGCCCGGCACGGCCGTCGTGGCCGTCGTGCAGCATCAGGCCGAGCTCGGTCTTGATGAACCCGCGGTCCGGCTGTGTCGCGAGCGTCGGTGTTCCGCCGAACAGGCGATCGAGCAGCGGGTCGATCAGATAATCGACGTTGTTGCCGGCGAACGCCGCATCCGGCGCCGCGCTGAAGTCGAACTGATCGAACAGGGCACCGCGCAGCGTCGGGTTCTCGATCAGCGCGTTGCAGTACTCGATCGCCAGCTGCGCGATCGCAACCTGATGCGATCCGAGCGCGGCCTCGAGCGTCGGAACAGCCGGCAGCGACTCGCGCACCGTCTCGAACGTCGCCCGGACGTTCGGCTCGTTCGGGTTCACGCCGGTGATCGCGGCCATCGTCGCGTTGATCTCGTCGAACGTCCGCACGCCGACGTCCGCGACCGGGGGGAGGTCGGCCGGCGCGGGCGCCGACGGGACGTCGGGCGGCGGCCGGTTGTACGCGTTTCCGCCGATCGCGTCGAATGTCAGAAAGAACTCGTCGGATTCCGGTCCCTTCTCGAGCGGCACGACGGTCCCGAGCGCGGCGAGGAGCTGACCCGTCTCGGGATCGTACGTGCCGCTCGAGATCGCGGCATCGACCTTCGCGAATACTTGTCCGACCGGCGCCTCGCTGCCGTTCACGGCGATCCTGATACCGCGGATCTCGAGGCCGCTCGGCACGGCCGTGTCGTCGAGGCTGATGAAGAACGGGCGCCGGAACAGGTATGCATGCGAGTCGAACTGAGCCGCCTCGACGACGATGTAGCTTTCCGGCACGTTCGTCAGATGCTCGACGCTGAAGAGCAGGAAGAACTTCTCGCCGACGCCGGCCTCGTAGTTCTGCAAGACCTGCTCGTCGGTCAGCACGCGGTTGTGGATCGCGACGAGGCGGACGACGCCGTTCCACGGCCGATTGCCCGACACCTCGTTGCCTAGCACGAACGCGTAGGTGTCGTCCCAATCGCCGAGAAGCCCGCCGGGCACCGGATCCGGGCCCGTGACGAGCACGCCGTTGACGTAGATCTTGCGTCCCTCGACCGGATCGAACGTCGCGACGACGTGCTGCAGCGTCGCTTGCAGCACCTCGGACGCCGACGGGGTCGACAAAGCCGGGCTGCCGTTCTCGTCCGAGAAGCTCGTGCGGACGAAGAAGTCGTAGTCGGACATCGTCTGGCCGAGATTGAAGTTGCGCAGATTAGGCCCGGCCGAGTAGCTGACGATACGCGTATCCTCCTGCACGACGTTGCCGGGCGCGACCCAAGCCTCGATCGAGAATTCGCCGGTCGCGGCGATTAGGTCGCGAAGCTTGCGGCTCGCCGCCGTCGTCGCCTGCGCCTTGCCGCCGGCGAAGCTGACGCCCCAGCCGCCGAACCACTCGTAATCGCCGGACAGCGTCAGGTCCATCGCCGGATCGACGCCGCTCGTATCGAACGCGACGTTGCCCTGGCCGGTCTTGAACTCGTAGAGCGCGATCACGTTCGCCTCATGGCGATTGCCGCCCGCCGCGATCGTGCCCTCGTGCAGCGTCAGCGCCTTGCTCGTCAGCAGGGTCGGGTCGACCGGCGTCAGCGGGATTTGGTCTGCGAATTCGCGGATCGCGCTCTCCATTTCCTCGGCATCGGTCTTGCAGTTCGCCGACCAGCAGTTGTGCGCTTCGTCGCGCAGCCGGACGACGAAGCGCGAGCGCGACGGGTCGTCGAGATCGATCCTCGCCTTTGCCGCGTCGTAGGCGGCCTGCACCGAGCTTTCGGCGAAGAACGGCGACTGAGGGGTCCGCGCGTTCGACGCGTGGCACGCCGAGCAGTGCTCGGTCAGCACCGGATAGACGGTCGTCTGGAACAGCGAAACGTCCGGCGGGAAGCTCTTGTTCTCGCCCGGATCCCGAATCCGCGGCGGCTCGAGGACGATCTCGCGGGCGCCGGCCGCCTGGTCGCCGGCCCAGTTGCGGATCCACGTCTCGAGAATGTCCGCGCAGGCGCTGTCGCTCGAGAGCCAGCAGTTGTGCCCGCCGGCGACCTTCGTGACCAACAACGAATCGCCGGGCGAGGTCAGGTCCACGACGGCGTTCGCCGCGGCATACGCGAGGTTGACGTCGTCCTCGCGGGCGAACATCGGCGCCTGACCGAGATCGAGCCCATGGCAGCTGCCGCAGCGGTTCGCCGCTCGGACGTTGTCGTACACGTTGATCTTGAACGCCTGCACGTCGGCCGTCGCCGGCGGCGGCCCGTTGTAGCCCCCGCTTCCGCCGCCCCCGCCGGTGCCGGGAATCTCCTCGACGTCGGCGCCGCTGCCGCCGCTGCAACCGGCAAGCGCCGCGCCGAGCATTGCAGTGAGCGCGATCGCGACGGCCGTCGTTCTCTGCTGCATCGTCGTGCCTCCCGCGCCTTCACTCGCCGCGGCAATACGCCGCGGACTCCGCGAACACGTTCCGCAGGTTGTAGCCGCCGCGGAAGTCTTGCGTCATCAGCTCGATCTGCCTCCAGTCGTCGCCGTCGACCGGATCGCGCAGACAAACGTTCTTGAACACCTTCTTGACCTGGCATTGCGCGAACGCTTCGGACGCCGCGAGCTCCCGGCCCATCGACTTCGCGCCGTTGCCGCTGCCCGGCAGCAGCGGGCTCCAGCCGAGCAGGGCGTTGCGGCCGTCGCGCCAGTAGTTGTCCCACCTGTCGTCCGGCGTGACGTAGCCGTCCGCGAACGTCTCCGCGTTGTTGAAGTACTTCGGCTGCACGACGCCGGGCGTGTACTCGATGCGGCCGGTCGCCGGATTGAAGTTGTAGTACGCGAACGCTTGCGTCAGCGGATCCATGCCCGCGTGGCAGCCGATGCAGTTATTCATGAAGACGCGGCTATCACCGCCGGGACTGCGCGAGACGTCCTGGCGGATGCGGTCCGGGATCGTGCTCGTGTCGAGCACCTGCTCGAGATCGACGCAGAGGTGATTCAGCAACGTGAACCGGAACATCGCTCGGTTCGTGCCCGCGATGAAGAACGCCTCCGCGGCCGCACGCGTAGTGATCGCGCCCGCGGTCGCGTCCGACGGCAATGGATACATCGCGGACTGCGAGGTCTGCCGGAGGTCGTTGGCGGGATCGAAGCTCGGGTCGTTCATCCGGCG
>CAYMAF010000165.1:0-6665 GCA_964388365.1 uncultured Gammaproteobacteria bacterium | reverse complement strand
TCGCGGGGCGGCGAGCAGAAGGACGTCCCCGCGTACGGCTCGCGGCGCGGCAATCACGAGGTGATGATGCGCGGCACGTTCGCGAATATCCGGCTGCGCAATCTGCTCGCGCCGGGCACCGAGGGCGGCTGGACGATCTACCTGCCGACCGGCGAGCAAATGAGCATCTACGACGCCGCGATGCGCTACCAGCAGGACGGCACGCCGCTCCTCGTGATCGCGGGTAAGGAGTACGGCGCGGGCTCGTCGCGCGACTGGGCGGCGAAGGGCACCGCCCTGCTCGGCGTGCGAGCGGTGCTCGCCGAAAGCTTCGAGCGCATCCACCGCTCGAACCTGATCGGCACGGGCGTGCTGCCGCTGCAGTTCCCCGACGGCGAGAACGCCGAAAGTCTCGGCCTCGACGGCACCGAGGTCTTCGATATCGAAGGGCTCGGCCCGAATCGCGTCGAGCGGGTTCGCGTGACCGCGACGAAGCCGGACGGCAAGAAGCTCGCGTTCGACGCGCGCGTGCGAATCGACACGCCGAAGGAGCAGGAGTACTTCGTGCACGGCGGCATCCTGCACTACGTGCTTCGGCAGCTCGCCGCCACCTGAGCAATCGGCGCGGGAACGGCCTCCGAGAATGGGGTCGGATCCGACGGGTCCGCCCCCTTCTCTCGCGTCGCTCGGCCGTTCGACCGGATCGCCGAGGATATGAGACATTACTCGCTCGACGGGCGGCCGAGCGGTCGTCCACCGGAGAGATCCGATGACTAGCGAATGGCTTCGCGGCTGGGCCGAGCCCGGTTCGGCCAAACGCACCGTCGTGATCGTCGTCGGCGGCGCGCTCGGCGCGCTGCTTCTGATCTGGCTGGCGCTCGGCTGGTACTGGTCTCGCGAGCCGGACGTGTTCTGGGTCGAGGAAACGCCGCCGGGCCGCGATCCCCCCATCGTCGGCTACTCGACCGTCAACACGCTCGTCCGAACGGTCGAATGGCTGCTCGAGAAGCCGGGCGGCTATTTGAGCAACGACATCGCCCCGCCGAGCGTGCTGCTCGACAACATGCCGAACTTCGAGTTCGGCGTGCTCGTGCAGTGCCGCGACCTCGCCCGCGTGCTCCGCAACGACTACAGCCGCTCGCAATCCCAGTCGCTCGAGGACCGGGATCTCGCGATCGCGGAGCCCGCGCTGAACTTCTCGAACGACTCGTGGATCTTCCCGACGACCGAGAGCAAGTATCGGGAAGCGCTTGCGGCACTGCGAAGCTTCGAGCACCGTCTGATCGACTCGAATCCGGCCGACGCCCGTTTCTACGCCCGTGCCGACAATCTGCGCGAATGGCTCGCCGTCGTCGAGCGCCGGCTCGGCAACCTGTCGCAGCGGCTTTCCGCGAGTGTCGGCCAACGGCGCGTCAACATCGATCTCGCCGGCGAGCGAGCGGGCGCGGGAACCTCACCGCTCGGCGAGGACGTTCCGGTGAAGACGCCGTGGCTCGAGATCGACGACGTGTTCTACGAGGCCCGCGGCACCGCATGGGCCCTGCTCCACTTCCTGCGTGCCGCGCAGTTCGACTTCGAAGCGGTGCTCGAGGACAAGAACGCCGTCGTGAGCTTGCGGCAAATCATCCGCGAGCTCGAAGGCGCGCTCGAGCCCCTCGGAAGTCCGATCGTGCTGAACGGCAAGGGGTTCGGCATCTTCGCGAATCACTCGCTCGTGCTCGCGTCGTATCTGTCCCGCGCGCACTCCGCGGTGATCGACCTGCGCGAGCTGCTGTCGCGCGGCTGACGCCGATCGCTCCGACGCGCGGCGCTTACGCCGCGGAGATCCAGAGCGGCACTTCCGTCCACGCGTTCGCGAGCTTCGCGTCGAGCGCGCGATAATCGGGCTCGAACCGCTCGACCATCCGCCAGAAGCGCCGCGAATGATTCAGCGAGAACAAATGACAGAGCTCGTGAATCAGCAAGTAGCGGACGACCGGGCGCTCGAGGAACAGCGCGCTCGCGTTGATGCTGATGTTGCCGTGCCCCGAGCAGCTGCCCCACCGCGTGCGCTGCAGCCGGACCTGAACACCCTTCGGGAGCCGTCCGATCGCCTCGGCCTCGCGCCAGATCCACGGCTTCAAATGGACCCTCGCCTCGTCGAGCAGCCATGCGCGCAGAATGCTGCGGGCATCGCAATGATCCGCGTGGACCGTCTCGACGTGAAGCTCGCCGCCTACGACGCGCCGTCTCGCCCGCCCGTTCGCCGATCGCCGATACCGCACGCGCACCTCCCGCCCGACGGCCCGCAGAACGATCCGAGCGGGCAAAAGCTCGCGGTCGCCGAGATAGCGGCTCGTAACGTGCTGACGCGCGCGATCGATCCAGTCCCGATGCTCCTCGACGAAGGCCTGCACTTCTCGCGGCCGGGTCCCGACAGGCACGACGAGCTCGAGCGTATGCGGTGGAACGAGCTGCAGGAACAGCCGCCGGGCACGGCGGCTTTCGCGCATCACGAGCTCGGCCCCCGTGACCAGCGTCGGCTGTCGCTGGTCGTCCAACAGACGTAGTTGCTGCGGCATTTTTTAATGTTCGTCGACTCGGCCGTTCCTATAATAGCCGGCCGCCGATCCGCGCTTATCGCAATTCGTCATGACGCCGGCGTTTTCGCGTGCGGATAGGGGAACTTACCGATAGGATGCGCGGGCGAGTACGCTCGCCGAACCGTAAGAGGAGCGATGATTCGACTGATCGATATCGGCGTGAATCTCGCGCACGATAGCTTCGACGCGGACCGCGACGAGGTCATCGAGCGCGCGGCGAGCGCCGGCGTGACGAGAATGATCGTGACGGGCACGACCGTCACCGCGAGCGCCCGCGCCGCAGAGCTCGCTGCGTCGCGGCCCGGTCTGTACGCGACGGCAGGCATCCACCCGCATCACGCGATCGAGCTCGACGCGCATTCGATCGACGCGCTGCGCGCGCTCGCCGCGCAGGCGCGCGTCGTGGCGATCGGCGAATGCGGGCTCGATTTCTTCCGCAACTACTCGCCGCCCGACGCCCAGGAGCGCGCGTTCACGGCCCAGCTCGAGCTCGCGGCCGACGTCGGGCTTCCGGTCTTCCTTCATCAGCGCGACGCGCACGAGCGCTTCACGGAGATCGTCGCGGCCCACCGCGAACGGCTGAGCGGCGGCGTCGCGCACTGCTTCACCGGCGGGCCCGCGGAGCTCGAAGCCTATCTCGAGCTCGATCTG
This sequence comes from uncultured Gammaproteobacteria bacterium, assembly GCA_964388365.1. GTDB lineage: Bacteria > Pseudomonadota > Gammaproteobacteria > Steroidobacterales > Rariloculaceae > ZC4RG20. The sequence continues at coordinate 3,453 of CAYMAF010000165.1, read as the reverse complement.
TATATCGGCGTGACGGGCTGGGCCTGCGACGAGCGCCGCGGAGCGGAGCTGCGCGCCGCGATTCCGCTGATCCCGCTCGACCGCCTGCTGCTCGAGACCGACGCGCCGTACTTGCTGCCTCGCGATCTCGAGCCGAAACCGCGCAGTCGGCGTAACGAGCCGGCGTTCCTGACGCACGTGCTGATGCGGGTCGCGGAAGCGCTCGGCCGCGACCCGGACGAGGTCGCCCGGGCCGCGACCGCGAACGCCGAGAAGCTGTTCCGGCTTCCCGCCGAGGACTGAGCGCTCCGGCGCTCATAACGCGCGCCGACGCTCAACGCTCGGGCGGGCTCACCGCTTCGAGCGAAGCCTTGATCTCCGCCCAGTAAGGCCAGAAGCCGGCCTTGATGCGCTCGATCTCCGTTCGGTCCGGCTTGCGGTACTGCTCGACGAACTCGTGCGCGAGCAGCACCTCCTTGGGCCGCCCCTTGCTGAAGTTCGCAAGCGGCGAGAACACGACGTGCCCCTGCACGGGGATATCGCGGACCAGGCGGCGGATCGCGGCGACCCGGTCATACAAGCTGTGCTGCGGGTTCGGGAACGTGAAGCGGCGGTTCTTCGCCATGACCGTCCACTCGTCCATCCGGTCGCTGCCGAAGATCATCCCCTCGAACTGCTTCGTATCGACGACGACGACGCCTTGCGCGGTCAGCAGCAGATGCTCGATCTCGATTTGTCCTCCCATGCCGTTCGGCACGAGCACTCGGTGTTCGGCGTCGAGCGCGACGGCACGCACGGCCGCGCTGAGATCCGAGCGCCGGCGCCGGCGCACGAGCACGAACAACAGGCCGGCGAGCACCGCGCAGAGAACGAGACCCGACAAGACATACCAGTAGCTAGAATTCACTTTTAGTTATTATTCTAACCTTCTGATACAAACTATTCCCAACGATCGAGCTCTGCAGCCAACGCGCCGAGATCCGGGGCGATCGGGGTCGCGGACGTCTCGCGCTCGAGCAGCTTCGCGAGCGCGGGCGGCACTTCGACCTCGCGTCCGACGATCGGCTCGACGATCGTCTCGAACTTCGCCGGATGCGCCGTCGCGCAGACGATCCATGGCTGCGAGCGCCGCGGCTCCGGCAGATGGTCGTAGACCCAGAATCCGGTCGCGGTATGCGGGCACCAGATCTCCCCGTAGCGCCGCTCGTCCTGCGCGATCTGCGCGCGAATCTGCTCGTCCTCGACCGGATACGCTTCGACGGCTGCGCGGAGCTCGGCAAGATCGGGCATCAGGTGCCGCAGCCGCTCCATGTTGCTCGGATTGCCGACGTCCATCGCCGATGCGAGCGTGTGCACGCTCGGCCGCGGCTGCCAGTCTCCGGTCGCGAGGAAGTCCGGAATCGTGCGGTTCGCGTTCACCGCGAGGACGATCTCGCGGACCGGCATCCCGATCGCCTTCGCCCAGACGCAGGCCATGCCGTTGCCGAGGTTGCCGGTCGGCACGATCGAGCCGACGGCCGTGCCGTGCCGGCGGAAATGCCATATCGACGCCGCGGCGTGATACGCAACCTGCGGCAACAGCCGTCCGAGATTGATGCTGTTCGCCGCCGTAAGGCGGTGCCGACGGCCGAGCTCGGGATCCACGAACGCCGCCTTCACGATCGCCTGGCAGTCGTCGAAGCTGCCGGCGACCTCGAACGCGCGAACGTTTCCGCCCCAGCACGTCAGCTGATGCTGCTGCCGCGGTGAGACCTGGCCCTTCGGATACAGCACGGCGACGCGAATCCCGCGGCGGCGGTGAAACGCGGCTGCGACCGCACCGCCGGTATCGCCGGAGGTCGCGACGAGGATCGTCAGGGGCCCGGGGCGCTCGTCCGACACGAGCGGCAGCGCCCGCTCCATCACCGCGGCGAGAAAACGCGCACCGACGTCCTTGAACGCGGCCGTGGGCCCGTGAAACAGCTCGAGCACGGATAGCTTGCCAGCACCTCCGTCGAGCGGCTTCAGCGGCACCGGGAAATCGAGCGCGTCGTTACAAATCGCGTCGAGCTCGGCCGCGAGCGGCGAGCCCGCGAAGAACGGCGCGAGCACCTCCGCGGCGATCTCGGCAAGGGATTCGCCGCGTACGCTGTCGGGGTCGACGCGCGGCAGCGCGTCGGGCACGTAGAGTCCGCCATCCGGCGCGAGACCGCGCATCACGGCATCGATCAGATCGGCGGCGCCGCCGCTTCGAGTGCTCAGGAATCGCATCGCTCGTTCAATCCTGATTGCCGCTCAGCATGCTACACAAGCGCAAGAGATCCGCGAATATGCCGCCGGCCGTAACATCCGGACCCGCGCCCGGACCGCGGACGATCAGCGGATTGTCGCAGTAGCGCTTCGTGACGAACTGAACGATGTTGTCCGTGAGGCTGATGTTCGCGAACGGATGGTCCTTCGCGAAGCTCTCGAGCCGCACGTGGGCGGTGCCCTGCTTCACGTCGACTTCGGCGACGTAGCGCAGGACCGTGCCGGCGCGTGCCGCGTTCTCGACGCGCTCGGCCATCGGCGCGTCGAAGTCGGAAAGCCGGTCGAGGAACTCCTCGACCGACGCGTCGGCGAGCGCCGGCGGGACGAGGCTCTCGACCTCGAGGTCGTCGAGCTCGAGCGCGAGCCCGGCCTCGCGAGCGAGGATCACGGCCTTGCGTGCGACGTCCATGCCGGAGAGGTCGTCGCGCGGATCGGGCTCGGTATAGCCTCGCGCACGCGCGTCGCGGACGATCTCCGAGAACGGCTTGCTGCCGTCGAAAACGTTGAACAGGTACGCGAGCGTCCCGGAGAAAATCCCGCTGATGTTCTCGATCTCGTCGCCGGTCTCGACGAGATCCTTCAGCGTCTGAATGACGGGTAGCCCGGCCCCGACGGTCGCCTCGTACAGGAAATGACGGTTCGAGCCGCGCGACGTCAGGCGCTTCAGCTCCTCGTAGTACGTCATCGGCCCGCTGTGCGCGCGCTTGTTCGGCGTGATCACGTGGATGCCGCGCTCGAGCCAGCCCTTGTAGCGATCGGCGATCGCCTGGCTCGCGGTGCAATCGACGAGGACGCTGTGCGGCAGATAGTCCGTGTCGACATGATCGACGAACGCATCGAGGCTCATCGGCGCCGCTTGCTCGAAGCGAGCCCGCCAATCGCCGAGATCGACCCGCGGCTCGCCGAGCACCATGCGCCGCGAGCTGCCGATCGCGCGGACGCGCAGATCGAGGTTGAACTTCTCGCGCAGCCGCGGCCCCGCGGCCGCGAGCTGATCGAGCAACGCCCCGCCGACGAGCCCCGGGCCGATGATGCCGACCGACACGGTCTTCGCGGACAGATAGAAGCTGCTGTGCACCGCGCGGAGCGCGCGCGTCATGTCCTTCGCCGAGATCACGGCGGAGATGTTGCGCTCGCTCGCGCCCTGCGCGATCGCGATGACGTTGATGCCCGCGTTGCCGAGGG
>CAYMAF010000164.1:0-6675 GCA_964388365.1 uncultured Gammaproteobacteria bacterium | reverse complement strand
TCTGGTTGTAGCCGGTATCCGAGCGGCGCGTGCCGGCCGCATATTCGCGCATCGTCTTCAGCATATAGGCCGCATGCTGGCCGCTGATCCGCGGATACGACGCGAGATAGTTACCGGTACCGGCCGGTCCGTGGCATGCGATGCACGCCGGGATGCCGCGCTCCGGGATGCCGGCGCGATAGATGTCCTCGCCGAGCCCGACGAGCTCGGGGTCCGCGCCTTTCGGCGTCAGCGCTTGAGCCGAGTAATACGCCGCGACGTCCCGCATATCCTGGTCCGACATGCTCTGCGCGAAGCCGACCATGCCCGGGTCCTGCCGCTCGCCGTTCTTGTATGCCTGGAGCTGATTGTAGATATAGCCGGGATGCTGCCCGGCCAGGCTCGGCCACTCCGGATTGACGCTGTTGCCGTCGACGCCGTGGCACGCGGCGCACGTCGCCGATTTCTGGCGTCCGGCGTCGATCGAGCCGCCGAAGATCGTATCCTCGCCCTGCACGGCTTCCTGCGCGTGCGCTGTCATTGCCGCGGCGGCCGCCCCGGCGAGGGTGACGGCGGCGAGCATCGTCCATGGCCGCACCCGGCGGCTCCGCGGTTCGTCGATCATCTGGTCCTCGCTCGCGAAAACTTCCGTGATGACTTCTGTCGAAGTGCGGCGCGAATTGTACACTAGCGGAGCGATGAAATTGCCTTGGGCGGCGGGCAGCCGCGGAATCGAGCCATGGCCGCGGCCAAGTTTCTGACGAGCGCGTCGGCGGCCGACGGGTTTCCGCGCGACGATGTTCCGGAGGTCGCGTTCGTCGGCCGGTCGAACTCCGGAAAATCGAGCGCGATCAACGCCGTGACGGGCGCGAAGAAGCTCGCGCGCGTCAGCAAGACGCCGGGCCGGACGCAGCTCGTGAACTTCTTCGAGGTCGGGCCAGGCCGGCGCGTCGTGGACCTCCCCGGATACGGTTTCGCGAAGGTCGCGCCGTCCGTCCGCGAGCGCTGGCGCGGGCTGCTCGAGGCCTATCTCGGCCGGCGGCCGAACTTGAAGGGGCTCGTCGTGACGCTCGATATCCGTCGCGGCGTGACGGACCTCGATCGGTTGATGCTCGACTGGGCCGAGTCGCTCGGGCTGCCGATGCTGCTGCTGTTGACGAAGGCCGATAAGGTCAGCCGCAACGAAGCGGCGCGCCAGCGCGGCGCCGTGCTGCGAGAGGCTCCGCCGGGCACGTCCGTCGCGGTCTTCTCGGCGTTGACGGGCCAGGGCGTCGACGAGGCTCGCGCCGTGCTCGAGCGCTGGTTTCGCGGCGAGGCAACGAGCCCTTCGACCGGGCAAAAAAAGAGCCCCGGGGGGGGACCACGGGGCTAGAGAAAGGAACCCCGGGCATGGGATTCAGGGGGGGACATGCCCGGGGCCGTCCCGGTTTGGGGTATCCGGGACAAATGCCCGCTTAGGGAGGATAGCGGGGACGCCCTCATCGGACGTCTGAAGCATTAGTCCAGGCGGGTCTCGGAAAGTTCCGCTGCGCTCCGGAAAGAATCCGGGCGCGACTCGGGGAAGCGGATGTCCGCGTCGATGCCGATCTAACTAGTTGTTTTTACGGGAGGTGCGTCAGTGCGCCTCGTCCCAGTTCGCGCCGATTCCGGTCTCGACGCTGAGCGGCACCGCGAGCTCGGCCGCCGACTCCATCAGCCCAGCGACGGTCTCCGCGACCGCCGCCGCACGATCCTCCCGAACCTCGAGCACGAGCTCGTCGTGCACCTGCATGATCAGCCGCGCGTCCTCGCCGCTCTCGTCGAGCCACGCAGCGATCCTCAGCATCGCGCGCTTGATGATATCGGCCGCGGTGCCCTGCATCGGCGCGTTGATCGCGCTGCGCTCCGCGTACTGACGCCGCTGCGCGTTGCGCTCGTTGATCTCCGGCAGATAGAGCCGCCGGCCGAACACGGTCGAGACGTACCCTTGTGCCCGCGCGCGCTCGCGGGTCTCGTCCATGTAGCGCTTCACGCCCGGATAGCGCTGAAAATAGAGATCGATATAGCGCTGCGCCTCGCCGCGCTCGACGCCGAGCTGGCGCGCGAGGCCGAACGCGGACATCCCGTAGATCAGGCCGAAGTTGATCGCCTTCGCCGAGCGCCGCTGATCGGGCGTGACGTCGGCGAGCGGCACGCCGAACACCTCGGCCGCGGTCGCGCGATGGATATCCTCGCGCGCCTCGAATGCCGCGCGCAGGCCCTCGTCGCCGGATAGGTGCGCCATGATCCGCAGCTCGATCTGCGAGTAATCCGCGGCGACGAGCCGGTAGCCCGGCGCGGCGATGAACGCCTGCCGGATCTTGCGGCCTTCGGCCGTGCGGATCGGGATGTTCTGCAGATTCGGGTCCGCGGACGACAGCCGTCCCGTCGCGGCCACCGCCTGGTGGTACGACGTGTGGATTCGGCCGGTCTCCGGATTGATCTCGAGCGGCAGCTTGTCGGTATACGTCGACTTCAGCTTCGCGAGCGCCCGATAGTCGAGGATCAGCTTCGGCAGCTCGTACGACTGCGCGAGCTCGGCGAGCACGTTCTCGGCCGTCGACGGCTGCCCGCCGGGCGTCTTGCCGAGCACCGGGAGCCCGAGCTTGTCGTAGAGCACCTCTTGAAGCTGCTTCGGCGAGCCGATGTTGAACGGTCCGCCGGCCGCGGCGTGCGCCTTCGCCTCAGTCTCGGCCATCGCCTCGGCGAGCTCGCGGCTTTGCCGGCGCAGCATCTCGGCGTCGACCATGACGCCGATATGCTCCATCTGGAACAGCACTTTCGCGAGCGGCTGTTCGAGCTCGACGTAGAGCTTCGCGAGCTCCGGCACGGCCTCGAGCCTCGGCCAGAGCTTGCGGTGCAGGCGCAGCGCGACGTCAGCGTCCTCGGCCGCGTAGCGGCACGCGCTCTCGAGATCGAGCTGGTCGAACGTGATCTGCTTCGCGCCGCGGCCGCAAACGTCCTCGAACTTGATCGTGCTCTCGCCGAGATACTTCGACGCGATCGAGTCCATGTCGTGCCGCGTCGCGACCGAGTTCAGCACGTACGACTCGAGCATCGTGTCGTGCCGCACGCCCCGCAGCGCGATCCCGTAACGCGCGAGCACGTGCATGTCGAACTTGAGGTGATGGCCGACCTTCGCCGCGCTGTCCGACTCGAGCCACGGCTTGAGCCGGTCGAGGACGTATTCGAGGTCGAGCTGCTCCGGCGCGCCGGGATACGTGTGGCCGACCGGAATATAGGCCGCTTCGTAACCCTCGACCGAGATCGACAGCCCGACGAGATCCGAGCGCATATAGTCGAGCCCGTTCGTCTCGGTATCGAAGCCGACGAGCTCGGCCGCTTCGATCCGCCGGATCCACGCGTCGAGCTCCGCTTCGGTCAGGACCGTGACGTAATTGCGCGGAGTGTCGGCCTGTGCGGGCTCGGCGGCGGCCGCCTCGGGAAGCCGCCGGCGCATCAGCGAGAACAGCTCGAGCCGCGTATACAGATCGCGGAGCGCGTCGAGATCCGGCGCCTTCACGGCGAGATCGTCGATGTCGAACGGCAGCTCGCAGTCGCAGCGGATCGTCGCGAGCTCGCGGTAGAGCGGAAGCTCGCCGAGCGCGTCGCGAAGCCGCTCGCCGGCCTTCCCGCCGATCTCGTCGGCGCGCTCGATCAGCGCGTCGAGCGAGCCGAACTGCTCGAGCCACTTTGCGGCCGTCTTCGGGCCGACGCCTTTTACGCCCGGGATGTTGTCGACGGTGTCGCCGACGAGCGCGAGATAGTCGACGATCAGCGACGGGCCGACGCCGAATTTGGCCTTGATCTTCTCCGCGTCGATCGGTTCCGACACGTCCCGCCCCGGGCGCGGCATCGTGTCGACGAGGCTGATCCGATCGTCGACGAGCTGTGCCATGTCCTTGTCCGACGTCGAGATCACGGTCGAGAGCCCGGCGTCGGCCGCGCGCTTCGCGAGCGTGCCGATGACGTCGTCGGCCTCGATGCCCGGCACGCGCAGCACCGGGATGCCGATCCTCTCGATCGCCTCGATCAGCGGCTCGATCTGCGCGCCGAGCTCGTCCGGCATCGGCGGGCGGTTCGCCTTGTATTCCTCGTAGAGCTCGTCGCGGAACGTCTTGCCCGGCGCGTCGAAGACGACGGCCATCCGCTCCGGCGCGTAGTCATCGAGCAGCTTGTAGATCATGTTCAGCACGCCGAGCAGCGCGCCGGTCGGCTGGCCGTCCTTCGTCGACAGATCCGGCAGCGCGTGGAACGCGCGGTACAGATACGACGAGCCGTCGACGAGGACGAGAGGCTTTTCCGCTTCAGACGACATCGGATCCTCCCGCCGCGGAGACGGCGAGCGAGCGCGGGCTAGCGTCTCTCGTCATCGCTACGCCGATCGTCATCCTCGGCCGCTTCGCCGCCGCCGGCCGCGCCGGCTTGCGGCGCGGAGGCGCGGTCGGGCAGCACGAGCGCACCCTTCTGCCCGCATCCCGCGAGCGCGGCGAGCGCGGCCGCGGCGAGCAGCGCGGCCGCAAGCCTCGGTCCGGCGAGAAGCGCACGGCGGCCCGTCATCGCTTCTTGGCCCGAAGCTCGGCCGCGACCCGCCGGTACGCTTCGCGAAACGGCAGTCCTTCGTCGAGCACGAGCTGATTCGCTCGCGCGGCCGCGTGGAGATCGTCGTCGAGCCGGATATTCTCCGGCCGGAAGCGCACGCCGCCGAGCGCATGGGTCGTGATCTCGATCGCCGCCTCGGCGAGGTCGAGCGTGCGGAACAGCGGCGCTTTGAGCCGCTGCAGATCTCGGTGATAGCCGGACGTCAGCTTCGCCGGAATGCCGAGCGCCTCGATCAGCGCGCCGTTCGCGGTCGCCTGCGCGCCGCGCAAGAGCTCGAAGACGTCGGGATTGCGCTTCTGCGGCATGATCGACGAGCCGGTCGTCATCTCCTCGGGCAACGATACGTACGCGAACTCGGCCGTGTAGAACAGGATCAGATCCGACGCGAGCCGCCCGATATCGCCGAGGAGCAGCGCGATCTCGAAGATCACGCTCGCCTCGGCCTTGCCGCGCGAGAGCTGCACCGCGGTCACGGGCTCGTGGTTCGACGCGAAACCGAGCGCTTTGCGCGTCGCTTCGCGATCGAGCGGCAGGTTCGGCACGCCGTAGCCGGCCGCCGAGCCGAGCGGGTTCTTGTCGACGCGTGCGAGCGTGCGAAGGAGACCGTCGCGGTCGTCGCGGATCTCCGCCGCGTAGCCGCCGGCCCACAGCGCGACCGAGCTAGGCATCGCCGGCTGCAGGTGCGTGTAGCCCGGCAGCGCGACGTCTCCCTGCCGCTCGGCGAGCGCCTCGAGCGCGTCCGCGAGCGCGCCGCAGCCTTCGGCGAGCGCGCCGACTGCGTCCTTCAGGTACAGCCGCAGCGCGACGAGGACCTGATCGTTGCGCGAGCGTCCGAGGTGCACCCGGCCGCCGGCTTCGCCGATCCGCTCGATCAGCCGCGCCTCGAGCGCGCCGTGCGCATCCTCGTCAGCGAGCGAGATCGACCATTCGCCGGCCGCATGCGCCGCACCGAGCGTCTCGAGCCCTTCGCGGATCGCCGCCGCGTCCTCGGGCGACAGGAGCCCTTGCTGCTCGAGCATCGTCGCGTGCGCGATCGACGCGCGCACGTCGTACGCGACGAGCCGCTCGTCGAGGACGTGATCCTCGCCGGCCGTGAATTTCAAGATCCGCTCGTCGAGCGGCAGGCCTTTGTCCCAGAGTCTTGCCATCAGCGCGAGAAAAAGGGGTCAGGTTTCATGATCCGCGGGAAAGAGGTCCGGCCCCTTCTTCGCGGTCGACGTCATGCGTGCTGCTCTTCCGGCGTCAGGTGCTCGATATCGTCGACGACCATCGTGCCGGTGCCTTCGTTCGTGAAGACCTCGAGCAAGAGGCCGTCCGGCAGCTTGTACGAGATCACGTGCACGCGCTTCACGCCGCCGGCGAGCGCCTTCTCGATCGCCGCGGCCTTCGGCAGCATGCCGTCCTTGAGCTTGCCCTCTTCCTCGAGGCGCTTTAAGCCCGCCCGGTCGACGTACGAGATCAGCGAGCCCGGATCGTCGAGCGACTCGAGGATGCCGGCGACGCCGGTCGCGATGATCAGCTTCTCGGCCTTGATCTCGCACGCGATCGCCGACGCCACGGTATCCGCGTTGATGTTGAGCAGCGTGCCCGAGTCGTCCGCCGAGATCGGGCTGACGACGGGGACGAGATCGTCCTCGAGCAGCTTCGCGATCACGGTCGGGTCGACTCGCTCGATATCGCCGACGTAGCCGTAGTCGACGAGGCTGCCGCCGCGCTCGACGGGCGGCCGCTTCCGCGCGCGGATGAGCCCGCCGTCGACGCCGCTGATGCCGACGGCCGGAATCCCGAGCTCGCGGCACGCGGCGAGAATGCGCGTATTGATCTCGCCGTTCATGACCATCGTCGCGACCTCGAGCGTCTTCTCGTCGGTCACGCGCCGGCCTTCGACGAAGCGGCTCTCGAGCCCGAGCCGCTGCGACAGCTCGGTGGCCTGAGGCCCGCCGCCGTGCACGACGACGACTCGGATCCCGACCTGGTGCAGGATGCCGATCTGCTCCATCAGCGCGCGCGTCGACTCGGGGGTCGTGAACGCGTCGCCGCCCGCCTTGAGCACGAAGACCTTGCGCTTGTACATGC
>CAYMAF010000163.1:0-6704 GCA_964388365.1 uncultured Gammaproteobacteria bacterium | reverse complement strand
TCGCGACCGGCACGACGTTGCGATAGTTCGCGAGCGGCTCGCCCATGCCCATGAACACGATGTTCGTGATCTCGAGCGGCGCGATCTCGCGCCGGGCATGCGCGACCTGGCCGACGATCTCGGCCATCGTGAGATTACGGTTGAACCCTTGCCGCCCGGTCGCGCAGAACGCGCAATCGAGTGCGCAGCCCGCCTGCGACGAGATACAGAGCGTGCCTCGATTCGGCTCGGGAATGAAGACGGTCTCGACCGCCTGTCCCGCGCCGACGTCGAGCAGCCACTTCCGCGTGCCGTCCGCGGAGCGTTCCTCGCGAATCACGCGCGGCGTCGCGAGCTCCGCGAGATCCTCGAGCCGCTCGCGAAGCTTCAGGCTGATATCGGTCATCGCGCCGAAATCGAGCACGTTGCGCTGATAGACCCAGCGCATGATCTGACGGGCGCGATACGGCTTCTCGCCGAGCCCTACGAAGAACTCGGCGAGCCGATCGGGCGGCAAGCCGAAGAGGTTCAGCTTGCCGCCCGAGCCGGATTCGACGCTCAGCGGGTTCGCGGACAAATGTCGGCCTCGGCGAAGAAGAAGCGGATCTCCTGCGCCGCGGTATCCGGGCCGTCGGATCCGTGCACGACGTTCTCCTCGATCGACGTCGCGAAGTCAGCGCGAATCGTGCCGGGCGCCGCATCCTTCGGATTCGTCGCGCCCATCAGCTCGCGGTTCTTCTGGATCGCGTTCTCGCCCTCGAGCACCTGCACCATGACCGGTCCCGACGTCATGTAGGCCACGAGATCCTTGAAGAACGGACGCTCGCGATGGACGGCATAAAAGCCCTCGGCCTGATCCTGGCGCAGCCGCATCATCTTCGCCGCGACGATCCTTAAGCCCGCCTGCTCGAAACGCCGGTAGATCTCGCCGATCAGATTCTTTGCGACACCGTCGGGCTTGATGATGGAAAGCGTACGTTCAATCGCCATCGTTCACCTGCTGTGGCCAATGATCCCCGAGGGGAATAACGGAAGAAAAACGCCGGGCCGAGGCCCGGCGCCGCTCAGACGCTGAAGCTTTCGCCGCAACCGCACTCGCCCTTGACGTTCGGGTTGCGGAACTTGAACGCCTCGTTCAGGCCTTCCTTGACGAAATCGACCTCGGTGCCATCGATCAGCGGCAGGCTCTTGCTGTCGACGACGACCTTGACGCCGCCGTCGTCGAAAACGACGTCGTTCGCGTCGACCTCGTCCGCGTAATCGAGCTGATAGGCCCAACCGGAGCAGCCGGTGCGTTTAACGCCGATACGAAGCCCGATGCCGCGCCCGCGCTTCTCGAGATAGCTCTTCACGCGGCGTGCGGCATTTTCAGTCAACGATATCGCCATAAGACTTTCCCTGGTTTCAGCCCTCGAGCGGCACGGGGGCCGCTTCCGTCAAACGCTCGGCGCAGGCCCTTAGGGCGTCCTCGATCCTGAGCAGCTTACCGAGCTTTTCCTTCGGCACGTTCAATGCGCGCCGCGGCGCGTCGACATCGAAGCTTAGCAAGGCCGAGACCGGTGCGCCGCGCAGCGATTCCGCGGTCCAGCTCGCCGCGGCGATCGTATGCGGGCAGCCGAACGCGCGAAAACGCGCCTCGCGTATCGTGCCGTGTTCCGCTTGGACCTCGAACCGGACCCAGACGTTCAGCGACCGGTCCTCCGCCTCGCCGGACACGACGACACCTTCGGACGCCTGGATGTTCCCAGCGCCGGCCGGGGACTCGAAGCGCCGCTCGACATCGAAGCTGTAATCCATAGAGGGCTCAGTAGTTTAGCGTAAATCGCCGCCGCCTGTCGCACGGGTCGCGCGCAATTGCCGGCACCAGCCCGGCGCGCCGAGCGCGAGCCGCCGCAGCCGCGGCACGGCGTCGGCGACGAGGCGGGCGGCGGTATCGATGTCGTCGGGCGTCGTCGTCGGGCCGAAGCTGAAGCGGATCGACGCGAAGGCCGCGGCATCCGACAGGCCCATCGTCGACAGCACGTGCGACGCCTCCGGGCTATCGGACATGCAGGCGGAGCCCGCCGAGACCGCGAGGCCGCGCAGCGCGAAGCGAAGCGCCTCGCCGTCGACGCCGGGGAACGCCGCATTCAGGATATGCGGCGCCCCACGCTCGAACTCGCCGTTCAGGTGCACGTCGTCGATCTCGGCGAGCGCGTCGCGTAGCCGGCGCCGAAGCTCCGCGAGACGGGCGCCTTCGACCTCGGGATCCGCGAGCTCGAACGCCTTGCCCATGCCGGCGATCTGATGCGTCGGCAGCGTGCCGGCGCGCAAGCCGCGCTGCTGCTCGCCGCCGTGGAGCAGCGGCTCGATCTGCACCCCGGGCCCGATCCAGAGCGCACCGATGCCTTTCGGTCCGCCGAGCTTGTGCGCCGTCAGCGAGCAGAGGTCGATGCCCGCGGCGCGCAGATCCACCGGGATCTTGCCGACCGCCTGGGCCGCGTCGACGTGGAGTAGAACGCCGCGTGCGCGGCACAGCGACGCGATCTCGGCGACCGGCTGGATCATCCCCGTCTCGTTGTTGACGTGCATCACCGAGACGAGCGCGGTATCGGGCCGGATCGCCCGCTCGACGGCTTCGGGATCGACGATGCCGCTCGGCCCACAGCGCACGTATGCGACATCGACGCCTTCGGCTTCGAGGGCCCGCGCGGTATCGAGCACGGACTTGTGCTCGATCATCGTCGTGACGAGATGCCGGCGCCGCCGCGACGCGGCGAGGACGCCGGCGAGCGCCAGATTGTTCGCCTCGGTCGCGCCGGACGTGAACACGAGGCCGTCGGGATCCGCGCCGACGCGCGCCGCGACCCGAACCTTCGCTTGCGCGACGATTCGCGCCGCGGCCCGGCCCATCGAGTGGCTCGACGAAGGGTTCGCGAACGCACCGCTCGAACCGAGGCAGCCGAGCATCTCCGCGATGACCTCGTCGCGCTCGGGCGTCGTCGCCGCGTGGTCGAGGTAGATCGCCGTCCCGCGCGCCGCGCCCGCACCGTCTCCCGTCCGCACGCTCATGATCGACTCCGCTCGGGCCCGAGCCGTGACGGATCGAGCGACGTCAGCACGCCGCGCAGAATGTCGACCTCGTTCCGGTCGAGCGCGGCGCGCTGGAAAATCCGGCGCAGCTTGAGCTTGAGCTGCCGCGGATGGTCCTCGCGGAGAAAACCCGACTCGACGAGCACGCGCTCGAGGTGGTCGTGGAAGCTCTCGAGCTCGGCCGCGGTCGCGAGCCTCGGGCGCGCGTGCGCGAAGCCGGGCGCGGCGCGTGCCGACTCCCCGTCGGGCTCGGGAGCTCGCCGCCCCCGCTCGAGCGCCGCGAGCCGGAGCTCGTAGCAGAGCACCTGCACGGCCATGCCGAGGTTCAGCGACGAGAATTCCGGGTGCGTCGGAATCTGCACGTGCACCGCGCAGCGCGCGAGCGCCTCGTTCGTCAGCCCCGAGTGCTCGGGCCCGAAGACGATCGCCGCGCGATTCTCCGCGTCGATCGCATCGAGCACGCGCGCCGCGCATTCGCGCGGCTCGACCGTCGGCCACTCGACGGCGCGCGCCCGCGCGCTCGTGCCGACGACGAAACCGCAGTCGGCGATCGCGTCCGTCAGCGTCTCGTGCACGCTCGCGCGCTCGAGCAGATCCGCGGCGCCGGACGCCCTGGCCGTCGCCTCTTCGCTCGGGAACGCCTGCGGGCGCACGAGCGCGAGGTCGGAAAGCCCCATCGTTTTCATCGCGCGCGCGGCGGCGCCGATGTTCCCGGGATGTGAGGTTTCAACGAGTACGATGCGGACCGGAATTTGCATGAGGCGCGCTCGGCCGAACAGGCTCCGATTTGTCTTCCGACGGCGACTATTCTACGCTGCGCCCCCGCTATGCACGGCATGATCAACATCGGCATCCGCGCCGCGCGTCGGGCGGGCGAGATCATGATTCGCCAATGGAATCAGCTCGACGCGCTGCAAATCACCGACAAGGGGCGGCACGACTACGTCACCCACGTGGATCTCATGGCCGAGGAAGCGATCGTCGGCGTGATCCGCGACCACTACCCGGACCACGCGATCCTCGCGGAGGAACGCGGCTCGGCCGGCGAGCACGAGTACACGTGGATCATCGACCCGCTCGACGGCACGACGAACTATCTGCACGGATTTCCTGTCTTCGCGGTCTCGATCGCCGTCGCGCATCGAGGCGAGCTGCAGCACGCGGTCGTCTACGACCCGATGCGGCAGGAGATCTTCACCGCGAGCCGCGGCGAAGGCGCGCAGCTCGACGGTCGGCGGATCCGGGTCAGCCGCCGCCAGCACCTGTCCGGCAGCCTGATCGCGACCGGCTTTCCGTATCGTTTCACCGACGAGCGGATGGACACGTATCTCAAAATGCTGCGCGCGGTGATGGTCGAAACCGCCGGCGTTCGCCGGCCCGGCTCCGCGGCGCTCGATCTCTGCTACGTCGCAGCCGGCAGGGTCGACGGGTTCTGGGAGCTCGGCCTCAGCAAATGGGATATCGCCGCCGGCGCTCTGATCATTCGCGAGGCGGGCGGGCGCATCAGCGACTTTCACGGCACCGACCGCTATCTCGAATCCGGCAACGTCGTCGCCGGTAATCCGAAGATCTACGCGGCGCTATCGAAGCTGCTCGCGCCTTACGCACGCGGTCTTTGACTGGGCGGCTCCGGAAGGAGCGCGCCCTTAGGGCATCGAATCGACCTCTTCCCGCTTCGGCGGCAGCATGTCTGCCGGTAGGACGTTCAGCCACAAGACTGCCGCTCCGCTGACGTAGATCGACGAGTACGATCCGACGATCACGCCGACGATCAGAACGATCGCAAAGCCGAACAGCGTTTCACCTGCCAACGCCGCGAGCGCGACGAGCACGACCAGCGTCGAGACCGCCGTCATGATCGTTCGGGACAACGTCTGGTTAAGCGATGCGTTGACGATCTCGTACGTCGAGCTGCGCCGCATCAGGTGGAAGTTCTCTCGGATACGGTCGTAAATCACGACGGTATCGTTCAGCGTGTAGCCGATCACGGCGAGGACCGCGGCGAGCACCGAGAGATCGACGGTGTACCCGAACAGCGCGAAGAATCCGACGACGATGAGCGTGTCGTGCACGAGCGATGCGATGGCTCCGACCGCGAACTTCCAGCGGAACCGAAACATCACGTAGACGAAGATCATGATCGTCGCGAACAGCATCGCGAGCGCGCCCTGCTCGGCGAGATCGGAGCCGACCTGCGAGCCGATGAACTCGGGCGGCCGTAGCAGCTCGACGCGATAGCCGTCTTCGCGCAGCGCCGACAGCAGGCCGTCGACAAGCGCCGAGGCCTCGTCCGACGTCTCGACCGGCGGCAAACGAATCAGCACTTCCGACGACGTGCCGAAGCTCTGCACGAGCGCCTCGCTGTGCCCCGCCTGCGTAACGCTCGCGCGAACGTCCTCGAGCTCGACGGCGCCCTCGAACCTGAGCTCGGCTAGCACGCCGCCGGTGAACTCGAGGCCCCAGTTGAACCCGCGGGTGACGATCGCGCCGAGCGCGATCACGACCAGCAGCACCGAAAGCCCGACGGCGGGCTTCCGATGCCCCATGAAATCAAAGTTCGGAGCGCCTTTAAGCAGTTGCACTGGACACCCTGCCGCCGATCGACAGACGCCGCAGCTGCGGGCGTCGACCGTAGATGAGGTTGACGATGGCTCGGGTCACGACGATGCCGGTGAACATCGACGTCACGATACCGAGGCACAGCGTGACCGCGAAGCCCTTGATCGGCCCCGTGCCGAACGCGAGGAGCACGATGCCCGCGATCAACGTCGTGATCTGGCCGTCCGCGATACTCGAGAACGCCTTCTCGTAGCCCGCCCGGATGCTCGCCTGCGGCGAGTTGCCGTTCCGAAGCTCCTCACGGATGCGCTCGTAGATCAGCACGTTCGCGTCGACCGCCATGCCGAGCGTCAGCACGATGCCGGCGATACCGGGCAGCGTCAGCGCGGCCTGCAGGAGCGACATCAGCGCGATTAGCAGCACGAGGTTCGCGAGCAGCGCAATGTTCGCGATCACGCCGAAGACTCGATAGACGACCAGCATGAACACGACGACGGCGATGAAGCCAACGATGACCGCATTGCGCCCCCGCTCGATGTTGTCCTGACCGAGGCTCGGGCCGATCGTGCGCTCCTCGATCTTGAAGATCGGCGTCGCGAGCGCGCCGGAGCGCAGCAGGAGCGCAAGATCCTGCGCTTCGAACGGCGTAAGACCGGTGATCTCGAAGCTGCTCGAGAACACGCCCTGGATCGTCGCGATATTGATCACGCGCTCGCGGGTCACCGTCTCGATGACCTGCTCGCCGCCGCGCTCGACGATCCGCGGCGTCTCCTCGACCATCAGCACGGCCATCGGGCGGCGCAGGTTCGCCTGCGTCGTCTCGAGCATCCGGCGGCCGCCCTGCGAGTTCAAACGCACGTTCACCGCCGGGCGGCCCTGCGAGTAGCCGGGCGTCGCGTCGGTCAGCATGTCGCCGGAGACGATGACGTCGCGGCGCAGCAGCGTGTAACGCCGGCCGTCCTGACCCGGCGCGCAGTACGGCGAATCGTAGATCCCCTCTGCGCACGGCAGGAGCTCCGAGCCGATCGGCGAGCGGCCCCGCGCCGCCGCGTCGAAGACGTCGTTCTCGACGTCGACGAGCCGGAACTCGAGCG
>CAYMAF010000162.1:0-6725 GCA_964388365.1 uncultured Gammaproteobacteria bacterium | reverse complement strand
AGCCCCGGATTGTGGTTCCGGCCGTCGTGGGTTCGAGTCCCATCGTCCACCCCATTCCCTCGAGCTGAGGAACCCGCCTGGGCTCAGTCATCGTCCGCTGGCCGGACGGCGCGCAATCGCGGTTCGAGACCGTCGTGGAACACGTTCTCGATCGTCGTCTCGAACACTCTCGCGATCCGAAAGGCTAGAGGCAACGAGGGATCATAGCGACCCGCCTCCAGTGCGTTGACCGTTTGACGAGATACTCCAAGCTCGATCGCGAGGTCTTCCTGTGCCCAGCCGCGCGCCTTGCGCAGCTCCCGCAGACAGTTCTTCATTGGCGCCTCGAAAGTACACCGAAGACGACGCCGTAGACGGCCGCAAAGACGGGCAGGAGCAGGAACATCGGACACCTCGGAACGCCGGCCAGAACTTCCTTCATTCCCCACACTGTCGCCGCCACTAGCACGGTTCCCGCGCTGACGGATACCGACCGCAAGTAGAGGATCTGCATTCTCTCGTCGTCCTTGCGGACGATCTGCAGGTACCCCCAGGCAGCAAGAGCAGGGCTGGCGGCAAGCCGAGGAGAACGATCCGCAGCGCCGGGGATGCTTGGGGGGCGAGCTCCGCCGCGGCCAGCACCGATAACGCAAACGCAAGGAGGGTGACCGAGTAGACGATCGTCAATCGGCGGCGGGCGGCGTCGTGGGTTGCTCACGAAGTCATCAGCGATGTAAAGGTCGCTCGAGTGCGTGCGAGAAAGGCGGCCGATTAGCCTTTCAGCGACTCCATGTCCGGCCGGCGTTTTCTTCCGGTGATCGTCGCGTCCGCGGCATTACCTTATAATCCGCGCGCAGCCGCGCCGCGGCTTCCGGTTCCGGTTTGTTCCTTTGGATGAGCACGTTCGACGGACGAGGTGACGCTTGAAGCAACGAACGTCTGGCCGTGTCTGGCAATTTTTCCGCGCTGGCGATTTCGACCAAGTCGCGTTGACGTCGGGAGCCGACCTGCTCGCGCTCGACGAGCTCGATCAGAAGCTTTGGGCCGCGCTAGGCTGCCCGGTTCACGGCCTGCATTTCGACGAGCGCACGCTCGAGCTGATCGACTCCGACGGCGACGGCCGCGTGCGCGCGAAGGAGCTCATCGACGCGATCAAATGGGCCGCCGCGCGCCTCAAGGATCCCGACGACCTCGTGAAGCCTCGAGACGCGTTGCCGCTCGAGGCGATCGACGATTCGTCCGAGGAGGGCGCCGCGATGCTCGCCGCCGCGCGGCATGTGCTCGAGCTGATCGGCAAGCCCGGCGCGACCTCGATCAGCGTCGCCGATACGGACGACGCGCGGGCGCACTTCGCGCAGATGCCGTTCAACGGCGACGGCATCGTGACGGCCGCGTCGGCGCCGGATGACGAGGCCGTCGCCGCGCTGATCGACGATGTGATCGCTTGCGTCGGCGGCGAGACCGAAGCGTCGGGGAATGTCGGCGTGTCGGCGGCCAAGCTCGATGAGTTCATCGAGGAGGTCCGGGCGCAAGCCGCGCTGCATGCGCGGGCCGAGGAGGATCCCGCGATACGCGTTCTCGGCGACGCGACCTGCGCGGCGGCCGAGGCCCTCGAAGCCGTGGCCGACAAGATCTCGGACTACTTCACGCGCTGCCGCCTCGCCGAGTTCGATCCGCGCGCCGCGGCCGCGATGAACGGCGCGATGACGGTCTACGAGACGCTCGCATCGACGCCGTTCGTGCAGGCGGCCGCCGAGGTCGCCGATCTACCGCTCGCGCAGGTCGAGCCCGGCAAGCCGCTCGATCTGACGACGGGCATCAATCCGGCCTGGGAGGAGCGGGTCGCGCGGTTTCGCGACGAGGTCGTCGTGCCGCTCGGCGGCGACGGCCAGAGGCTCACGCAGGAGGAGTTTCGCGCCATTCAGGCGAAGCTCGCGCCGTACCTGGAATGGAGCGCCGCGCTCGCTGCGTCGAAGTGCGCTGCGCTTCCGCGCGAGCGGCTCGAGGAGATCGCGCGCGGCGACGACGAGCAGCGGCTGCGCACGCTGATCGAGCGCGACTCGGCCGAGGCGGGCACGGCCGCGTTGATCGAGGACGTCGACCGGTTCGTCCGCTATTGCCGGTACCTCAAGGATCTTTGCGAGAATTTCGTCAATTTCCGGCAGTTCTACACGAGCGGCGAAAAGGCGATCTTTCAGGCCGGCACGCTGTATATCGATCAGCGCAGCTGCGAGCTGACGCTGTATGTCGACGACGCCGCGAAGGCGGCGCCGATGGTGTCGATGGCCGGCACGTATCTCATCTATTGCGACATCACGCGGCGCGCGACGGGCGAGAAGAAGCAGATCGTCGCGGCGGTCACGAACGGGGACTCCGACAATCTCATGGTCGGCCGCAACGGCATTTTCTACGATCGCGCGGGCCGCGACTGGGATGCGACGATCACGAAGATCGTCGACAACCCGATCAGCATTCGCCAGGCTTTCTGGGCGCCGTATAAGAAGCTCGTGCGGCTGATCGAGGAGCAGGTCGCGAAACGCGCGGCGGCGGCCGACGCGGCCGCGTCTCAGCAGCTCGAGACGACGGCCGAGACCGTCGCGACCGTCGACAAGACGAAGCCCGAGCAAGCGAAGAAGATCGACGTCGGCACCGTCGCGGCGCTCGGCGTCGCTTTCGGCGCGCTCGCGACCGCGGCCGCGGCGATCGCAGGCTATGCGAGCGGCCTGATGAGCCTGCCGTTCTGGCAGCTCTGCATCGCGGTCGCCGTGCTCCTGCTGATCGTTTCCGGGCCGTCCACGCTGATCGCGTGGCTCAAGCTGCGTAAGCGCAATCTCGGCCCGATTCTCGATGCGAACGGCTGGGCCGTGAACGCGCGCGCGCGGCTCAACGTGCCTTTCGGCGAATCGCTGACGGGCATCGCGAAGCTGCCGCGCGGCGCACGAATCGTCGCGCGGGACCGTTTCGGTCAGCGGCCCGCGGCCTGGCCGCGGCTCGTCGCCTTCTTCATCGTCGTCGGCTTCATCTACAGCCTGCTCAACGACTTCGGCCTCGTTCGCCGTCTGACGGGCGGGCTGATCGGCGATGAGGCTTCGGCGCGGCCGGGCATCGAGGTGCTGCTGACGCCGAATGCGTCGGAGGATGCCGAGCCGCAGGAGTAGCGCGGTGGGCTGACGTCCGTGAGGCGGCGCTCGAGGCCGGCCTCGCGTTTCCGCGGAGGTGTTTGCGGAACGATTCGCATTCACGAAACGTTTCCGCGGAAACGCATCGGCCGAGCGCGCGGGCGGTCCGCGACAGGCCCGCTGCGTTTCGGTCAACCCGGAACGAGTATGCGCGGCTTTTTCGGGTGCCGGCGGTAAAGCACGGCCGTGTGTCCGATCCGGCCGACCATTTCGCTTTCGGTTCGAGCCGCGAGCGATGCGAGGGCCTCGTCCCGCTCGGCGCGCTCCATGTCGGCCACTCGTACCTTGATCAGCTCGTGGGCTTCGAGCGCCCGAGACGTTTCCGCGACCACGGCATCGCTGATGCCGGCATGGCCGACGCGAATGACCGGCTTCAAGCCGTGGGCGAGGCCCCGAAGATGACGGCGTTGCTTGTCGGTAAGGCTCACCGCGCGATTCTACCGCGCCGGTGCTCGTTCCATCGACCCTTGACGGATTCATCCGCGTCGACCCGCAAGAGCGGCCTCGATCCGCGCGGCGAGGTCGCCGATTCGCGATGCCTCGAGCATCGACATGATCTCTTCGGGCTCGAGCTCGATCCCGTAGACGGCCTCGATCTGGGAGAGCACCGAGACCAGCGTCAGCGAGTCGAGATCGAGGTCGAGGAGCGGAGTCGCGGCACCGATCGCGGCCGGATCGCGGTTCGCAGCCTGTGCGATCGCCGCGCAGAGAAACTCGGCGAGGTCGATATCGATCACTGGCCCGGGCGGCGCACACGCCGGTACGCCGAGACGCCGATCATGATGCCGAAATCGTCGTCGTCGGTGCGAAACAAGCCGACCGCGAGCTCGGGGAGCGGCGAGCTCAGCACGAGCCGTCCCTCCGGTCCTCGTACGACCTCGGCCCGTATCTTCATCGGCAGCGCGCCGGACTCGAGAACGATCGCGAGCCGGCCGTCGTCAACGTCGACGAGCAGCCGATCGTTCCGCGCGCCGTGGTACTCGCCGGCGGCATCCTCGAGATCGAAATCGGGCGGGGGCGTCGCCGAAGCGTCTTCCGTCCCGGCGCCGGCCAACGTTTCGCAGATTCGGCCGATGACGAGATCGCGCAGGTAGCGCTGCTGCGCGTTCACGCCGACGGCGACTGCGATGCCGGTGCGCGCGTCGAAACGAAAACCTTGACACTGACCGTACGTCGCACCGGCGATCCCGCAGAAGCCGTCGCGCCAGCGCGACGCGCCGAGACCGAATGTCGCGGGTAATGTCTCGGCGAGTGGGCCGCCGATGACCGGTACGATCTCGACGGCCGGCCGCTGCAGCAAGCTCAGCGTCGCCGCGGACAGCTGCGGTGCGGCGTGCGAGGAGCCCTGCTGCCCCATGATCAGCTCGGCGATCGATATCAGCCCCTCGACGGGCAGCGAATGCCTCGAGAATGCGGCTTCCCACTCGGGCGCGACACTCGCGGCGCCGTTCGCCGCGAGATCGGACCAGCGCACCTGCTTGAACTGCCGTGTCGATGGATCGAGCACGTGCTGACCGGCCTGCGCGGGACTGTCCTCGTCACCAATGGTATGCGGCACGATGCCGAGCCGCGCGAAGATCATCTCCTCGATCAGCGCGATCGCGCTCGAGCCGGTCACCCGCCGGAGGATCTCGCCGATGACGAGGCTCTCGCTGTGCTCGTAGCTGAACACCGTCCCCGGGGTGAAGTGCTGGGGCGCGGCGCGCAGGTGCTCGACGAAATCGCTCCAGCGCATCGCGAGCGTGCCCGGCTCCATGATGTTCAAGCCCTGGTAGCCGCTCGTATGCGACAACAGATGGCTCAGCGTAACGGTCCGGCCATGAATCGTGTCGCGCAGATCCGGTAGGTACTCATGGATCGGCGTGCTCAAATCGAGCTGATCTTGCCGCGCGAGCTCGAGCACGGCGATCGATAGAAACAGCTTCGTGATGCATCCGAGGTGAAACGGCGTATCGGCTGTGATCGGCTCGTCCCGATCCAATGCGACGACGCCGATGCTCGAGCGAATTCGGGTGCCCTCGATGCTGACCGCGACCGCGATCCCGGGGACTTTGGTTTCGCGGTGCACGTGCGCCAAGAAGGCGTCGAGCGAGCTCTGAAACTCGTTGAGCTCGTTGCGCCTTGCTTGACTAGCGCTCACCGGCCGCGTTCCCCGGCTGCACCGCCTCGGCGCCGAGGAGCGCCTGGGCCCAGATCTTCCACGCGTCTTCGTCTTGTCGCAGCACGACCAGCAAGTCGGTGACGTTGTCCATGAAGTCCGGGCCCTCGACCTTTTCGGTCCGCTGCCGGATACGGACATAGGCGTAAGGATCGTCGGTGCCGACGAAGCTCAGGCCGAGGAGCTCGTTCTTCAGCTTGTAGTTCAAGAAGACCTGATGGAGCATTTGGCGCGTCGATTCGTACGTCGGCGAGCTCTTGTGGAAGAACTCCAGCACCGCTTTCGGGTCTCCCCGGTTTTGGGCCATCACGTAGGCTTCGACAGTCGTGTGCATTTCGTCCGCGATCTGAGTGGCGCGGTCGGCAGCTTCAGTTGCCATAAGATACTGGATCCGAGAAAAGACAGGAAGAGGAAAAGTATCATAAATGGTCTGCTCATTCTGCAAGCCGATCGTAGTCATTCGAGAAGCCGTTTGTAGAGCTTGCCGCTCGGGTCCCTCGGGACGCGCTCGACGTACTCGAAGCGCTTCGGGAGCTTCGCGGCCGAGAGGTGCGCGCTGAGATGCCGGAGCAGGGCCGCGGTCAGCGCCGGCCCGGTTTTCACTTCGGGCTCGACCTGCACGAAGGCCTTCGGCACCTCGCCGAGCAGCGCGTGAGGCTCGGCGACGACCGCGCAGTCCGAGACGGCGGGATGCTGCACGAGCGCCATCTCGATCTCCGCAGGATAGATGTTCATTCCGGCCGAGATGATCAGGTCCGATCGTCTGCCGCAGAGGAACAGGTAGCCGGCATCGTCGAGATAGCCGAGGTCTCCGGCGGTGACGTAACGTCCATGGATACTGGCCCGGGTTTTTGCTGCATCGTCCTTGTAGGCGAACTGCTCGCCGGTATGCGGCAAGATGTACACGAGTCCGACCTCGAAAGGCGGCAGCTCGCGGCCGGACTCGTCGAGGATCTTGATATCCGAGCCCGGCATCGGGCGCCCCACGGTGCCCGGCCGCTCGAGCCATTCCTCGGCGCTGACGATCGTGCCGCTGGCCTCGGTCGCCCCGTAAGCCTCCCAGATCACGTTGCCCCACCAGTCGATCATTTGGCGCTTGATCTCCGGAGGACACGGAGCGGCGCCGTGCACGACGAACCGCAGCGACGAGGCCGAGTAGCGTTCGCGGATCTCCGCAGGGAGCTTCAGCAAACGCACGAACATCGTCGGCACCATGAACGTCGTCGTGACTCGGTGCGTGTCGATAAGCCGAAGGAGCAGCTCCGGCTGCCAGCTCCCGCACAGGACGACGGGATGTCCCATGTTCAGTGCGACCTCGACGCCGCGAAGCGGCGCGGAGTGGTAGAGCATCGATGCGCACAGGTGCACGTTGTCGTCCTCGGGATACACGCCGAACGCCGCGTTCGCGG
>CAYMAF010000161.1:0-6727 GCA_964388365.1 uncultured Gammaproteobacteria bacterium | reverse complement strand
TCAAGCTGATCTATCCGTTCGCGCTCGCCGCGTCGCCGACGAGCCGAGTCGCGGCTGCGGCCGGCGGCTGCGTCCTCGTGCACGCGGACGCGCTCCGCGGGATCGGGGCGTTCGAGTCGCTGCGCGGCGCGCTGATCGACGACTGCACGCTCGCCGCGAGGCTGAAGACCGACGGTCACGGCATCTGGATCGGGATGAGCCGGTCGGTGCGGAGCCTGCGCGAGTACGGGCTCGGGGATTTCTGGCGGATGGTCAGCCGCACGGCATTCACGCAGCTACGCTATTCGCCGTCGTGGCTCGCGGCGACGACGGCCGCGATGCTGATCGTGTTCGTCGCGCCGATCGCGGCGCTTTTCTCTGGATCGATACCTGCGGCTGCCGCGGGCGCTGCGGCGCTCGCGGCGATGGCCGCGGCCTATCTCCCGACGGTTCGGTTCTACGGTCTGCCGGCCGCGTGGACGTTGACGTTGCCCGCGGCGGCGGCGCTCTTTCTCGCCATGACGTGGGATTCCGCGCTCGGTTATTGGCGAGGCGTGCGCGCCGAGTGGAAGGATCGGGCGTACTCGACGGCGGAATGACGGCCGGGGACGGCGCCGCTCAACGATAGTAGACGTGCCCGAGGATCTGCACCGTCCGGGTGCGCTCGACGCGCCACGGCGTCGGGATCGCGGCGCTGTGGAAGAACAGCGCGCCGCCGGTCGGATCGTCGCCGCGGTCCTCGAGCATTTCCGCGGCGAGCGCGAGCGCGATCTCCCACTGCTCGCGGTCGCGCGGCACGTCGCTCTTGCCGTCGCACCACCAGGAGAATTGGCACGGCGGCGTTTCGCCGCCCTGATAGACGACCTCGCAGACGGTCGACGGAAAGGAATCGCTTTCGACGCGGTTCAGCACGACCGAGCCGACGGCACGCATGCCTTCGGGCCCTTCACTGCGGGCCTCGAAATACATCGTGAGCGCAAGACATCGCCGCTGCTCGTCGAGGCTCATGCCGTTCTCGGCACGCGCGTCGGTCGAGCCGTCGCGCGCGGCGATCAGCGCGAGCGCAGCGGCGAAGGCGTGAATCGTCGAACGTCGTCTCGGCATCTTTCGGAAGTTCGCTCTGCGTCGAACGACTATAGCGCGCGCGGCCGCTCGGCGGCGCGACGCGGTGGGTTGCATTCTCGCGATCGGTGTGGAGGCCGCGTCTCGTCTGCGTCGCGCTCAGTCGGGGCTTTCGGCGTGGCGCGACGATACGGCGAGATAGGCGGCGATATCCCGTATCTCGTCGTCCGTCAGCTCGGTCGGCCGGAACGGGGGCATCGACCACGAGCCGTTCCGCACGAACACCCTGAGCACCTCGTAGCCGAGATCGGTGCGGTCCTCGAGCGCGGCGGGCAGCGCGCCCCGATACTTGATCGCGAGCGCCGCGGTGCCCGGAAGCTGAGCCTGGCCGTCGTCGCCCGGGCCGCGGCCGTGGCACGGCGCGCACGCGTGCGCGAACTTGTCCTGTCCGCGAGCGACGGCATCGGCCGACGCGTCGATCTCGCCGGCTGGGCCGCCTTCCGCCGGCGCCTGCGCGGTCACGGCGCCGTGCGCTGCGAGCAGCACGGCGCCTAGCGCGGCCGCCGTGCGTGAAGTGCACGCTTTCGTCGTCATGTCCGAAATGCCCCCCTGAACGAGCGGTACGGCGCCGGCCAGATCCCGCATCGGCCCGGAGCCAGGATGCCGTTCGGGTCGATCGCGTCCTTCAACGTTTCGTTGAAGCGGCGCAGCGCATGGCCGTTGAAATCGTACTGATCGGAGACGTCGTCTTGAAGCATCGGCGGCGCCCGATAGTCGCCGTAGCCGTGCTTCGTGTTCTCCTCGAGGATGCGCCGCAGCACGTCGGCCGCGCGCTTCTTGCCTTCCGGCGTGAAGTCGCGCGGGATGCCGAAGCCGCTGCCCATTAGGAAGCAGAATTGATACCAGTTGACCGGCGTGCCGATCGCGTTGTTGAACGCCGGGATGTCGAGGCTGCGCGCGATGTCCGCGAAGACGCGCTGGGCTTCGAGCACTGCTTCGCCGCTGCGCGGCACGACCGAGAACAGGCCGACGTGCGTCTCGTCCCATTCGTTCGGATTTATCTCGGAGCGGCCGGTCATAGACCAAATGCCGAGGCCCGGCACGCCCTGCGTGACGTTGCGCCGCATGCTCGTCGGGTAGGGACCGGTCGTGCGGTGGATCTGCTCCGGCGTCAGCGGGACCGGCAGGGACTCGCCGTCGACGAAGCGTGCGCCCGGCACGGCGCGCTCGACGAGCTCCTTAGCGTATTCCCATCCCGCGAGCGTTGTGCGCTCCGAGCCGTAGAACTGCAGCTCGACCTGCCACGAATGTAGCCCCGCGTCCGCGGCGAGCCGATCCATCGCGGCCTCGTCGAATCGGCTCGCGGCGTCGCGAAACGCGCGATCGCTCATCAATGCACGCAGCGGGCTGCCGTACCACGGCTCGCCGATAAGGAAGAGATCCGTCAGATAGTTCACCGTGTCGACGAGCGGGATCAGATCGCGCCGCTTCGGCACGGTCACGAGCCCGTTCCGCCAGTGCTCCGGCTGCGGCATCAGCCGAAAGCCCATCTTCGTGACGATGCCGAAATTGCCTTGCCCGAACAGGCCCGCAGGATCCGGCCCGAAGCCGTGGCGGTACTCGTGCCACGTCCTCGCCGTGCTCATCGCGCCCATGCCGGTGCGCATCAGCTCGCCGTTCGGCAGCACGACCTCCATGCCGCAATGCGCGCCGAAATGATCGCGATAGAAGCCGAGCGTGTAGCCGATGCCGTGATCGAGCGCGTTGCCGATCGGGCTGCCCCAGCCGGGATCCGGCGTGTCGATCCAGACTTTGAGGCCCCGCTCCTGAATGTAGCGGTACAGGTCGATATACGAGACGCCCGGCTCGACGAGCGCGAAGTGGCGCTTATCGTCGACCTCGAGGATCCGGTTCATGCGTTTCAGATCGACCGTGACGCTTCCGCGGACGTTCGGCGCCGGACCGCCGTACGCGAAGTTCTTGCCGGTCGAGATCGGATAAAGCGGGATCCTGTAACGGTTCGCGATGCGCACGATCGCCTGGACCTGCTCGACGCGGTCGGGGCCGACCGCGGCCGAAGGGACCGGCTCGTTCGGCTGGTCCTTCAGATACGAGAAATGGTCCCGGTAGGGCTGGAGGTCCTCATCGGCGGTGAAGACCCACTCGTCGCCGACGATCGCTCGGAGCTCGCGCATCGCGGCCTCGAACGCTTCGGCGCCGACGCCCGGCGGCAGTATCGCCATGGCTTCTCCCCCCCGTCGGTTCTTGCTCGATCGGCCGCATCCGGCCGCGGTCAAACGGGCTCAAGGTCCGGCGAGCGCGGCGCGATGATCCATGAGCGCAGCGGCGCGGTCCGGCGACGTCCGGCGAATCCGGGCTCGACGGTCTCGACCTCGATCGCGGCCGTCACGCGGCTCGCCGGGCAGCGCATCAGACGGGCGCCGACGGCGGTCCATGACGGGCTCGGCCACTCGTCGAGCAGCGCTGCGGGCCCGCTGAGCCGGTGCCGCACGCGCCCGTCCGGACGAGTTTCGTGCTCCCCGCGGTAGACGACGCGCATGCCGCGGTCCGCGGCAAGCGTTTCGAGGATGAACAGGGCTTGCGGCGTCGTGACGCCGGCGAGCGTCATCGGCGCACGTTTCCATTCGAGGTCGAGATCGTCGTACCAGAGCCGGGTCAGGTCGTCTTCGATGCCGACGGCCGGCGCGCCGAACACCGCCGCGGCCCGCGCCGCCGCAACGGCTGCCGCGACGCGCCGGTCGAAGACGAAGCGCGCCGGCCGGAGGCGGCGCAGGGCGGCGGGCCCGGACACCGAGACGGCCGCGGAGACGGTGCCCGCGGAAAGGCTTGCGGCGAGCGCGAGGCCCGAGCGAATGAGCTGCCTGCGGTCGATCAAGCGTTCCCCCTTCGAGCGCTCGTTGCGGCGGGCGGCCCCGCCGCGATTGGGCCGTGCAATGCGTCACGATGCTCTCGTCCCGGAACACGGCGTGTCAACCGGGGACGAGACCGTTCCGGAAGCGCGCCGTTCGCGGTCATTGAGGCCCCGACGGCGCGCCCTCGGAGCGCGGCGCGCGGGATGCTGAGGCATCGAGATCCGCCGGCAGCTCGACGTCGGTCGGGTTCACGGTCAGCTCGGTAAGCCGCCGCAAGACTTCGGGCGATCCGTCTTCCTGATGGCGGCCACCGAGATGCACCGCGAGAAAGCGCTCGGCTGCGGCGAACGCGGCGAGATTGTTCACGGGGCGCGCGAAGCCGTGTCCTTCGTCCGGCGCCAGCAGATACTCGACCGGGAAACCGCGCTCGCGGAGCGCGACGACGATCTGCTCGGACTCCGCCTTCTTCACACGCGGATCGTTCGCGCCCTGGATCACGAGCAGCGGCGCGCGGATCTCGTCCGCCGAGTAGAGCGGCGACTGGCGCACGAGCCGCGCGCGATCCGCGGGATCGGATGGGTCCCCGACGCGCTCGTGCAGCATCGTGCGCATCGCTTCCCAATACGGCGGAATCGATTCGAGCAGCGTCAACAGGTTCGACGGGCCGACGAGCGAGACGCCGGCGGCGTAGACTTCCGGCGTGAACGCGAGACCGGCGAGCACGGCATAGCCGCCGTACGATCCGCCGAAGATGCCGACCCGCTCCGGGTCCGCGATGCCCCGTTCGATCAGATGCCGGATGCCCCACGTGATGTCGTCCTGCATCTTCTCGCCCCATTCGCCGTTGCCGGCATCGAGGAATGCCTTGCCGTATCCCGTGGAGCCGCGGAAGTTCGGCTGCAGCACGGCATAGCCGCGATTCGCGAAGAATTGCGCGAGCGTGTCGTAGCGCCACGCGTCGCGCGCCCACGGCCCTCCGTGCGGCACGACGACGAGCGGAAGCGCGCGCGGCTCGACGCCTTTCGGCAGCGTGAGATAGGCCGGAATCGACAGGCCGTCGGACGACGTGTAGCGGATCGCCGTCATCGGAGCGAGATGCTCGCGGGGCAGGCGCTCCCGGATTCGATACTGAAGCGTCAGCTCGC
Organism: uncultured Gammaproteobacteria bacterium; assembly: GCA_964388365.1. Taxonomy (GTDB): domain Bacteria; phylum Pseudomonadota; class Gammaproteobacteria; order Steroidobacterales; family Rariloculaceae; genus ZC4RG20. The sequence goes on along the minus strand of CAYMAF010000161.1, from coordinate 1,668 downwards.
CGGTTTGCCGGTCGAACAGGTAGGTCTCGCCCGGCTCGACGTCGCCGGCCGCGACGACGATCCACCGCCGCTCGTCGAGCGTCGACGACCCGATCCGGATCTCGAGCCCCGGCAGGCGCCGTTCGAGCTCGGCGTAGCTTCGCTCCCATTCGCCGTTGCGCCAGCGGACGCGCGGCCGGTCGTCGATGTAGACCGTGCCGACGAGCTCGTCGGTGCGGTCGGAGAAGATCGGCGATGCGAGGTCGACACGGCTCTCGGGGTCCGCCTCGACGAGCGCTTCGTCGCCGCTCTCGATATCGAGCAGCGTCAAGCGGACGAGATCGACGTCGTCGCCGCGGTTCGTGACCATGTACACGCGCCGGCCGTCCGGATGGAAGCGTGCCGGGCTGCACGACTCGAAGACGCTGCAGACCTGAAGCGGCGTGAACGTGTCGTCGTCGACGCGGAGAATCTCGGTCTCGCCGGTGATCGGCGCACGCAGCGCGAGGCGCAGCTCGCCGTCGAGATCGAAGACCCAGTCAGTGATGCGCTCGGTGTTCTCACGCAGCAGCCGCCGCTCGCCGGTCGACAGCGTCAGCTCGTAGAGATCGTGCCAGGCCGGATCGCGGTCGTTCAGGCCGATGAATGCCTTGTCGGGCCGCGATTTCGGCAGCGCGTACAGCATCACGCGCGCGCCTTCGGCCGCGGTGAGGTTGCGCGCGTCCGGCACGGCGCGGCCCTCGGCCGGCTCGGCGCGCGGATCGACGGCATAGAGGTTGTAGTTCTCGTCGCCGTCGCGGTCCTGAACGAACAGGATCTGGCGCCCGTCCCGGCTCCAGAAGAACTGCGGGATCGGCCGGCGCTCGTCCGCGGTCACGGGGCGCGCGGCGTCGAAAGGCTCGTCGGTCCGCTTCACCCAGACATTACGGACGCCGTTGAACGGCTTCATGAACGCGATGAACGCGCCGTCCGGCGAGATCGCCGCCCCGGACAGCTCGGGATCGCCGAAAAAGATCTCGCGATCGATCAGCGGCGGCATCCCGTCGCTGCCGGCTTGCGCGAACGCGGGCGCGGCGGAAGCGGAGAAGAGCAGGACGAGGACGGCGAGCGGGAGCTTCGGCGACATGGCGGATCTCCTTGCCCTCACGGTCGGGATGCCTCGGCCGGTGCCCTCGGGGGGCAGGCAGTATGCGGGCACGGCCGAAAACAGAATCGATCGCGAGAATGATGCACCGCCAAGGTCGTAGCGGTCCAGCGGGGCGATGAGCCCCGTCCGCCGTTCTCGCGCGCGATGCGGGCCGCGCGTCAGAAGTCGATCGCGGCGGCGTCGGCGAGGATCAGCTGACGGTAGACCGGCAGCGACCAGCCTTCGCGCTCGAGCTCGTCGAGCCGCTGCTCGAAGCGGCGAAGATAGGTGCGCTTGTCACCGTAGAGCTCACGGAGCTTGCTCGCCGAGAACGGCTCCTGGTACGCGCTCAGCCGGCACATGATGCGGGCCCCGTCGATGCCGCCGTTCGCGACGATCCACGCCGCGGCACCGTCGATCAGCGGCTCGCGCGCGGTGTTGAACGGCGCGTACTTCGCCACCGGCACGTCGACGTACGGGCTGCGGATGCCGCCGAGCGGATTGCCGTGCTCGTCGAGCGCCATCATCGAGCCGTCGTTGTACGTGTCGCGGTCGATCAGGAT
>CAYMAF010000160.1:0-6742 GCA_964388365.1 uncultured Gammaproteobacteria bacterium | reverse complement strand
CCTCGGTGACCTTCTCGCCGAGGTAGTCCTCGGCCGTCTGCTTCATCTTCGCGAGCACGCGCGCGGAGATCTCCGGCGGCGCCATGCGCTTGCCGTTGACCTCGACCCATGCGTCACCGTTGTCCGCCTTCACGATCTTGTACGGCACCATATGGGCGTCCTTCTCGACGACGTGGTCGTCATAGCGGCGCCCGATCAGCCGCTTGATCGCGAAGAGCGTGTTGCTCGGATTCGTGACGGCCTGGCGCTTGGCCGTCTGGCCGACCAGCACCTCGCCGTCCTTCGTGAACGCGACGATCGACGGTGTCGTGCGGTCACCTTCGCTGTTCTCGATGACCTTCGGCGTCCCGCCGTCCATGATCGCGACGCACGAGTTGGTCGTGCCCAGATCGATACCTATTACTCGTCCCATAACTGCCACACCTCGACTCGGCTAGATTGGATTCTCGAATACCCGAAATTCGACCTTTGTCCCCGTAGGTGGGGGGACGCCCGACGCAATTCAACCCCGCCGAGTCACTCTTCGCCTTGCGGCTGCGGCGCGGCGGCCACGACGACCCGTGCGGGCCGAAGCAGCCTGTCGTGAAGCTCGTACCCCTTTTGAATGACGGCAACGACGGTGTCCGGCGCGTGATCGGCGCTCGGCTGCAACGTCATCGCCTCGTGCTTGGTCGGATCGAACGGCTCGCCCACGGGATTGATTTCCCGGATCCCGACGCTCGCGAGCGCGTCGTCGAGAAGCCTGAGCGTCGCACGATCGCCCTCGAGGAGCGTCTCGACGGTGATGTTGTCGCCCGACGAGAGTGCCGCCTCGAGGCTGTCCCGGACCGGCAGGATCGCCTGCCCGAGCCGCTCGGCGGCGTAGCGGCGGGCCGTCTCGAGCTCCCGTGCGCTGCGCTTACGGAAGTTGTCGAGCTCCGCGACCGCGCGCAGGTAATTTTCCCAGTTCTCCTCGGCCTTGCGGCGCAAGGCTTCCAGCTCCTCTTGCAGCCCGCCCGGCGGCGCGCCCTCGGAAGCCTCACTGCGCTCGGCGCCGTTCGCGCCGGATTCCGGATCCGCGGACCGCGGTTCCTTGGCCTCTTCGGTCATCACAAAAGCTCCTCCGTCGGCCTCCCGGCCGCAGGTGATAGATGCGGGAAAGGCTGCTATGGGGGCTAGTGGCCGGACTTCAAGGCGCGACCGAGCAATTTCGACGTGACGTCGACGATCGGGATGACCCGCTCATAGGCCATCCGCGTCGGGCCAATCACGCCGAGCACCCCCATGGTGTCGTCCTCGGTCGTGTACGGCGCCGCGACGATGCTGCACTGCTCGAGGATCTGATAGCCGGATTCCTGTCCGATGAAAATCTGCACACCGTCCGAGTTCAGGCTCTGGTCGAGCAGCCTCAGCATATCGTGCTGGCGGCTGAACGCGTTGAACAGCGATTTCAGCTTCTCCATGTCGCCGAGCTCCTCGACCATCAGGTTCGTTTCCCCGGAGAGCACGTAGCCCGCCTGCTCCTCCTCGGGGAACGCCTGCTGGGCGAGCTCGATCGCCTCGACCATCAGCGCGTTCATCGACTCGCGCGTCTTCTCGAGCTGCTCGACGAGCTCGCGCCGCACCTGGCGCAGGTCGCGGCCGCCGAACTGCTCCGTGAGGAAGTTGCCGGCCTGACGCAGCTCGTCCTCGGTGAAATCCCGATGGACGTTCAGGATCTTGTTCTGCACCTCGCGTTCGTTGACGACGAGGATCGCGAGCACGCGCCGGTTCGAGAGCGGCAGGAACTCGATCTGGCGCAGCGACGAATGGGCTCGGCGCGGCACCGTGACGATGCCCGCGAGCTGCGTGACCATCGACAGCAGCGCGGAAACCGACGACGCGAGCGATTGCGGGTCGCCGGCGGCCTCCTGCAGCTTCTCGCGGAACTGCGCGACCTCGTCGTCCCGCGGCGGCGTGAGCTTGATCAGCGTGTCGACGAACAGGCGATAGCCCTTGATCGTCGGAATCCTGCCGGCGGAGGTGTGCGGCGACGTGACGAAACCCATCTCCTCGAGATCCGCCATGATGTTGCGGATCGTCGCCGGGCTGAGATCGAGCCCCGAATCACGGGACAGGGTCAGCGATCCGACCGGTTGTCCCTCGCGTATGTACTTGTCGACGAGCACGCGCAGCAGGTGCTGCGCCCGCTCGTCCGGGAAGTCACCTTTGCTGACTGCCATGATCCTCGGATGCGGGTGCCGCGGCCGCTGACCGCGGATTCCGCAACCCCTTGTAACAGCCCGGATTTACGCGATGTGGAAGCTAGCAACGCCCTCGCGCGACTGTCAAGGAGCCGCGGCGCGCCGCCGCGCCCCCGCACGGCCGGCGCCGGCGCGCGTCGCGCCCGGACGCACCCGCTCCGCCGGCCGCTTTTGCCGCTACAATCCGCAGTTGGGGGGCGTTCCGACCGCATGAAGTACACATTCGAGCACGTCGGTTTCTGGGGCAGGCTGTCCGATGCGAGGGTCGCGGAAACCGCGTCACGCGTCATTGCCCATGTCAAATCGCGTGAGGCGCGGATCTTCGCGCCGCCGTCCGGCGAGGCGATCGCGCGCCGGATCGGGGGCATCGAAGTTCTCGACGAAGCGGAGCTCGCGGCGCGCGCCGATGTCCTGATCGCGATCGGCGGCGACGGCACGATGCTGCACGCCGCGCGCCGGGTCGCCGGGCACGGCGTGCCTCTGCTCGGCGTGAACCTCGGCAAGCTCGGCTTCCTGACCGATATCCTGCCCGAGCACGCGCTCGAGACGATCGACGCGATCCTCGGCGGCGATCACGTCGCCGAGAAGCGGCGCATGCTCGAAGCCGAGCTCGACGGCGACGGCGAGCGGCGCGCGCCGATGATTGCACTGAACGACGTCGTGCTGCAAAAGCGCGGCAGCAGCCGGATTCTCGACTTCGCGACATGGGTCGACGGCTGCTACGTTAATACCCACGGCGGCGACGGCCTCGTCGTCGCGACGCCGACCGGCTCGACGGCGTACGCGCTCTCGTGCGGCGGTCCGATCATCCAGCCGAACCTCGACGCGATCGTCATGGTGCCGATATGCCCGCATACGCTGAGCGATCGGCCGCTCGTGCTGCACTCGTCGAGCGTGCTCGAGGTGCGTTTGCACCCGGGCACCGAGACGCCGGCGCTCGTCGCATGCGACGGCGAGGAGTACGGCCCGCTCGAGAGCGGCCAGACACTCCGGATTCGCGCCTCGGACGCGACCGTGACGTTGCTGCATCCGAAGGACCACAACTTCTATGAGCTGCTGCGCTCGAAGCTGAACTGGGGCAGCGCAAGCCGGTTCAACCGCTCGACGCCGCGAGGATGATTGCGCCCGACGCGCCGAACGCCGCGCGAATGCCATGCTGAGCTTGATACGCGTCAAGAATTTCGCCGTGATCGACGAGGTCGAGCTCGAGCTCGACGCCGGCCTTTCGGTCGTGACCGGCGAGACCGGCGCCGGCAAGTCGATCCTCGTCGATGCGCTCGGGCTCGCGCTCGGCGACCGCGCCGACGCAAGCGCCGTGCGGCACGGCGCCGAGCGGGCCGAGATCAGCGTGCTGTTCGAATGCCCGCCGGGCCACCCCGCGGTCGCGCTGCTCGCGGAGCTCGGCCTCGACGACGAGGACCGCTGCCTGCTGCGGCGGGTCATCTCCCACGAGGGCCGCTCGCGCGCGTTCATCAATAATCAGCCGGTCACGCTCCAGGACCTGAAGCGCGTCGGCTCGCTGCTCGTCGATATCCATGGGCAGCACGCGCACCAGTCACTGCTCGAAAGCGCGAATCAGCGCGCGCTGCTCGATGCCCACGGCGGCCTCGAAGCGCTCGCGTCCGAGGTCGCCGACGCGTTCCGCGAATGGCGCAAGCTCGAGGAACGGCTCGAAGGGCTTCGCGGCGGCCATGCGCAGCGCGATGCCGAGCTCGAGCTCGCGCGCTTCCACGCGGCGGAGCTCGAAGCGCTCGCGGTCGAGGACGGCGAGCCCGAGCGCCTCCATGCCGAGCGCGCGCGGCTCGCGAACGTCGACAAGCTCGCCGGCGGCCTCGAGACGGCGATCCAGGCGGTCTACGAGGCCGAGCTCAGCGCGTACGCCCTCGCCGCGCGCGCCGCGCAGGAGCTCGAGCGGCTCGTCGAGCACGACGACGCGCTGCGCGAGCCGGCCGCGGCGCTGGCGAACGTCGAGATCGAGCTGCGCGAAGCAGCGTCCGCGCTGATCCATTACCGCGACCGTCTCGAGCCCGATCCGGAACGGCTCGAAGCCGTCGAGTCGCGCCTCGCGAGGATCAAAGCGCTCGCGCGCCGGCACGGCGTTGACGAGGACGAGCTGTTCGGCGTCCTCGCGCGGCTTCGGGCGCGAATCGACGAGCTCGAGGCCGGCGGCGAATCGATCGACGCGCTCGAGACCGAGGTGAAGCGCGCGAAGGACGCGTACTTCGCGCGCGCCCGCAAGCTATCGAAGGCGCGCAAGCGCGCCGCGGCGAAGCTCGCTGACGCGGTCACCGAGCAGCTTCCGGAGCTCGGTCTCGGGCACGGACAGTTCGACGTGCTCATCGAGGACAAGCCCGAAGAGCGCGCGGACGCATCCGGCATCGACCGCATCGAGTTCCGCGTCCGCTTGAACCCCGGCCTGCCGTTCGGGCCGCTCGCAAAAATGGCGTCCGGCGGCGAGCTGTCGCGGATTGGGCTCGCGCTCGAGGTCGTCGGCGCCGATGCGTCCCCGGTGCCGACTTTCGTCTTCGACGAGGTCGATACCGGAATCGGCGGCGGCGTCGCCGAGATCGTCGGCCGCAAGCTCGCGAAGATCGCCGCAAGCCGGCAGGTGCTGTGCGTGACGCATCTGCCTCAGGTCGCGAGCCAGGGACGGCACCACTATCGCGTCTCGAAGCTAACGGACGGCAAGACCAGCCGCACGACCGTGCGGCGCCTGACGCGGGAAGAACGGATCGAGGAACTGTCGCGGATGCTCGGCGGCGTCGAGATCACCGACCTCACCCGCGCGCACGCGGAAGAGATGATCGGGCGAGGCGCGGGATAGATCCCGCGGGCTCGCGCCCGGGGCCTAGCTCGATTGCTTCTGCGGCTCTTTCGGCCGAACGTAGAGCACGAGGCTATGGTCCTCGATCTCGTAGCCGAAGCGGTTCGCGATCTCGTGCTGGATCTGCTCGATTCGCTCGTCGAAAAATTCGATCACCTTGCCCGTATCGAGGCAGACCATGTGATCGTGGTGATTGCGATCCGCGAGCTCGAAGACCGCCGTGCCCCCTTCGAAATTGTGCCGGGTCACGAGGCCGGCACGCTCGAACTGCGTGAGCACGCGGTATACCGTGGCAAGACCGAGCTCCTCGCCGGCGTCGAGCAGCGCGCGATAGATGCCTTCGGCCGAGAGATGACGCTCTTCGCTCTTCTCGAGGACCTCGAGCACCTTCAGCCGCGGCGACGTTACCTTCAGCCCCGCCCTGCGCAGATCCTGGCGCCCTTCTTCCACTTATCTACTTACCTGCATCAAATGGGGTATGATCCGCGGCTCATTATGGCTCATCGACGCACGTCTCTCCACCGGACCGCTTCGCCGCAGCGCGGAAATTCGCGCACGCGCGGCCTCGTCGCGGCGTGCCTGTGTGCGCTCGGCGTCGCGAGCCTGTCGCTCGCGGGATGCGCCTATCGCATGGACATCCAGCAGGGCAATATCGTCGAGCGGGAGGCGATCGAGCAGGTCCGCGTCGGCATGACGCGCAGCCAAGTGCAATTCCTGCTCGGCACGCCGATGATTGCGGATCCGTTCCACGCCGATCGCTGGGACTACCCGTACTACTACATCCGCGGGCGCCGCGGCGAAACGGCGCGCCGCTGGTTCACCGTGCACTTCGAGAACGACCGGGTCGCCCGCATCGAGCATCACGTTGGCGGGCCGGCGAGTGTTCCGGACTTAGGATCCGAGGACGAGCTCCCGCTCGAGACGGCGGCGCGCGACTGACGCGCCGAGCCGACGGCGTCAGCGTTTCTTGCCCGCGACGCCAATGCCGCGCGCCACGCGCTCGCGCCGAAGGTCGCGCGGATCGCGCACGAGCGGCCGTGAGATCTCGACGCGGTCGCCGGCGGCGAGGAGATGGTCTTCGGCGATAGGCTCGCCGAAAAGGCCGAGCACGAGCGGACGCTCGATCTCCGGAAACGCCTCGAGCAGACCGGAGCGGCGCACCGCGTCGCCCGCGGTCAGACCCGGCGTCAGCGGCACCGACACGACCCGCTGCTCGTCGGGCAGCGCGTACACGACCTCGACGGCGGCATCCGGATCGCCGCTGCGTGCAGGCCGCACGAAGCCCGCGCTCATTGCACCGCCGGGCCGTAAACGGCCTCGGCCCGCTGCACGAACGCCGCGACCTGCTGGCGCACGAGCTCCTCGAAGACCATCGAGAACACGACGGACAGCGGCGACGGTGCGACCTCGAACGTCAGCGTGACCGAGACCTCGGACTCGCGCTCGCCGACGTCCTCGAATTCCCACAGCCCGTCGAGATGACGGAACGGCCCGGACACGAGCTCGATATCGAGCCGATGCGGACGCTCGAACGTGTTCTGCGTCGTGAAGCTCTTGTGGATGCCGCCGAGGCCGACATCGATCGTCGCGAGCATGTAGCCGTCGCCCTCTTCCTCGATGCGCGCGTCCCGCACGCCGTGAAGGAACTCGGGATAGGCCTCGACGTCGTTCACGAGATCGAACATCTGCGCGGCCG
>CAYMAF010000159.1:0-6748 GCA_964388365.1 uncultured Gammaproteobacteria bacterium | reverse complement strand
TCATCGAGCACAATCTCGACGTCATCAAGACGGCGGATTGGATCATCGACCTCGGGCCCGAAGGCGGCTCCGGCGGCGGCGAGATCATCGCTTGCGGCACGCCGGAGGAGATCGCCGAATGCGCGCGCTCGCACACCGGCCGTTGGCTGCGGACGGTGCTGGCGCCGGCCGGGCAGCGGCGTGCCGGGACGGCGGCGCGCCGCGCGAACGTCCGGCGAACGCGGGCGAAAGCCTGACGGCGACGAACGATGGGGGGAGGAACGCATGTCGAGGTTAGCGCTTCGCTTGCCGTGGCCGGCCGCGTTCGCCGCGGCCGCGCTCACCGCGTTGCCGGGCGATGTCCGGGCCGAAGACATCGCCGCGCTGCTCGAGCCCGTCTCTGCGGCGCTCGGGCTCGAGCGCGTCGCAGCACTCCGGATCCGCGCATCGGGCTCGGAATTCGAGCCGATCGGGAACGGCAGGTCCGCATCGCCCGCTGAGCCGCCGGCGGACGCACCGCCGGCCGGCGCGTCAACGCCCGCGGCCGCGACGCCCGCGCGCACAACCGCGGCGGACGATCCGCTCTACGTGCCGCCGCCTCCGCCGCCGACGCGCCGCCATCGCCGCATCGCGCACGAGAGTTGGGCGCTCGACCTCGAGACGGCCACGCTGACGATCGAGCGCGAGCACGCGGACGGCGGCGGGGCCGCACGAGCGTCGGGGGCCTCCGCGCGGACGGTCGGCCCCGATGCGTCGTGGAACGAGCGGCACCGCTATTGGCTGACTCCGCACGGGTTCGTTCGCGGCGCGCTCTCGGCCTCCGCGGCCGTATCAGCCGGCGCGATCGACGGGAAGCCGCACCGAATCGTCCGCTTCACGCCCGACGGCGGCGCCGAGGTTCGCGCCTGGATCGACGATGACGATCGCCTCGTCCGCATCGCAACCACCGTCGACGACGGCGACGGCGGCCCCGTCAGCGTCGAAGCGAGCCTCCTTCACTGGGAGGCGCTCGGCGGCATCGAATACCCGACGACGTGGATTCGGCGCGAGAACGACGAGCTCGCGGAAGTGCTGATCGTGCGCGAGATCGGCATTCGCGCACGGGACTGAACGCTAACCCAGCGGCCGCACGCCGACCGCGCGCCGGATCTCGTCGAGAAACGGCCGGCTGACGGCGCGCGCCTTCTCGGCGCCGTCGCGCAGGATCCGCTCGACCTCGCCCGGCGACGCGATGAGCCGCTCGTACTCGGCACGCGCGTCCGCAAGGTGCGCGTCGATGTATTCGAACAGGAGCTGCTTCATCTCGCCCCAGCCGATGCCTTCGGCATAGCGAACGCGCATCGCCGCCGTTTCCTCGGGCTTCGCGAACGCACGGTAGATCGCGAACAGCGCGCTCTCGTCCGGGTCCTTCGGCTCGCCCGGCTCCTGCGAGTTCGTCTTGATGCGCATGATCAGCTTGCGAAGCTGCTTCGGCGGCGCGAAGAGCGGAATCGTGTTTCCGTAGCTCTTCGACATCTTGCGTCCGTCGAGTCCGGGCAGGATCGCCGTGTGCTCCTCGACGACGGCTTCCGGCAACACGAAGAGCTCGCCGTAGTGATGGTTGAAACGCCCGGCGATGTCGCGGGCCATCTCGACGTGCTGGATCTGATCGCTGCCTACCGGAACCTTGTCCGTCTTGAACATCAAGATATCGGCCGCCATCAGAATCGGATAGCAGAAGAGCCCCATCGTCACGCCCTTGTCGGGATCGCGATCGCCGGCCGCCTCGTTCTCCGCGACGGCAGCCTTGTACGCGTGCGCGCGGTTCATCAGCCCCTTCGCGGTCATGCACGTGAGGATCCAGTTGAGCTCCATGATCTCCGGCACGTCGGACTGCCGGTAGAACACGACCTTCTCGGGATCGAGCCCGCACGCGAGCCACGCGGCTGCGATTTCGAGTGTCGACCGCGACATTTGCTCGGGGTCCCGGCCCTTGACGAGCGAGTGGTAGTCCGCGAGGAACAGGAACGAACGCGTGCCGGGTTTCGTGCTCGCCGCGATCGCCGGCCGAATCGCGCCTACATAGTTGCCGATATGGGGCGTGCCGGTCGTCGTGATGCCCGTCAGTACGGTTTGCATGACTCGAAATCCTCAGCTCGAACGAGACGCCGCGGGGCCCGCGGGACCGGCGGCCGGAACGGGACGGCATAGTGACGAGCGTCGCCGCCGAAGGCAAGCGGCGGACCCGTGCGGGGGCCGCTGTTAAAATGGAGATCGACACCGACCGCGGCCCCATTGGCATGATCGAGAACGCATTCGTCGGCACCGAGCTCGCCGCGCTCTATGCCGCGCATATCGAGACCTGGATGCGGCGGGTCGAAGATGCGCTCGCGGCCTGCGGATACGATGCACTCTGCGTCTTCGCGGGCGACGAGATCACGCCGCCACGCGACGACGTCGAGTATCCGTACCGCATCGAGCCGTATTTCAAGCTGTGGGTCCCCGTTGCGTACGCGCCGGGGTCCGTGATCCTGCTCCGTCCCGGACGGAAGCCTCGCCTCGCGCTGCTGCAGCCGGAGGACTTCTGGCACGCGCCGCCGGAGGACCCGAGCGGGTTCTGGGTCGAACGCATCGATGTCGAGATCGCCCGCGCCCCGTCGCAAATCGGAGATGCGCTGGGCCCGCTGCCCGCCCGCACGGCAGCGATCGGCGCCCGGACCGACGACCAGCGTTTCGTCGCGATCGACGATCCGGCGCTGCTCGCGCGGCTCGACTACGCGCGCGCGGTCAAGACGGGATACGAGATCGGGTGCCTCGAGCTCGCGTCGGCCCGAGCCGTGCGCGGACACCGCGCCGTCGCGGCAGCCTTCTCCGGGGAGACGTCGGAGCTCGATCTTCACCGGCGTTTCCTCGAAGCGACCGGACACCGCGAAACGGAGCTGCCGTATCCCGCGATCATCGCGATCGATCGGCACGCGGCGATCCTCCACTACCAGAACCTCGACCGCTCGCCCGACGAGCACGCGAGGTTGCTGCTGATCGATGCAGGCGCGGCATTCCTCGGCTACGGCTCGGACATCACGCGTACGATCGTGCGCGGCGATGCGGAAATCGAGGCGCTCCGCGGCTCCATCGACACGCTGCAGCAGACGCTCTGCGGCGAGCTCCGGCCCGGAGTCGACTTCGTCGCGCTCCACGAGCGTGCGCACGAGCTTCTCGCGGGCGTGCTGCACGAGCACGGCATCGTGCGCTGCGGCGCCGACGAGGCGCTCGAGAGCGGCCTCACGCGCACGTTTCTGCCGCACGGCCTCGGCCATCTGCTCGGTCTCCAGGTGCACGATGCGGGCGGACGGCTCGCGTCGCCCGACGGGGAGGTGCGCCCGCCCCCGGCCTCGGATCCGTTCCTTCGCCTCACGCGCACCGTCGAGCCCGGCTTCACGCTGACGATCGAGCCGGGCGTCTACTTTATTCCGGCGCTTTTGCGCACAATGGCGCCCCCGAACCGGCGTCGGGTGAACTGGGACGCGGTCGATCGGCTGCTGCCCTACGGCGGCATTCGCATCGAGGACGATCTGCTGGTCCAGGAGGCCGGAAGCCGCAATCTGACCCGCGAGGCCTTTGCGGCCGCAGCGTGACACGGCTCGCCGTTCAGCCTTGCGGTCACCCCGTGCGCGAGGCCGCTGCACGCGTCGACGGGTATAGTTCGGCATCGCGGCGGCGCGACACGGGCGGGTCGGCGTGAGCCCGCAGGAGAGGAACGAGCTTACTTATGTCGCATCGCACGAAGGACTTGCCCCCGCTCACGGGGATCAGACACACGATTCGGGAGCTGCGTTATCAGGAGATCGCGCGGCAGGCGCTCGGTATCATCCTGATCCTCGTCTACGCCTTGACGGCATCCCCGACACCGCTGATCGTCGCGATCGGCGCTCCGCTGGTCGTGCTCGGCACGGTCGTCCGGCTCTACGCGAGCGGATTCATCCTGAAGAACGAGCAGCTCGCGCGGCACGGGCCATATGCGCTCGTTCGTCATCCGCTCTATACCGGCAACGTGCTCGTGCTCGTCGGGCTCGCGTTCGCGAACGGCAATTGGTGGTCGCTGCCGCTCGCCGCGCTGTTCTTCTGGTTCTACTACCCGACGGCGATCGAGTACGAGGACCGTAAGCTACGCCGCCTCTTCGGCAGCGAGTGGGAATCGTGGGCCGCATCGACGCCCGCGTTGATGCCGCGCTTGCGCAACGTTCGCGGGCTCGCGGGCGGCAGCTGGTCGCTAGCGAAGAGCTTCCGTCAGAACGGCGAGGCGATCATCGCGATCTACGTCCTCTTCTGCCTCTATCTGGTTGTGCGACAGGTGCTGTGACGACGGCAGGAACGGGACCCGAGCTCGACGAGACCGCTGCCCCGCTCGCGCGCTGGCTGAGGCACGAGTGGACGACCGCCGGGAGCCGCCTTCTCGGCCGCGGTTACCAGGCGTGCGCGTGGCTCGCGGAATCGCCGGTCGGCCCCGTCGTGATCAAGCAGCCGCTCGACTCCCCGCTGCTCGGTCGGCTCGGACGCATGGCGCTACGCTCCGAGGCCGAGACGTATCGGCGGCTTGCGGGTATTCCCGGCATTCCTCGTTTCCATGGGCTGATCGACGGCTGCCTGCTGATCGAGCATATCGACGGCCCGTCGTTTCGACGCGCGGAGGAGTCGCTGCGCGACCGTGATCGTTTCTTCGCGCTGCTGCTCGAGACACTCGAAGCGATGCACACGACCGGCGTCGCGCACGGGGATCTCAAGAGAAAGGACAATATCCTCGTCGGGCCGGGCGAGCGCCCGTACGTGATCGACTTCGGGATCGCGTGGCGAGCGGACTCGGACGCCCCCAGATGGCGTCGGGCCGTGTTCGAGAAAGTCCGGCAAATGGACGTGAACGCGTGGATCAAATTGAAGTATCGCCGCAACTTCGACGCGCTCGCGCCGGAAGATGCCGCCCGTTATCGGCCTTTGTCACTCGAGCGCGTCGCACGGGCGATTCGTATTCCCTGGCAGAAGGTGACCTTGAGGCGCTGGCGGAAGCGGCGCCGGAACCGACCGTCTCGAGCCGAGTAGACGGCCGCAGCTCGACGGCGAGATGCAGGATCTAGCTGCTGCGCTGACATAGCGCCAGACGGCTCCTCGGCGTAGGCGCTCCGGCAAGCTCGAACGTGCTGCCGCGGGCCCAGCCCGGAGGCCACGCGCTCACGACCTCCCGACGGAACGATCCCCACAAAAAAGCCCGCTGGATCAATCGCTTGCCGAAGGCCCGGAGATTCGAATCGGCAACCCCGAGTATCGCCGCATGGGGAGACCTCGGGGCCGGCCACGTCACCCTGATCGGCGGCCCCCGCCGTATCGTCGTCGACGCCGTGCGCCATAGGCTGACGAGCAGACAGATCGCGGCGCTACGACGTCAAGCAGAGATGAACGCAAAAGCGCCCGCGTCCCGAAGGGCGCAGGCGCGTTGCGTGTGCGAGCGGTCGGGGCGGCCGGTCCGTGCCTATTCCGCCGTCGCCTGGCCCGGCTGATCGAGCAGCTGCACGAGCGCCATGGGCGCCGAGTCTCCCGGCCGGTAGCCCATCTTCAGGATCCTGAGATACCCGCCCGGACGATCCTTGAAGCGCGGCCCGAGCTCGTTGAACAGCTTGCCGACCGCCGCATCGTCGCGCAGCCGATCGAACGCGAGGCGCCGACGGCTGACGCCGTCCTCCTTCGCAAGCGTGATCAGCGGCTCGACGACGCGCCGCAGCTCCTTCGCCTTCGGCAGCGTGGTCTTGATCGTCTCGTGCGTCAGCAACGATGCCGCCATATTGCGGTACATCGCCTTGCGATGCGCGGAGTTCCGGCCGAGCTTGCGGCCCGATTTACGATGACGCATTGCCGATCCCTCAGTACACCAACGACGAGGAATTTTCCTCGTTGCGCAGCCCAGGCGGCGGCCAGTTCTCGAGCCGCATACCGAGCGCGAGGCCGTGCGCCTCGAGCACTTCCTTGATCTCGGTCAGCGACTTTTTGCCGAGGTTCGGCGTGCGAAGCAGCTCGACTTCCGTGCGCTGCACGAGATCGCCGATGTAATTGATGTTCTCCGCCTTCAAGCAGTTCGCCGAGCGCACCGTGAGCTCGAGCTCGTCGACCGGCCGCAGCAGGATCGGATCGATCTGCGCCTCGGCTCGGCCGTAGCCCGCCTCTTCCTCGCCCTGAAGATCGACGAAGACGTCGAGCTGATTCTTCAGAATCGACCCGGCGCGGCGAATCGCTTCCTCGGCGTCGATCGTGCCGTTCGTCTCGATATCGATGATCAGCTTGTCGAGGTCAGTGCGCTGCTCGACGCGGGCCGCCTCGACCGTATACGTGACGCGGCGAATCGGGCTGAACGACGCGTCGAGCTGCAGCCGGCCGATCGGCCGGGTCTGCTCCTCGAACGTCGCCGCCTGCGTCGCGGGCCGATAGCCTCGGCCGCGCACGACCTTGAGGAACGCGCGCAGCTCGCCGGACTGCGTCAAGTTCGCAATGACGAGATCCGGATTCACGATCTCGATATCGTGCTCGGCCTGGATATCGCCGGCCGTGACCGGCCCCGGCCCTTTCTTCGTCAGCGTGAGCTCCGCCTCATCGCGCGCGTGCATCTTGATCGCGACCTGCTTCAAGTTCAGCAGGATGTCGACGACGTCCTCCTGCACGCCTTCGATGCTGGTGTACTCGTGGAGCACACCTTCGATCTCGGCCTCGACGATCGCACAGCCCGGCATCGACGACAGCAACACGCGTC
>CAYMAF010000158.1:0-6826 GCA_964388365.1 uncultured Gammaproteobacteria bacterium | reverse complement strand
CGAACAGATGCGCGAAGCCGGTTTTGCCCTCGGGCTCGTTCTTCGAGCCGACGTGATACCAAACGCTGACGGCGACGACCGGTGCTTTGCGGTCCTCGTGCACGATCACGCGCAAGCCGTTGTCGAGCGTGAAGCGCTCGTAAGCGAGATTCAGCTCCGGCGGCTCCGATGTCCGACCGTGACCGCGCGAGCGCGATTGCGCGCCGGCCTGCGGGGCGAGCAGCGCGGCGACGAGCAGCGCCGCGACGGCGGATACGAACGACGATCGGACGGCATGGGTCATTGCGAGTCTCCCTGTGCGCCGGTTTGAGGACGCTCGAATCATAACGAAGAAACGTGCCGCGGGTCCGCGGCGATCCGAGTCCTAAGAGCCGGTTCGGGCCCCGAAGTTCGATGCGGTACGGAATCGGCGCGGAATGCGCCGGTTCCGAGCGGGACGGGCCGGGATCAGCCGGCCTGCGGCGAGAGCTCGCCGCCGGTGTCCGCGTCCGCGTCGCCGTGGCCGGCGCGGCGTCCGAAGCGGGCCTCGAGCCTCGCGACGCCGTTCGCGACGCTTAGATAGACGACCGGGATCAAGAGCAGCGTGACGAGCGTCGATGCCGTCAGGCCGCCGATCACGACGCGCGCGAGGGCTGCCTGAAGCTCGGCGCCGGTGCCGATACCGAGCGCGAGCGGCAACAGGCCGAGCACGGTCGTGGTCGTCGTCATCAGGATCGGCCGCAGGCGCAGCCGTCCCGCCTCGATGATCGCCGCGCGCACGTCCATGCCTTGCTCCCGCCGCAGCAGGTTGATGTAGTCGACGAGCACGATCGCGTTGTTCACGACGATGCCGACCAGCATCACGATCCCCATGAAGCTTTGCAGATTGAGTGTCGTGCCGGTCAGGAGCATCGTCGGCACGACGCCGATGATCGCGACGGGTACGCTGCACATCACGATCAACGGGTCGATGAAGCGCTCGAACTGTGCGGCCATGACCATGTAGATCAGCGCGATCGCCATCAGGATCGCGAGGACGAAATCGCGCTGAGCCCGCTGCTGCTCCTCGTACTCGCCGC
Organism: uncultured Gammaproteobacteria bacterium; assembly: GCA_964388365.1. Taxonomy (GTDB): domain Bacteria; phylum Pseudomonadota; class Gammaproteobacteria; order Steroidobacterales; family Rariloculaceae; genus ZC4RG20. The sequence goes on along the minus strand of CAYMAF010000158.1, from coordinate 5,768 downwards.
CAAAGAAGATGCTGAATCCTTCGGGCATCGGCATATCGGCGAGCGCTTCCCGGATCCGCGCGACCGCTTCGCCGAGCGGGACGCCCGACTCGAGGTTCGCGTAGATATAGTTGACGCGCAGCCCGTCGATACGATTGATCGTCGTCGGGCCGCGGCCTTCCTCCTGCGTGACGAACGCGGAGATTGGCAGGATGCCGTCCGAGGTGCGCACCGCGATGTTGCTGATATCGTTGAGGCTCAAACGGTCGTCGGGACGGAACCTGACGTTGATGTCGATCTCTTCCCCGTTCAGCCGGTAGACGCCGGCGCGTCGCCCGCCGATGCTCGTCTGCAAGGCCGTGCCGACGTCCTGAACGGTGACGCCGAGCTCCGCCATCCGGGTCCGGTCTAGCTGAATGTTCTGCTGGGGCCGACGATCCCGGTTGCTCGCGTCGGCATCGACGACGCCGGGGACGGACGAGATACGGTTGATGATCTGCTGCGTGAGGTCCTCGGCGACCGCGAGATCGTGCCCGCGAAGCTGAAGCTCGAGCGAGCCGCCCTGGTTGCCGCCGCCGCTACGGAAGAGCCAGCGCAGCATCCGGAGCCCCGACTCGGCCGAGACCTGAATATCGGCGCCGGGGATCGTGCCCGCGACGGCCCTGCGGATCCGATCCGCGAGCTCCATGGCCGTGATGCTGCGCTCGCCGGGCTGCACGAGCGCGAGCTCGATCACCGCGAAGTTGTTGCGAGTGTCGTTGATGACGTAGCGCACGTCGTCGAGCGGCACGACCTCGCGGACGGCCTCGTCGAGCAGCTTCACGTACTCGTACATCACCGCAATATTCGTGCCGTCGTCCATGCGCATCCGAACTTCGATCATGTCGCCGTCCGTTTGCGGCGCGAGCTCGAACGGGATCTTCGGCACGAGCGCGACGGACAGCGCGACGAGCGCGAGCGCGCCGCCGACGACGGCGGCGCGGTGGTCGAGCGCTTTGCCGACGAGATAGGAATACTTCCGCTCGAGTGCCGCGAAGCGACTTTGCCGCCGATGCGCATCGGGGAGAACCGTCAGGAAGCGGCTCGATAGCATCGGAACGAGCGTCATCGCGATCAGCAGCGAGCAGACGAGGGCGAATACCACGACGAGCGCGAGCTCCTGGAAAAGCGTGCCCGTCGTCGTACGCATGAACGCGACCGGCAGGAAGATCACGCACGTGGTCAGCGTCGACGCGATGATCGCGCCGGTGACTTGCTTCGCGCCGATCAACGCGCTTTGCTTACGGCTCGCGCCGCGCTGGCGCTGGCGGAAGATGTTTTCGAGGACGACGATCGAGTTGTCGACGATCATTCCGACGCCGAGCGCGATCCCTCCGAAGCTCATCTGGTTCAAGGTCAGACCGCCGAAATAGACGAGTCCGAACGTCGCGACGATCGAGATCGGGATCGAGACGGCGATGATCATCGTCGCCGAGCCGTTGCGCAGGAACGCGAACAGAATGATGACCGAGAGTATGCCGCCCCAGATCGCGGAATTGCGCACGTTGTCGATCGAACTTTGAATGAACGTGCTCTGATCGGAGATCACCTGCAGCTCGAGATCGCGGCGGTTCTCGTTGATGCGCTCCATCTCGGCGCGAATGGCCGCGGCGACCGCGACGGTATTCGCGCCGGTCTGCTTGCGCACGCCAACGCGGATCGTCGGCACGCCGCCGATCTCGACATAGCGGCCGATATCGCGGAAACCGAGCCGAACGTCGGCGACGTCCTTGACGCGGATCGGCGTCCCGTCGACGACGGCGACGACCGTCTCCGCGACCTCGTCGACCGTCGAGAACTCGCCGAGCGTGCGCACGTAGAGGTCCTTGAGCCCTTCGCGGACGTTGCCGCCCGGCATCGTGACGTTCTCGCGGCCGAGCGCGGTCACGATATCCCCGGGCGCGAGCTGCATCGCCGCGAGCCGGTCTCGATGGAGGTCGACGTTGATCTCGCGATTGATCCCTCCCCAGACGTCGACCGCGCCGACGCCGGGTATTTGCTGGAAGCGCTGGATCAGATCGTTCTCGAGGATCCGAGTCAGCTCCTCGAGCGGAAGCGTCGAGCGTGCGCCGAGAACGAGGATGGCCTGCTGATTCGGATCGAACTTCCAGATCTCGGGCGGATCGGCCTCGGACGGCAGGGCGCCCCGAACCCGGTCGAGCGCCGAGCGCACGTCGTTCGCCGCCTCGTCGAGGTTCGTGCCTTGCGCAAAGCGCAGGCTGACCTGGGAGAAGCCTTCGCTCGATTGCGACACGATTTGCTCGAGGTTCGGGACGCCGGCGACGACGTTCTCGATCCGGTCCGTGATGATCTGCTCGATCTCTTCCGGACCGACGTTGCCGTAGCCGACGCGGATGCTGAGCTGCGGAAACTCGATCGGCGGCAGCAGATCGACCGGCAGGAAGCGGAAGCTGAGCAGGCCGAGCGTGATGACGATGAGAAAGACCATCGTCGTTGCGATCGGGCGCTTGATGGAAACTGACGCGATGGCCATTCTGCTCGCTCTCCTGGCGCAGCCGCCTCAGTTCAGTGACTCGGGTTGTCCGCTCAGAAGCGCCTCTTGCCGGGCCCGGATGACGTCGAGCAAATCTCGCGTCTGCATTTGCTGTAGCCGAATGATGTGATCCCACGGCGTCGGCTGAATCAGCGCTTGGCCGGAACCGCTCGTCTCGAGCAGATGATGGCCGAGCGTGACGACCCAATCCCCGGGCTCGACGCCGCGCACCGCGCTCGTCAGCCGGCCGCGGGCGAAAAGCTCGACCGGCTGGAAGCGGACCGGCACGGGGCCGACCGGCTCCAGGGGGCTCGCAGGAAGCGCGTTCTCGCCGCGTCCCTCAGGGGCTCCGGCGAAGTCGCCGAGCGATGCGACGTAGACGCCGACGCGGCCGTCGCGAGGATGCCGGTAGATCGCGCTGTTCGGAATCAGCGGAGCGCTCTCGGTCTCACCGTAGAGCACGTCGACCATCACGTACATGCCCGGACGCAGCAAATCGGATGCGGCAGCGACCTCGATCTCGGCCTGCGTCGTGCGCGTGACCGGGTGGAGGAACGGCGAGATCCGCGAGATGCGCGCCTCGATCGGCTGCTCGGGGGCTGCGTCGCTCGTGATGCTCACGGCCGTGCCCGTCGCGATGTAGCCGAGCATACGCTGAGTCAGCGTGATCTCGACGAGCATATCGGTGGGATCGCCAATGACGAACAGGGCAGTGCCGCTCGACGCGAGCTGCCCGACCTCGGCGTTGCGTCCGCCGACGATGCCCGAGATCGGCGCACGGATCACGGTGTCCGCGAGCTCCTCGCGACGCTCGTTGACGAGCGCCTTCGCCTGCTCGAGCTGAGCCTGCATCAGGGAAAGATCGGCTTTGGCCGAGACGGCGTCGGCCTCCGCGGCCTCATAGTCGGCTTCGCTGACGAGATTGCGCTCGGCCATCGAGCGCACCCGACGCAATGCGGCTTCGAGCCGCGTGAGATTCGCTTGGGCCTGCACGACGCGGGCCTCGGCGACGGCGAGGCCGGCTTCCGCCTGGCGCAAGCGTTCGCGAAAGTCCGTGTCCTGGAGGCGAACCAGGACGTCTCCGGCCTCGACGCGGTCGCCGTCGCTGACGAGCACCTCGACGATCCGCCCGCTGATCTCCGGATAGATCTCGGTCTGATTGCGCGCGCGCACCGAGCCCGCGAGCCGCTCCTCGAGCGGCAACGTGCCGAGCACGACCTCGACCGCCTCGACGGCGGGTATCCGGTCGTTCTGCCGGTTCCAGCCGCGGGGCGAGGTGCCGGCTCCTTGTTGACTGCAAGCCGCCGTGAGCAACGCGGCGGAGAGCACCGCGACGTGAGCAGCCGCCTTGCTGCTGAATCGAATCATGTTACGACGTACCTTCCCCGAGCCCGGTCGAGACGCAGACCCTATGCCGCTCGGCGGCCGCTCATCGGCGCATCTCTGCGGCAGGCGATGTTGGAGATTCCCTCACGACATTCCGACCCTGGGCCGCAACGCTTCCGCGCATTGTAGCGTTTCGCTCGTAGGCCGGACGGACGCGGGCGGCACTCTACCGAAAAATTGAGACACCGGCGGTTACGCATTCCTCATTTCGCAGCCCGTCGGCCGCTCCTGAGAATCGTGGCATGCCGCTTGCTTGTCAGGTTGTCCGGAGAATCTGGTTCAGTGGAACGAAGAGTACGCCAAGCTCGGCGGGCGCCTTCCCGACGCGCCTCGGCCGTTCGGAGGCCAACGCCGCGGGGCCGGCTCGCGCGGCCTCGGCCGGGGCGAGCTCGAAGCCTGGACGACCGAGGAACTACGGCGCGCTGCGACGACGCTCGGCACGCCAGGCGCGGACACGATGCGTCGTGAGGAGCTGGTCGAAGCGTTATTGTCCGCGGAGCTCGCGTCGGTGACCGGCAAAGGACGCCGCTGACGCGAAGCGTTCGGGGGGTTCACGACCGGCACCAACGTGCCGGCCGGAGTGAGCCGTTCCCCGCCGCCTGCGCCGCTCGAACGTCACCGCTTCGCTTGACGGCCCTCGCTCTCGAGCTGCAGGAAGCCCATGCCCGTGCCGCGCAGATTCTCCTCGATGAATGCGGCGATGCCGCGTTCTTCGCTGAGACATTTCTGCAGCGGCCGCAACGCGTCGCGGGCGCCTGCGGCTTCGCCGAACAGGATCAGCGTCTCGAACGCCGCCGCTTCGGCCTTCGCAAGCCCGAGCGTCGCGAAGCTGTTCTTCAGCACCTCGTCGCCCGCCGCCGCATTCGTCGCCGTGCTGAGATTCGCCATCAGCGTCATCGCCGTGTCCTTCAGCGCCGAAGGTTTCTCGCCGTGACTCTCGAGAATGCGCTCGAGGCGCTCGAGCTGTGCGTCCTTCTCCTTCAAGTGGGACGTGAGCTTCTGCTTGAGCCGCGGATAGTGCTCGAGGCGCCCGACTTGCATATCGACCATCTTGCGGCCGTTCTTCACGGCCGCGTGAGCGTTCTTCAGACCGGTGATGAAGTAGTGGCGGGCGACGTCTTGTGAGATCTGCATCACGGGGTACTCCCTCACTTTCGGTTGAGACCGGCCCTTCCGGGACCCGGCCGAGACCTGCTCGAGAAGGTGGTCGACGCGGCGCGCGGCGACCGCGGCTCCGACCGAATAGCGGTCCATCTCGGTTTGCAGCACCGCCGGGAACAGTTGCAGCTCCTCCTCGTCGACGTGCGCCTCGATCTCAGCGCGCAGCTCGCGCATCAGATCCGCATGCTCGGCATCGATTGTCCGCGCCGCCTCGAGCCGGTCCATCAAGCCTTGCGCGGCGCGGTGCTCCTGGATCGAGCGCTGCACGAGCTCGTCGTCCCCCGAGGCACGCGCCGCCTCGGGGTAAAAGATCTCTTCCTCGGCGGCCATGTGCGCGCGGAGGGCCGTGCAGATCTTTCGTGCGACTCGCTCCCTGACCTGCGGATCATCGGCCTGCTCGTACCAATCGAACCAGCCGAGCACGATCTCGTGATCGTCGGCGAGCAGATTCGTCACGTCGGGCGGGACCTTCTTGCCGGCGGCGAGGGCGGCCGCGAGCGAGATCGGCTCGCCCATGCCTCGGTCTGCAATCATCGTCTTCATCGCGTTTCACCTCGGTTGGCGCGAGCCGCTCCGCCACGTGACGTCCGGGGCGGCTCGCGGAGGCCGTGCTCGTGCGGGTCAAGCAGCCTCGGGGTGCGTTTATTCGGTCGCCTCGCCGTGCCGTTCGTCCGGCTCGCCTCGCAGCCCCGGCACCGGGTGCGGGCCT
>CAYMAF010000157.1:0-6880 GCA_964388365.1 uncultured Gammaproteobacteria bacterium | reverse complement strand
TTCTCTACAAGTTCAAGTATCACGCGCAGTACGGCTCGATCGGCGCCGAGCACGAGTACTGCTGGGTTTACCACGGCCGCTACGATGGGCCGCTGAACGTCAACGTTAGCGAGATCGCGGACTGGCGCTGGGTTGGGATCGACGCGCTCGAGCGCGAGCTCGCCGAGACGCCGGAGCGGTTCACGCCGTGGTTCAAGCTCGAATGGGCGCATATCCGGGGCAATTTCCTGGATACGCTGCTTCGTACCGGCACGGACGGATGATCGGCTGACGGCGGCCTCCGGGCGGCGCGGCGAGGAGAGTCGAGCGGCTGGGCAGGCTCAGCCGGCACCGGTGACAGGACGGCCCGGACGGGCGCAGGAACAAGGAGAACGCATGGGCATTCCACTCGTACAAAAGTACCGGATAGCGCGCTACATCCTCGAGCAGAAGCTCAAGGGCAACAAGCGCTATCCGCTCGTGCTGATGCTCGAGCCGCTCTTCCAATGTAATCTCGCGTGCGCCGGCTGCGGAAAGATCGACTATCCGGACCCCATTCTGCGCAAGCGCATGAGCGTCGAGGACGCCCTTCGCGCGGTCGACGAGTGCGGCGCGCCCGTCGTCTCGATCCCGGGCGGGGAGCCGCTGATCCACAAGGAGATGCCGGAGATCGTCCGCGGCATCATCGCGCGCAAGAAGTTCGTCTACTTGTGCACGAACGCGCTGCTGCTCGAGAAGAAGATCGACGAATACGAGCCGTCGCCATATTTCACGTGGTCGGTCCACCTCGACGGCAATCGCGAGCGTCACGACGAGTCGGTTTGCCGCGAGGGCACTTTCGACAAGGCCGTCGCGGCGATCAAGCTCGCGCGCGAGCGCGGCTTCCGGGTCACGGCGAATTGCACGCTCTATGCAGGCGAGGACCCGGACGACGTCGCCGATTTCTTCGATTACGCGATGAGCCTCGGCATCGAGGGCGTGATGGTATCGCCGGGCTACAGCTACGACCACGCGCCGCGGCAGGACGTCTTTCTCGGCCGGCGGCAGTCGAAGCAGCTGTTCCGCGAGATCTTCAAGCGCGGACGTGCCCGGTCGAGCAAATGGCATTTCAACCAGTCGAGCCTGTTCCTCGATTTTCTCGCCGGCAACCAGAGCTATCAGTGCACGCCGTGGGCGAATCCAACGTACAACATCTTCGGCTGGCAGAAGCCCTGCTATCTGCTCGTCGACGAGGGGTACGCGTCGTCGTTCAAGGAGCTGATGGAGACGACGGATTGGGACAAGTACGGCACGGGCCGCAACCCGAAGTGCGACAACTGCATGGCGCACTGCGGCTATGAAGGGACGGCCGTCGAGGATACATTCGCGCATCCGTTGAAGGCGCTGTCCGTGTTCCTGTTCGGGCCGCGCCTCGACGGCGACATGGCGCCGGAGCTGCCGGTCCTGCACGGCGGCAAGGCGCCGGGCGTCGCGATCCCGGTCGATCAGATCGGGCGGCGCGAGAACGCGGTCGACTGAGACCTCCGCGCGTCGCGCAGGAGGTCGGGCGGGCCGGCCGTCGGCCCGCCGTTCAGCGACCGGTCAGCGGGCGCCGGTTATCCTGTTCGCCATGATCGCAAAGCACACGGTATGGATCGGGCTTGCCGCGTCACTCGCCGTCGGCGCCGCGGCGCTCGCGCAGGATCGCTCGTCCGACGAGGCTCGAGCGCAGGCGCCTGCGGCCGGCTCATCGACGAGCGCGGAGGCGCTCGAGAGCGCGGCGGCGACGGTCGAGCGTCTACACGAAGGCCTCGTCTTCGTCGCGGCACGGCACGGCGCCGACCCGGTCGACGTCCGTTACAGCGCGCTCGAGCCGATCGTCACGGCGACGCACGATCTGCCGTATATCGCGGAGCTCTCGATTCGGCGCGAGTGGCGCGAGCTCGGCGACGACGAGCGCGAGCGATTCGTCGAAGCATTCGTCCGTCTGAGCGTCGCGACCTACGCGAGCCGTTTCGCCGCGCTCGAGGCGGGCATGTTCTCGCTCGGCGAGAGCGTGCCGCTCGCCGGCGGCCGCATCCAGGTCGGTGCGAGCCTCAGGACGCGCGGCGGCGATACGATCCCGTTCGAGTACGTGCTGCACGAGACCGCGGGCGGCTGGAAGATCGTCAATATCCTCGCGGACAACGTCAGCGACCTCGCGCTGAAGCGCGCGGAGTACCGCCGGCTCCTCGATAACGGCACGATCGACGACGTGATCGCCGAGCTCGAGCGGCAGGCGGCCGAGCAGATGAGCGCCGACTGACGCGGCGCCGTCGTGCCGCCCGGCCGTTTCGGTTCGCTTACCGCACGAAGCGGTAGTACTCGATCCCTTCGTCGCTGAACTTCGGATTCGAGCTCGTGCCGACGGATTGGATCACGAAGCCCGTGTCCGGCGACTCGAGGCCTTCCGCCGTGCCCGTATCGTGCAGGTTCTCGTACTGACTGCGCGTCAGATTCTGATACGGCTCGAGCGCGGCCTCGAAGCCGATCTTCGCGGCGGCGTCCTGCCAGCCTTCGACGATGCGCATCGGCATCGCCTCGGCCGCATCGCCGCTGCCGTAGCCGACCGCGAGGACCTTGCCGCTGTCGAACTCGAAGCCGCGGAAGTACGCGTCCTCGAGACCCGCGGCCATCCATGCGGGCAGCGCGGCGCAGTAGACGTTGCCGATATCCTTCATGATCTCGGCGCCGAGCGACATCTTCGCCGAGACGAGCTCGCTGAACTCGGTGCTGCTCCGGAACTCGCGCGAGAGCTGGATGCTGAGCGGGTATGCGTCCGCCTCGATGTCGCCGCGCCGGACGAGATCGAGGATGTCCGGCTGCGAACGCATCTCCGCGAGCACGTCATCGAGGCGCATGCCGGCGCGCTCGCAGTAGCGGGCGAGCTCTGCGTGCCCCTCGGGACCGTCGCTCGCGAGCCCGAACAGATAGCTCATCGCGAACGACGTTTCCGGCATCCGATGATACGGGCGGTGCATGAAGACGGCGTCGAGCTCCCGATAGTACTCGGCGGGCTCGCGTCCCATGCGCCGCGTCATGTCGTTCAGCGCGTGCAGTGTCTCGTCGATATAGCACGTCGTCGAGTACTTGCCGTTGAAGACCGGCAGATCCTGGAAATGGCAGTTCAGCTTGCCGCGGATGATGTTGCGCAGCACGGGCTTGCGGAAGTCGACCGCGCGGTACGACGACGCGCTGCCGATATGCTCGAGCTCGATCGCGAGCAGCTTCGGATTGCGCTCGACGAGCATCGCGACCGCACCCGCGCCCTGCGTTGGCTCTCCCGAGCTGCCCCGCGCGTACTCGGCGATATCCGCGCTGACGACGATCGCGCAGCGGTCCTCGTCCTCGAGCGCGAGGTAGCGCAGGGCGTGCTTCAGCGCGTAGACGCCGCCGAGACAGGCGTGCTTGACCTCGGGAACTTCGCAATGGCGGTTGACGGCCGGCCGGCCGGTCTCGCGCAGACCGTCGTCGAGCATGCCCTTGATGATCACGGCGCCCGCGGAATTGTCCGTGCTCGATTCGGTGCCGAGGCCGAGAAAGCCGATGCGCTCGGGATCGATATCGTAGTGGTTGATCAGTCGCATCGCGGCCGTCGCCGCCATCGTGTACACGCTCTGCTCGGGACCGCGCATCCGGAAGCTGCGGCCGACCACCGCGCGGGTCTTGTCCCAGGGGGAGCCGGTCCAGCGGCACCACTCCTCCAGATCGACCCGATAAGGCGGCACATAGACCGCAAAACCACTGATCCCGACTTGGCTTTTCATTAAGTTACCCCGATGGCTTGGCGCCGCCGTGCGCGCCGAAGGCGAATTTTCGAAGCGGCTATCGTGCTCCCACGCGGCTGATTATAGGGCAGGCGCTTTAGAATCACCTAGTTAGGATTGATATCTGGACTGCTTCGCGGCCCGTCGAAGCCGGGTGGGCTAGAATAACCACGGGCGTCGCCTTCCGAGGACGATATGAAGCTTAGAATTCGCGGCAATTCCGTGCGCATTCGCGTGTCGCAGACCGAGCTCAAGCAGCTCGCCGAAGCGGGTCTCGCCGAGGACGCGGTCCGCTTCGCGCCGGACGTCGGGCTCGTCTATCGGGTGCGTGTCGTTCCCGAAGGCCCGATCGCCGCCGAGCTCGAGAACGGCGAGCTCACCGTGACGCTGCCGAAGGCCGTCGTCGAGCGCTGGACGGCGCCCGACGAGGTGTCGATCCGGGGCGAGCAGCCGATCGGCGGCGGCGAGACGCTGAAGATTCTCGTCGAGAAGGATTTCGAGTGCCTGAAGCCGCGGGAAGGGGAGGACGAGTCCGATCTGTTCCCGAACCCCGCGCAGGGAACCTGTTAGCCTGACTTCCAGGCGGGCTCGGGAACCTAAGTGGTACCATGGGGGCTCCGAATCGAGCACCGACCGAGGTATGGCGAAGGTGGAACCGCGATCCGCGACGACCGAGGCGACGATCCGGGCCCTGGCCGAGGCGAATGCCGGCCGACCCGGCGCGTTGCTGCCCATTCTGCATGCGATCCAGGACGAGATCGGCTACGTGCCGGAATCCGCGGTGCCGATCGTCGCGAACGTGCTGAATCTGTCCCGTGCCGAGGTGCACGGGGTCGTGACGTTCTACCACTTCTTCCGCACCCGGCCGCCGGGCCGGCACACGCTCTACTTGTGCCGCGCCGAGGCGTGCCAATCGATGGGCGCGCGCGAGCTCGAGCGTCACGTCAAGGAGACGCTGAACATCGATTTCCACGAGACGACGGCCGACGGCCGCTTCACGCTCGAGCCGGTCTATTGCCTCGGCAACTGCGCGTGCTCGCCGGCCGTGATGCTCGACGAGGACGTGCACGGGCGGGTGACGCCCGAGCGGATCGACGAGCTGCTGGCGCAAGGTCAAGGCTAGGCCCATGAGCAAGCGAACGAGAATTTACGTCCCGTCCGACACGACCGCACGCTCGGTCGGCGCGGATCGGGTGGCGGCAGCGATCGCCGACGAGGCCGCACGGCGCGGCGCGGACGTCGAGATCGTCAGGAACGGCTCGCGAGGGCTCTATTGGCTCGAGCCGCTCGTCGAGGTCGAGGTCGATGGACGGCGGCTTGCGTACGGGCCGGTCGGCGCCGCGGACGTCGCGAGCCTGTTCGACGAGAACTTTCTCGAGGGCGGCGCGCATCCTCTCGCGCTCGGCGAGACCGAGACGATTCCGTACCTCGCGAAGCAGAACCGGCTGACGTTCGCCCGCGTCGGTCTGATCGATCCGCTGTCGATCGACGAATACCGTGCGCACGGCGGTTTCCGCGGGCTCGAGAACGCGGCGAAGCTCGACGGCGCGAAGATCGTCGAGATCGTGACCGAGTCGGGCCTGCGCGGCCGCGGCGGTGCCGCGTTCCCGACCGGCATCAAGTGGAATACGGTGCTGACCGCGCCCGGCGAGCAGAAGTACGTCGTCTGCAACGCGGACGAGGGCGATTCCGGCACGTTCGCCGACCGCATGATCATGGAGAGCGATCCGTATGTGCTGATCGAAGGCATGACGATCGCCGGGCTCGCGGTCGGCGCGACGCTGGGCTATCTCTATATCCGCGCGGAGTATCCGCAGGCGATCCGCACGATGCGCGAGGCGATCGCGCGGGCCGAGGCCGCGGGCTATCTCGGCGCGGACGTGCTCGGCAGCGGCCGCGCGTTCCATCTCGAGGTGCGGGAGGCCGCGGGCGCATACATTTGCGGCGAAGAGACGTCGCTGCTCGAGAGCCTCGAGGGCAAGCGGGGCCAGGTGCGCTTCCGTCCGCCGCTGCCCGCGATCAAGGGGCTGTTCGGCAAGCCGACCGTCGTGAACAACGTGATCTCGCTCGCGACCGTGCCGATCATCCTCGACAAGGGCGCGGAGTTCTACAGGAACTTCGGCGTCGGCCGCTCTCGCGGCACGCTGACCGTGCAGCTCGCCGGGAACGTGAAGCGGGGCGGACTGGTCGAGATCGCGTTCGGCCATACGCTGCGCGAGCTGCTCGAGGATTTCGGCGGCGGCACGGCGACGGGCCGGCCGATCCGCACGGTGCAGGCCGGCGGTCCGCTCGGTGCCTATATCCATCCTTCGAAGTTCGATACGCCGCTCGATTACGAGGCGTTCGCCGCGTTCGGCGGGATGATCGGGCACGGCGGCATCGTCGTGTTCGACGACACGGTCGACCTCGGTCAGCAGGCGCGCTTCGCGATGGAATTCTGCGCGATCGAGTCGTGCGGTAAGTGCACGCCGTGTCGAATCGGTTCGGTGCGCGGCGTCGAGGTCATCGACCGGATTCTCGACGGTGTCGACGAGGAGGCGAACCTCGCGCTGCTGCGCGAGCTCTGCGACACGATGGTCGTGGGCTCGCTGTGCGCGCTCGGCGGCATGGCCCCGTATCCCGTGATGAGCATCCTGGACCATTTCCCGGAAGATTTGCGAGCGCGCCGCTCCGAGCGCCGCGCCGTGGGAGAGGTAGCATGAGTGCAGCATTCAAGCCGTATCGGCGCGCCCGCGATTTCGGCACGCCGAAGCGGGTCTCCGAGCGTCTGGTCACGTTGACGATCGACGGCGAGAGCGTGACCGTGCCCGAAGGCACGTCCGTGCTGCGGGCTGCGGCCGAGGCCGGCATCAATATTCCGAAGCTCTGCGCGACCGACATGCAGGAGCCGTTCGGCTCGTGCCGCCTGTGCCTCGTCGAGATCGAGGGCGCCAAGGGATTGCCGGCATCGTGCACGACCGAGGTTCGCGACGGCATGACCGTCACGACGCAGTCGAAGCGCCTCGCCGACGTGCGCCGCAACGTGATGGAGCTGTATATCTCCGATCACCCGCTCGACTGCCTCACGTGCCCGACGAACGGCGACTGCGAGCTGCAGGACATGGCGGGCGCGGTCG
>CAYMAF010000156.1:0-6926 GCA_964388365.1 uncultured Gammaproteobacteria bacterium | reverse complement strand
GATTGGCTCAAGATCAAGTGCGTGCAGCAGGGCGAGTTCGTCGTCGGCGGCTTCACCGATCCGAGCAACGCACGAATCGGCTTCGGAGCTTTGCTGCTCGGTGCATACGACGATCGCGACGAGCTGCGCTATATCGGCAGCGTCGGCACCGGATTCTCCGCTCAGCGGCTGCGCTCGCTGTATCAGTTGCTGCGCGAGCTCGAGATGGAAACGCCGCCGTTCGCGTTCAGCCCGTCGCTCGAGATGGTCCGCGGCGCGCATTGGGTCAAGCCCGAGCTCGTCGCCGATATCGAGTTCACGGAATGGACGCGCGACGGCGTGCTACGCCACCCGGTGTTTCGCGGTCTGCGCGAAGATCGGAATCCGACGGAGATCATGCTGGCGACGGAGTTCCCGTCCGTCGAGAGCGTGCGGATCGAATCACCGACGAGAAGCGCCCGGATGACCAAACCGCAGCGGCCAAATCCGTCGGGTGAGACGATCGCCGGCGTTCGACTCACTCATCCGGACCGGATTCTGTATCCGGAGCAGGGCGTGACGAAGGCGCACCTTGCGCGCTATTACGAGCACGTCGCCGAGCGGATCCTGCCGCACCTCGCGTATCGCCCGTTGTCGCTCGTGCGCTGCCCCGATGGCTATCAGAAATCGTGCTTCTATCAGAAGCATCCTCCCGATGGTCTCGCCGACGCGGTGCACCGGGTCTCGATCGAGGAAAGCGAAGGTCCGGCCGAGTACATGTATGTCGACTCGCTGACCGGGATCGTATCGCTCGTGCAATTCGGCGTGCTCGAGCTGCACGCGTGGGGCAGCGTCGTCGACGCGCTCGAGACGCCGGATCTGCTCGTGTTCGATCTCGACCCCGGCCCCGGCGTGACGTGGCCGCGGCTCATCGACGGGGCCCGGATACTCGAGGAGCGGCTAGCGTCGCTCGGGCTTGGATCGTTCCCGAAGCTGACCGGTGGCAAAGGGCTGCATCTCGTCGTGCCGCTCTTGCCTCGGGCCGATTGGGAGCGGGCCAAGTCGTTCTGTAAGGCCGTTGCCGACGGGCTCGCCCGCGAGCATCCCGAGCGATTCACGGCCAACATGGCGAAGTCGAAGCGCCGCGGACGGGTCTTCATCGACTACCTGCGCAATGGCCGCGGCTCGACCGCGATCGTTCCGTATTCGACGCGTGCGCGTCCGGGTGCGCCGGTCGCCGTGCCGATCGCCTGGGACGAGCTCGATCCCGCATCGCGATCGGACCGCTATGGGATCGATACGGTGCGCCGCCGTCTCGCGGCGCTGCGCAAGGATCCCTGGCCCGATTTCGAGCGCGCCCGCCGAGCGATCAGCGACGAGACGCTCGAGTCGGCGGGCGTGCGCGCCTGAATCCCCTCGGAGGGCGAATGGCGCGAGCGATGTGGAAGGGCGTTCTCGCGATCGGCGACGAGCGGGTCGCGGTGAAGCTGTTCTCGGCGGTGCAGGACCGAGCCGTGCGCTTTCGCTTGCTGCACGCCGACGACGGCGTTCCCGTGCAGCAGCGGCTCGTCGAGCCCGAGAGCGAGGAGATCGTCGAGTACGCCGAGACGCAGCGCGCCTTCCTCACGCCCGAGCGCGACCTCGTCGCGCTGCGTCCCGACGAGCTCGAGTCGCTCGAGCCCGAGCCGTCGAGGGAGATCGAGCTGCTCAGGTTCGTTCCGGCCGCGGCCGTCGATCAGCGCTGGTATGACCGGCCCTACTACCTCGGCCCGGACGGCGATTCGCGCGAGCTCGCGGCGCTCGCGGCCGCGGTCCGTGAGACCGGGCGAATCGGCATCGCACGGTGGGTCATGAGGAAGAAGGAATATCGCGGCGCGCTGCGGGTTGCGGACGACGGCGTGCCGATGCTGATTACGCTGCGGCCGGCGGAGGAGGTGATCGTCGCATCCGAGCTCGGCGCACCGACCGGAAAGCCGCTCGACGAACGCGAGATTGCGATGGCGCAGCAGCTGCTGACGCTGCTCGAGGCGCGTTTCGATCCAACGCAGTATCGCGACGAGTACCGGGAGCGCGTGCTCGAGCTCGTCAAAGCCAAAGCCGAGGGCAAGGTCGTTCGTCACGAGGCGCCGCGCCGGCGCCGGGCCGAGCCCGATCTCGCGAAGGCGCTGAGAGAGAGCCTCGAAGCGGAGCGTCGGCGTGCCTAGCGACGGTAACGAAGGGCTCGAGCCGCTCGACGGCGCTGGCGCGCGATCGTTGTGGTCGGGCTCGATCGCGTTCGGGCTTCTCAGCCTTGCGGTCGATCTGTTTCCGGCGGTGCGCTCGGAGGTGCTGCCGCTCAAGCTCGTCGATTCCGCGCATCGGCTGCTGACGCGCCGCTATTTCTGCCCGCAGCACGAGCGGTTCCTCGCGCGCGACGAGATCGTGCGGGGGTACGAGATCGGCGAGGGCGAGCACGTGCTCGTTGCCGACGAGGAGCTCGAATCGCTCGCGCCGGAGAAGTCGCGGGCGATCGAGCTCGGCAAGTTCGTCGATGCCGCGGAGATCGACCCGATGTACTTCAAGCGCTCGTACGTTCTGACGCCGGCGGAGAACGAAGCGAATCGCGCTTATCGGCTGCTCGCCGAGACGATGGAGCGAAGCGGCCGAGCCGGCATCGCGACGTTCGTGATGCGCGGTAAGGAGTATCTCGTCGCGCTCGTCTCCGAGAACGGCGTCCTGCGGGCCGAGACGCTGCGCTTTCACGACGAGCTGCGCCGTCCCGAGGAGGCGGGGCTGCCGCTCGGCGTCACCGCGCAGCCCCGGGACGTCGACCGGTATCGCCGCGCGATCGCCAAGCTCGCGGCCGACGAGATCGATCGCGACGAGCTCGCTGATACCCGGACTGCGAAGCTGCGAGCTCTGATCGAGAGCAAGCTCGAGCGCGGCGTCGACGTCGAGCGGGCCGCGGCGGCCGACGAGGAGCAGGACGAGGCCGAGATCATCGACCTGATGGAGGTGCTGAAGCGGCGCCTGCAGCCCGACGAGCGCGAGCCCGCGCGCGGCGATCGAGGGGCGACGCGCGACGACGATCTCGAAGGCCGGAGCCGCGCCGAGCTTTACGAGCGCGCGAAGGCGCTCGGCGTCCCGGGACGCAGCAAGATGAGTAAGGACGAGCTCGTGCGGGCGCTCAGGGAGGCCGGCGGCTGAGCCTCGCGCCCGGCGCGTTGCGTGGCATGCGACTTGCTTGGTGTGTGCCGAGGGTCGGAGGCGTGGGAAACCATGAAACTCGCACGGCAGAAGCAGATTGCGATCCCGGTCGGCGTTTGCCTCGGCTGCTTCAACGGTCAACAGCAGCTGAGATTTCCGTTCCTCGTGTATTGCCCGCACAACGAGACGCTCGCCGTGATCCGCGGGCCGGACGAGCACGCGACGTTCCAATGCGCGCCCCAGCAGCTCGAGAACGTGCTGCGGCAGCTCGGCCAGGCGTCCGAAGGACGGCAACGCCACTGACCAGACGGTAGGCCGGATCGAACGATACGGAGGCGGCAGCGATGGGAATGGCAGGCACGTTGCGTGAGTATCTCGATCGGCATGCGGTCTCTTACGAGCTGTTGCGGCACTCGCGCACACGAACGAGCAGCGAAACGGCCGAGGCCGCGCACGTGTCCGGCGATCGGCTCGCGAAGCCGGTCGTGATCGAGGACGCGGAGCGTTATCTCGTCGTCGTGATCCTGGCAAGTCAGCGTATCGACTTCACGGCGCTGCATCGGGCGTTCGGCCGGCAAGTCGGGCTGGCGACGGAGCCCGAGGTGGAGACGCTATTCAGGGATTGCGCCCCGGGAGCGGTCCCGGCGCTCGCGCAGGCGTACGGGCTCGACGTCGTCGTCGACGAGACGCTGCTCGATCTCGACGACGTCTACTTCGAGGCCGGCGATCACTGCGAGCTCGTCCGCGTCTCCGGCGAGGCTTTCAGGTCGCTGATGGCGGCGGTGCCGCACGGACGTTTCGGCGAGCCGATGGGAAGCTATGGCGAAGGCCGGCGGCGGGACGCGGGAGGCGTTTGAGTCGCTTTCGCTCGCCGGCTGTTGCCGCTCAAGTCGTGATGAAGTTGCCGCCGTTCGGATGCAGTACCTGCCCCGTCATATATGACGCGTCGGCGGACGCGAGAAACACGTAGCACGGCGCGACCTCGGACGGCTGCCCGGCGCGGCCCATCGGCGTGTCCTTGCCGAAGGACGCGACTTTCTCGCGATCGAACGTCGCGGGAATCAGCGGGGTCCAGATTGGTCCGGGCGCGACGCCATTGACGCGGATGCCGCGCTCGACGAGCAATTGCGACAGGCTGCGCGTGAACGACACGATCGCGCCTTTCGTCGCCGAATAATCGAGAAGGCCGGCGCTGCCGCGATATGCGGTGATCGACGTCGTGTTGACGATTGCGCCTCCTGACTGCATGTAGCGCAGCGCGGCCTGCGTATACAGAAAGTACGCGTAGATATTCGTGCGAAACGTATGCTCGATCTGCTCGAGGCTGATGTCCTCGATCGACGACTGCGGCCACTGCACGGCCGCATTGTTGACGAGCACGTCGAGGCGCCCGCCGGCGGCCGCCGCGGCCTCGTCGATCGAGCGGCGAGCGAATTCGGGATCCTTGACGTCGCCTTCGATCAGCAGGCACCGCGTGCCCCGCTCCTCGACGAGCGCGCGAGTCTTCTCCGCGTCCTCGCGTTCCTCGCGATAGACGATCGCGACGCTTTCGGCGCTTTCGGCCGCGAAGTGAACGGCCACCGCTCGGCCGATTCCGCTGTCTCCGCCCGTGATGACGCAGTGGCGACGCTCGAGGCGTTTCGATCCGATGTAGCCCGGCCGAATGATCTCGGGCTCGGGGTCCATGCGGTGCTCGTCGCCGGGCTGCTTCGGCTGCTGCTGAGGCGGAAATCCCTGTCCTTGCTGTGCGCTCATCGTCGTTGCTCCTTCGTGTGATCGTCGCCGTCTCCGAATGGATCCGGCGATGCGGTGCGCTCGATGAGCCACGCCGCGAACCACGGCGGGGCCTCGTCGAGCGGTATCCCGAGCGGCTCGGTTGCGGCGAGAAGCTCGCCGCGCGGCGCGGCGCCGATCGAGAGCGGGCGATCGTCCAGGTTCGCGACGAGCGTCAGCGTCGAGCCGTCCGCGAGCGGCCACGCGACGGTCACGGCCCGCTCTCCGAGCAGGCGGCCGCGGCCTCGTCCCGCGGGGAGGCGGGGCAGCAGCACCTCGCGCCGGATCGCGAGCAGCCGCGCATAGCGCGCCGCCGCGTCGGCATGATCGCCGTCGGCGGCGAACGTCCAGTCGATGCGCGCGCTCTCGAACGTGCGTACGTCGTTCGGATCCGGAAGGCGCGCGAGCTCTTCGACGCGGTCGAAGAATTGCGCGAACTCGCTGCGGCGGCCTTCGCGGACCGCTTCGGCGAGGTCGCCGTCGAAGTCGCAGAAGTACGGAAACGGGCTCGGTGCGTGAAACTCCTCTCCCATGAAGAGCAGGATCGGCGACGGCAGCAGGAGCAGCAGCGTTTCCGCGGCGCGCATCCGATCGGGCGGGGCGAGCATCGATAGCCGCTCTCCGAACGGACGGTTGCCGATCTGGTCGTGGTTCTGCAGGAACTCGACGAACGCGTCGGGCGGCAGATGTGACGACGGCTCGCCGCGCGATCTCGCGCCGGCATGACGCGACGGCTCGCCTTGATAGGCGAACCCTTCGACGAGGCAACGCAGGAGACGCTCGGCGGGTCGGTCGAAATCCTCGTAGTAGCCGGTCGTCTCGCCGGTCACGAGCACGTGCATCGCATGATGGAAGTCGTCGTTCCACTGCGCAACGTACGTGCTCGGCGTACCGTCGCCGCGCCGCTCGAGGCGCCGGGCCTCATTCGCCGCATTCTCGAGCACGAGATGGACCGAGCGTCCTGCGATCTCGCGCTCTACGGCACGTGCGAGCTCGGTCAGGAAGTCCGGGTCCGAATCGTCGACGATCGCGTGCACGGCGTCGAGGCGCAGACCGTCGAAGCGGTACTCCTCGAGCCAGAAGAGCGCGTTGTGGACGAAGAACTCGCGGACCGGGCGCGCATCCGCACCGTCGAAATTGATCGCATCGCCCCACGGAGTCTCGTGCCTCGACGTGAAGAATTGCGGCGCATACAGCCCGAGGTAGTTGCCGGCGGGCCCGAAATGGTTGTAAACGACGTCTAGAAAAACCATCAGGCCTTCACGGTGAGCGGCCTGCACGAAGGCTTTGAGATCGTCCGGCCGGCCGTACGCGGGCCGGACCGCGTATGGGAGCACGCCGTCGTAGCCCCAGCTCCGGGCGCCGGGACCGTCCGCGACCGGCATCAGCTCGACGGCCGAGACCCCGAGCTTCGCGAGATAGGGCAGCCGCTCCGCGGCCGCGGCGAACGTGCCTTCGGGCGTGAACGTGCCGACGTGCAGCTCGTACAGCACCGTGCCGTGCCACGGGCGGCCGGTCCAGCCTTCGTCGTCCCAAACGAAGGCGCGCGGATCGACGATCTCCGCAGGCCCTTCGGGGCCATCGGGGTTGTAGCGCGAGGCGGGGTCCGGCACGCGGCGGCCGTCGATCGAGAACGCGTAGCGCTGCCCGGCCGCGGCGCCCGGCACGGACAGCACGTGAAATCCGTCGGCTCGGCGCTCCATCGCGTCGACCGCGCCGCCGAGCTCGAGCTCGACCCGCGAGGCCCCCGGCGCCCAGAGCGCGAAGCGCACGCCGTCGGCCGATACCTCGGCGCCGAACGGCATCGAATGCGCGTATCCCTTCATCGGCGGCCGCGCGTCACGCGACTTTGCGTGCCGCGGCTTGGCCCAGCCGCCCGGCGGAGCGCGAAGAGCCTTGCGTGACGAGCACGATGCCGCGGGGCGAGACGTAGTGGACGCTTTCGTCGACGAACAGATCGCCGCCGAGCACGGTGTTGTCGGGGATCGTGCAGCGGCTGTCGACGACGA
>CAYMAF010000155.1:0-6962 GCA_964388365.1 uncultured Gammaproteobacteria bacterium | reverse complement strand
ACGGCGCGCGCGGCGCAAGCATTCGTGAATGTCGAATTGAGCCGAGCGATCGGCGTCCAGTCATCCGATATCGAATACCAGTCGCAGATTCTTCCCGGGGTCTCGCGCACGTTCGCGTTGACGATCCCCGTGCTGCCGCAGCGGCTGGCCGAGGTCGTCACGAACGCGTACCTCTTGTGCCGGATCGCCGACACGATCGAGGACGACGTCGGTCTCGACAACGAGCAGAAATCCCGCTTCCACGAGCGCTTCATCCGCGTCGTCGAAGGCGGCGAGCCCGCCGAGCCGTTCGCGGCCGAGCTCGCGCCGCTGCTTTCCGATCGGGCGCTGCCGGCCGAGCGCGACCTCGTCGAGAACACGCCGGCCGTCATTCGCGTCACGCACGGCTTCTCGCCGCAGGAGCGCGACGCGCTGACCCGCTGCGTCCGCGTGATGTGCGAAGGCATGCCGGAGTTCGCGCGGAATAGAAGTCTGAAGGGCCTCGACGATCTCGAGGAGATGGCGTCGTACTGCTACTACGTCGCCGGCGTCGTCGGAGAGATGCTGACGGAGCTCTTCCTGCTCCACTGCCCGGAGCTCGAACGTCACCGTGAGCGCATGATGCAGCTTGCGGTCTCGTTCGGTCAGGGCCTGCAAATGACCAATATCCTGAAGGATATCTGGGACGATCGAAGCGCCGATGCGTGCTGGCTGCCGCGCTCGGTTTTCGGCAGCAGCGGCAGCTTCAGCCTCGAGCGGCTCGAGGACGCGCACCTGTCGCCGAGCTTCAAGGAAGGGCTGTTCCATCTGCTCGGCGTCGCCCACGCGCATCTGCGCAACGCGCTCGAGTACACGTGCCTGATCCCGAAGCGCGAGGCCGGGATCCGCAGGTTCTGTCTCTGGGCGATCGGACTTGCGGTGCTGACGCTGCGCAAGATCCATCGCAATCCGGGCTTCCGTTCCGGCGCGGAGGTCAAGGTGTCGAGACGCACGGTCAAGGCGACGGTCGTGACGACGAACCTGACGCTGATGAGCAACCGGGCGCTGCGTCTGATGTTCGAGCGCGCGGCCGAGGGGCTGCCGCTCGTGAACCTCGAGCCTTGGCTGCTCGACGGCAGGCGTCTCGCGGGAAGACTGAATGCTCGCTGAGGGCGGCGGCCTCGCCGCCGCGCCGCGCAACGTCACCGTCGTCGTCGCGCTCGAGGTCGAGCGGCGCTGCGTGCGCGGCCGGGCCGACGGGCTCGTTGTTCGCGTCTCGGGGCCCGGCCGGGACCGCGCGGCCGCGGCCGCGGAAGCGTCGATCGCGGCCGGGGCCGGGGCCCTCGTGTCGTTCGGTCTCGCCGGCGGTCTCGCGCCGGACGCGGAGCCCGGCCGGCTGATGCTGCCGCACGCCGTGCTCGTGGCCGACGGGCAGCGTTTCAGCGTCGACGAGCGCTGGCGCACGCGGATCGCCGACGATCTCGGCCGCGAGCTCGAGATCGACGATCGCCCGCTCCTCGCGGCGGAGGCAATCGTCGACACGCCCGAGGCGAAGGCGCATGCCGCGCGCTCGGGCGCCGCCGCGGTCGATCTCGAGTCCGGCGCGCTCGCCGAAGCCGCGGCGCGGGCCGGGCTGCCGTTCGTCGCGATCCGCGCGGTCGCCGACGGTCCCGGCGACGCGCTGCCGCCGAATATCGCCGATTTCGTCGATGCGGCGGGCCGCTCGCGCTTCGCGCCGGTCGTCGGCGCGGCGCTGTCGCCGTCGCAGTGGGGAGGCCTGCTGACGCTCGCGAGCCGTTACGGCGCCGCCCGCCGGTCGCTGCGGCGCGCCGCGTCGCGGCTCATCGGACGCCGCTTCCTGATCGAATGACGCCCGTGACCGAATCGATCGGCACCGCGCTCGCGCGCTGGGTCGCTCTCGTGCTGCGATTCCGTCTCGCGGTGACGATCGCGTCGCTGCTGCTCGTCGGGCTCGCGGTGCACTATGCAGCGCCGCGGCTCGGCGTCAACACGGATACCGCGGACATGATCTCGCCCGAGCTGCCGTGGCGCCGTCATTTCATCGAGTTCCGCGAGAGCTTCCCGGCGCGCGACCGGAATCTCGCCGTCGTCGTCTCGGCGCCTCTGCCGGAGCGGGCCGACGCGTACGCGTCCGCGCTCGCGGCGCGGCTCGACGCGCGGCCCGAGCTCTTCTCGTCGGTCTTCGCGGCCGGGGTCGGCGAATTCTTCGAGCGGCATGCGCTGCTCTACTTCTCCGTCGAGCAGCTCGAGGCGCTGGCCGACCAGCTCGCCGCGGCGCAGCCGCTGATCGGGCTGTTGAAGCCGGAGGCCGACGGCGCGGCCGTCGTCGAAGCCGCTGCGCGGGCGCGCGATGCCGGCGGCGCGGCCGACGCGCTCTATCGCGAGCTCGCCGGCACGATCCGCGCGGCCGCCGCGGGCGAGCGCGACCCGATCGAATGGCGCCGGCTGATGCTCGGCAATGTCGCCGAGGAGCTGGCCGGCCTGACCGGCAGCGCCGAGCGGCGCATCGTCGTGCTTCGTCCCGAGCTCGACTTCGATCGCGTGCAGCCGGCGGCGCCGGCGATCGACGCGCTGCGTGCGATCGTCGACGAGCTGTCCGCGGCGGGCTTCGCGGACGTCGACGTGCAGCTCACGGGCAGCGTCGCGATGGAGCACGAGGAAATGCTGAGCGTGAAGAGCGGCGCGGGCCTCGCCGCGCTCGCGTCGGTCGCGATGGTCCTGATCGTGCTCTACGCCGCGCTGCGCTCGTTCAAGCTGATCCTGATCGCGCTCGTCACGCTGATCGCAGGCCTTGCCGGGACCGCGGCATTCGCGGCGGCCGCGGTCGGTCATCTGAATCTGCTATCGGTCGCGTTCGCGGTGCTGTACGTCGGGCTCGGCGTCGACTTCATCTTTCATGTCTGTCTGCGCTTGAAGGAGCTGCTCGGGGCCGGCGCGACGCTCGACGACGCGATCGTCGAGACCGCTCGCGGCGTCGGCTTGTCGCTCGTCGTCTGCACGCTGACGACGGCCGCGGCGTTCTACGCGTTCATCCCGACGGATTTCGACGGCGTCGCGGAGCTCGGCCTGATCTCCGGCACTGGGATGTTCATAAGCTTGGCGGTGAGCTTCACGTTGTTGCCGGCGCTGCTCGGGCTGTTGCTGACCGATCGGGACCGGCGCCGTCTTCCCGCGTGGCTTCCGCAGCGAGGGCTCGCGCCGCTCACGGCGCGTCCGCGAGTCGTCCTCTCGGTTTCGGCCGCGCTCGCCGCGGGCTCGTTGCTGCTGCTGCCGCGAGCCGAGTTCAACAGCAATCCGATCCACCTCCGCGATCCGAGCAGCGAATCGGTGCGTGCGCTGATGGAGCTGGCCGACGACGGCCAGGCGCCGATCTACGATCTCGTCGCGATCGCGCCCGACGGCGCGACGGCCGACGGATGGGCCGAGCGGCTGCGCGCGCTGCCGGAGGTGCGCGCGGTGAGGACCGTCGACGCGCTCGTGCCCCGCGATCAGGACGAGAAGCTCTATGTGCTCGAGGACGTCGCGCTAGTGATGGGGCCGGGCTTCGCCGACCTCGAGCGCGGCGAGCTCGAGCCCGCACGGCTCGAGCGCGCGCTCGCCGCGCTCGGCGCCGGTCTGCCTAGGCACGGCGGCGCGGCGGCCGAGCTGGCCGGTGCGATCGACGCGTTGCTCGGCCGGCTCGGCCGGCTCGGCGAGAATGAGAAGCGAGCCGCGCTCGCAGCGCTCGACGCCGATATCGCGGCGGGGCTGCCGGACGAGCTCGCCCGGCTCGAGCGCGCGCTTTCGGCCGAGCACGTCGATCTCGAGTCGCTGCCGAAAGCGCTCGCCGAGCGCTGGATCGCGCCCGACGGCCGACGGCTCGTCGAGATCTCGCCGAGCGAGAACGTCAACGATAACGATGCCGCGGCACGGTTCGTCGCGGCGGTCCGCAGCGTCGTGCCCGACGCGACGGGGCTGCCGGTCGTCTACGAGGAGGCCTCGCGCACCGTCGTCGGCGCGTTCCGGATCGCGCTCGCGCTCGCGGTCGTGCTCGTCACGGCGCTGCTGTTCGTCTTCATGCGGAGCTTGCGCGACGTGCTGCTCGTGATCGCGCCGATCGGCCTCGCGTGCGTGCTCACGATCGGCGCGACGGTGCTGCTCGGCTTGCCGTTCAATTTCGCGAATATCATCACGTTGCCGCTGATCTTCGGCATCGGCGTCGACAACGGTATCCATATCGTGCATCGGATGCGGTCGGACGCGCCGCCGGACGGCCAGTTGCACGGCACGAGCACGTCGGTTGCGGTGCTCGCATGCGGGCTCACGACGATCGCGAGCTTCGGCAACCTCGGTTTCGCGGCGCATCAAGGCATCGCGAGCATGGGACAGCTCCTGACGCTCGGGATGACGCTCGTGCTCGTGTCGACGCTCGTGTTTCTGCCCGCGCTGATGAGGCTCGGAGGCTCAAGATGACGACGCTCGTGACCGGAGCGAACGGATTCGTCGGCGCCGCCGTCGTGCGTGCGCTGCTCGCTGAAGGAGAGCGCGTTCGTGCGTTCGTTCGATCGGGCAGCGATCGCCGCAACCTCGATGGTCTCGATGTCGAGACCGCGGTCGGCGATATCCGCGAGCCGGCGACGCTCGCGGCCGCGGTCAAGGGCTGCAAAGCGGTCTTCCACGTCGCGGCGGACTACCGGCTTTGGGTCCCGAACGCGGACGCGATGCTCGCGACCAACGTGCAGGGCTCGATCAACGTCCTCGAGGCGGCCGCGGACGCGGGCGTCGCGCGGGTCGTCTATACGTCGAGCGTCGCGACGCTCGGCCTTCGCAAGGACCGGGGGCCCGCGGACGAGGAGACGCCGGTGACACTCGACGATATGATCGGCGCATACAAGCGCTCGAAGTATCTCGCCGAGCAAGCCGTCGCGCGGCGTGCGCGCGAGATCGGCCTCGACGTCGTGACCGTCAATCCGTCGACGCCGGTCGGTCCCGGCGATATCAAGCCGACGCCGACCGGCCGGATCATTCTCGACGCGGCGCTCGGCAAGATCCCCGCGTTCGTCGATACGGGCCTGAATCTGGTGCACGTCGACGATGTCGCTCGCGGGCATCTGCTAGCGCTCGAGCGAGGGCGCGCCGGCGAGCGTTACATTCTCGGCGGCCGCGATATGAGCCTCGAGCAGATTCTCGGTCTCGTCGCGGACCGCATCGGCCGGCCGCGCCCGAAGGTCCGGCTGCCGCATTGGTTCGTCTACCCCGTCGCGGTCGGCTCCGAGCTCGCCGCGCGGATCACCGGGCGCGAGCCGCGCGTGACCCTCGACGGCGTGAGGATGTCGGCGAAGCACATGTATTTCTCGAGCGGCAAGGCGGAGCGGGAGCTCGGCTACGCGTGGCGCGATCCGGCCGAGGCGGTCACGGACGCGATCGACTGGTTCGCAACGAACGGATATCTGTAATGCAAGCTACGGCGCGTGCGCGCGCGAACATCGCGCTCGTCAAATATTGGGGCAAGGCGGATTCGCGCCTGAAGATTCCCGCGGTCGGCTCGATCTCGATCACGCTCGACGGCCTCTGGTCCGATACGACCGTGCGATTCGATCCGGCGCTCCGCGCGGATACGCTCGAGCTCGACGGCGCGTCGCGGCCGGATCAGCTCGCGCGCGTGTCCGCGACGCTCGACCTGTTGCGCGAGCTCGGAGGCACGAGCGCGCGCGCGGCGGTCACGAGCCGCAACAACTTTCCGACCGGCGCCGGGCTCGCATCGTCGGCATCGGGATTCGCGGCGCTCGTAGGCGCCGGTGCCGCAGCGCTCGGTCTCGATCTCTCGCCCCGCGAGCTTAGCGTGCTTGCGCGGCGCGGGTCGGGATCGGCCGCCCGGTCGATCTTCGGCGGATTCGTCGAGATGCACGCGGGCCGTGCGGCCGACGGCAGCGACAGCTACGCCGAGCCGCTGCTGCCCGGTGATGCGTGGCCGCTCGACGTCGTCGTCGCGATCGCGGCACGCGGCGAGAAGGATGTTGGCTCCGGCGAAGGCATGGCCCGCTCGGAAGCCTCGTCGCCGTACTATCCGGCGTGGGTTGCCGCGCAGCCCGACGATCTCGATGCGGCGCGAAGCGCGATCGAGGCCCGCGACTTCGACGCGTTGGCCGACGTCGCCGAGCGGAGCTGCCTGAAGATGCACGCGGCCGCGATGGCCGCGAGCCCGCCGCTCCTTTACTGGAAGGGCGTGACGATCGAAGCCTTACACGCTGTGCGGGCGCTCCGGCGCTCCGGCGTGCCGGTCTTCTTCACGATCGATGCCGGGCCGCAGCTCAAGGCGGTCTGCCTTCCGGAGGCGCGACAGCGCGTCGCGGCCGAGCTCGGCGCCGTGCCCGGCGTGCTCGACGTCCTGACGACCGGCCTCGGCCCAGGCCTCGAGGTGGAGCGCAGCGAATGACCGCCGGCCCGCGCGTCGTCACGGGCCGCGCCCCCGGCAAGGCCGTCGTGCTCGGCGAGTACGCGGTGCTCGACGGCGCGCCGGCGCTCGTGATCGCCGTCGACCGCCGCGCGACGGTGACGATCGAGCCGGGCGCCGCCGGCTTCAATCACGTCGAGACGCGGTCGCCGGAGAGCCGGCTGTTCGACGCCGAGCCGGGCAGCGATACCGGCGTGCCGCTCGTCGATCTCGTTCGGCGCGAGCTCGGCGGCGATCGCACGCCGTGGCGTGCGACGCTCGATTCGACGGCCTTCTTCGCCGGCTCGCGCAAGCTCGGTCTCGGCTCGAGCGCCGCAGTGCTGACCGCGCTCGCATGCGCATGGGCCGCGTGGACCGGCGCCGCGCGTCCGACGCTCGACGCGCTGATCGCGCTTCATCGCCGCTTCCAATCGGGCGCGGGCAGCGGTCTCGATATCGCCGCATCGCTGACCGGGGGCGCGCTCGTTTTCCGCCTGGATGCCGCGCGTGTGCCGTCTGTCAGTTCAGTCCAACTTCCGAAAGGTGTAGGATTCGCGGGTGTTTTTGCCGG
>CAYMAF010000154.1:0-7022 GCA_964388365.1 uncultured Gammaproteobacteria bacterium | reverse complement strand
GACCGGCCGCGACGTCGTGATCGCCGCGCTCCTCGGCGCCGAGGAGTTCGGCTTCGCGACGGCGCCGCTGATCGCGCTCGGCTGCATCATGATGCGCAAGTGTCACTTGAACACCTGCCCCGTCGGCATCGCGACGCAGGATCCGGTGCTGCGCAAGAAGTTCGCCGGGCAGCCCGACCACGTCGTGAACTACCTGTTCATGGTCGCCGAGGAGGCCCGCGAGATCATGGCGTCGCTCGGCTTCCGCCGGATCGTCGACATGGTCGGACGCGTCGACGTGCTGAAGACCCGCGACGCGATCGATCACTGGAAGATGAGGAATCTCGACCTGTCGCCGCTACTCGCGCCGGCGAAGAAGCCGCATAACCATGCGGGCGTGTACTGCACGATGAAGCAGGATCACGGCCTGAACCTCGCGCTCGACAATCGGCTGATCGAGATGGCTCGTCCGGCGATCGATCGCGGCGAGAAGGTGAGGATCGAGCTGCCGATCGTGAACACGAACCGCACGGTCGGCACGATGCTGAGCTACACGCTCGTCAAGAAGTGGGGCGAGCGCGGCCTGCCGGCGGACACGATCCACGTGAAGCTGCGCGGCTCGGCCGGGCAGAGCTTCGGCGCGTTCCTCGCGAAGGGCGTCACGCTCGAGCTCGAGGGCGACAGCAACGACTACGTCGGCAAGGGCCTGTCCGGCGGCCGGCTGATCATCTACCCGCCGCGCGAAAGCCGCTTCGCGGCCGAGGACAACGTGCTGATCGGCAACGTCGCACTCTACGGCGCCACTTCCGGTCGCGCATTCTTCCGCGGCCGCTCGGCCGAGCGCTTCTGTGTGCGCAACAGCGGCGCACGAGCGGTCGTCGAGGGCGTCGGCGATCACGGCTGCGAGTATATGACCGGCGGACGCGCCGTCGTGCTCGGGCCGACGGGGCGGAATTTCGCGGCCGGCATGTCCGGCGGCATCGCGTACGTGTGGAATCCGCACGGCGATTTCGAGTCGCGCTGCAATCTCGGCACCGTCGGGCTCGAGGCCGTCGAGGAGGACGAGGATATCGCGGAGCTCCGCGAGCTCATCGAGCTGCACCACGAGTACACCGGCTCGACGGTCGCGGCGCGGATCCTCGATGCCTGGCCGGCCGTGCTCGCCGAGTTCGTCAAAGTCATGCCGACGGACTACAAGCGCGTCCTCGCCGAGCGCAAACGCCACGACGAGGAAATGGAAGCCGCCGTGCACGATGACGAGACCACGACCTTCGTGGCGCTCGGAAGCTGACGGAGAAGCCGCGAATGGGCAAGCATACGGGTTTCATGGAGTACCCGCGTAAGGCGGTGCCTTACCGGGACGCGAAAGAGCGAAGCGGCGATTTCGAGGAGATCTTCACGACTCCGGCCGAGGAGCACCTGAGGATTCAAGGCGCGCGCTGCATGGATTGCGGCGTGCCGTTCTGCCAGTCGGCGAACGGCTGCCCGGTCGACAATCTGATCCCGGAATGGAACGACCTCGTCTACCACGGCCGTTGGCGCGAAGCGCTCGATCGCCTGCACAAGACGAACAATTTTCCGGAGTTCACCGGACGCACGTGTCCGGCGCCGTGCGAGGGCGCGTGCGTGCTCGGCATCAACGATCCGCCCGTCACGATCAAGAACATCGAGAATGCGATCATCGATCGCGGCTGGGCCGAGGGCTGGGTCGAGCCGACTCGGCCGAAGGTGCGCACCGGCAAGCGCGTCGCGATCGTCGGCTCCGGGCCGGCCGGCCTCGCCGCGGCCGACCAGCTCAACAAGGCCGGGCATTCGGTCACCGTCTACGAGCGCGCGGATCGTATCGGGGGCCTGTTGATGTACGGCATCCCGAACATGAAGCTCGACAAGCGCGTCGTCGACCGGCGCGTCGACCTGATGCGCAAGTCGGGCATCGAGTTCGTCACGAGCGCGGACGTCGGACGTAACGTCGATCCGAAGGAGATCGAGGCGAAGTTCGACGCGGTGCTGCTCGCGACCGGCTCGACACGGCCGCGCGACTTGCCGATTCCCGGGCGCGAGCTCGGCGGCATCCACTTCGCGATGGAGTTCCTGACCGCGAACACGAAGCGCCTGCTCGACGGCCGCTCCGCGGGCGGCGGCTTCATCGACGCGAAGGACAAGAACGTGCTCGTGATCGGCGGCGGCGATACCGGCGCGGACTGTATCGGAACGGCGCTCAGGCACGGTTGCAGGAACGTGATCAACCTCGAGCTGCTCGACCAGCCGCCCGCGGCACGAGCGCCGGACAACCCGTGGCCGTTGTGGCCGAAGATATTGCGGACCGACTACGCGCACGAGGAGGCGATCGCGCGGTTCGGCGCCGATCCCCGCAATTACGCGATCGTCTCGAAGCGTTTCGTCGACAACGGCGAAGGGCGCGTGCGCGCCGTCGAGACGCAGCGCGTCGAGTGGCGCACGAACGGCTCACGGCCGCAGATGAAGGAGATCGACGGCACGCTGCAGCAGCTCGACGCCGATCTCGTGCTCCTCGCGATGGGCTTTCTCGGCCCCGAGACGTACGTCGCCGAAGCGCTCGGCGTCGGGCTCGACGAGCGGACGAACTACCGCGCCGCGCACGGCGATTTTCGCACGAGCGTGCCGGGAGTATTCGCCGCCGGCGACTGCCGCCGAGGCCAGTCGCTCGTCGTCTGGGCGATCAACGAAGGCCGCGGCGCGGCGCGTGCGATCGACCTCTACCTCCGGGGCTCGACGCGGCTGCCGGCGCCGGGGATCTCGCTCGGGCTCGCTGACGTCGAATGACCGTATGCACGGGCGGGCCGCTGAACGGCGGCTCGCACGGCATCCCGGGCAGCCGTCCCGCTGGAACCTCCGCGGCCGAAGTGGTCCAATGCCGAACGATCCGCGAAACAATGCGGCCGTGGACGGCAATGCTCGTTCCGGCCGACGGTTCCACGGAGCAGGAATCCGATGTTCGGTCGCGAGACACAGACGCTGATTACCGAAGCCGAGGCGCTGCCGGGGCGTGACGAGCCGCTCGCCGTCACGAACGAGCATTTCGTGCTGCATCGGCCGATCAAGCCGCCGTTCCCCGACGGGCTCGAGACGGCGACGTTCGGCATGGGCTGCTTCTGGGGGGCCGAGCGCGCGTTCTGGACGCTGCCCGGCGTCTATACGACGGCGGCCGGCTACGCCGGCGGCTATACGCCGAATCCGACGTACCGCGAGGTCTGCACCGGCCTCACGGGCCACGCCGAGGTCGTGCTCGTCGTCTACGATCCGGGCGAGCTGCCGTTCGCGAAGCTGCTTCAGCTGTTCTGGGAATCGCACGACCCGACGCAGGGCATGCGCCAAGGCAACGATATCGGCACGCAGTATCGGTCCGCGATCTACGTCGGCGGCGACGCGCGACGCGCGGAGGCCGTGCGCAGCCGCGACAGCTACCAGCGCGCGCTGTCGGCGCGCGGGCTCGGCCGGATCACGACGGAGATCTGCGGCGAGCAGCCGTTCTACTACGCCGAGGATTATCACCAGCAGTATCTCGCGAAAAATCCCGGCGGGTACTGCGGGCTCGGCGGCTGCGGCGTGCCGTACCACGCGACGGCGTGACGGCGCCCCGGCAACCCGTCTGATCGGTTTTCGCGGTCTACGGTCCCGCAGGGGCGCCCGCCGTCGACGCGCCTCCTCCGCCTCCGCCTCCGCCTCCGCCTCCGCCGCAGCCTCCCGCACCCCACGAGCACGAGGCCAGCGACGATGCCCCGCACGGTCACCGGACTTGTGCCACCGAAGCCGAAGCTCGAAACATTCGCCGGAAGAGAATAGTTAGAGCCTCAACCACTCGACCCGCGCAGAACCGAAGCGCGCGCCGAGCGCCGCCGTCCGTCAGCGCTTCGGGAAGCGGACCCGGAACACCGCGCCGTCGCCGTCCGGCAGATCGTCCGCGGTCACGCTGCCGCCGTGGAACTCCGCGATCAGCGCGACGATGTGCAGCCCGAGCCCGAGATGCGGACGGCCGTCGTCGGCCGCGCTCTGCCTGACCGAGACGAGCGAATCGAATAGCCGCTCGCGCATTTCCTCCGGCAACCTCGGCCCTCGATTCGCCACCGAGAGCTCGAGCTCGGCGCCGCGGTCCTCGAGCGCGATCTCGATCGTCGAGCCCGGCGCGCTGAAGCCGACCGCGTTATCGATCAGCTTGTCGATCAGCTGCGCGACGAGCTCTCCGGAGCCGACGACCTCGGCGCTCGCCGGGTCGACGTGCCACGCGATTCGCCGATCGGGATAGATGTCCGCATAGGCGCCGGCGCATGCCTCGACAACCGCGGCCAGATCGAACGGCTGCGGATCGGTGTCGCGGATCGCCTGCTCCATGCGCGTCGCCTCGCTCATCGCAGCGAGGATCGAGTCGAGCCGTCCGGCGCCGTCACGCAGCCGCTCGAGATACGGCCGCGCGGCCGGCGAGTCGACCTCGTGCTCGAGGTTATCGAGCGACGTCGAGACGACCGCGAGCGGCGTGCGCAGCTCGTGCGAGAGCTTGCCGGCGAGCGTTTTCAGATACTGCGTGTGCTCGCGCAGCCGCTCGAGCAGATTCGCGAAGCTGCGCGACAGGTCGCCGAGCTCGTCGCGCGCCCTGCGCCCCGGCAGCGCGACGTCGATCTCGCCCTTCGGGCCGAGCGCGTTCTCAGCCGCGCGCGCAAGCCGCCGCACCCGGAAGGACAGCAGCGTCGCGTAGCCGAGCAGCCCGATCGCGACGACGACGGTCGCGAGCAGCGTGAACGACATCAGCCGGAGCAGCGCACGGTTCGTCAGCGTGAGGATCGGATCGCTGCGCTGCTCGAGCAGTACCGCGCCGAGGATCCGGTCGCCGGAGACACCCGCGGCCGGCGGCTGGCTTCCCGCCGCATCGGTCAGGCTCGCGGCGCCGTGCTCCGCGCGATCCGGCGCGGCTTCGCCGCGCGCCGGGCTCGGAACGACGATCGGCGCCGCGGCGACGACGGTCGCGCTCTGCTCGGGCCCGCCGCGATACCACGCGGTCGCGGGCCGTCCTTCGAGCGCGGCGCGCAGCTTCGGGTCCGCGAGGCGGCCGAGCGGCCGTTCGAGGCCATCATAGAGCGGATCGTCGCGGCGCAGCAGCACGCGGAACAGCGCGCCGGCCAAGCCGTCCGACGCCGCGGGAAACGGCTCGACGTCGTCGACCGGACCGGTATCGGCGAGCACCCAACCCTCGGCGTCGACGATGCGAAAGCGCCCGTCGGCGCGGCCGAACGCCCGCAGAATGGCATCGAGGTCGGGCTGCTCGCGCACGAGCGGTCCGGGCGCGCCCCGCTCGGTATCCCACGTCGCATCGACCGACGATACGCGCGCGACGCCGCCGTCCGTATCGACATCGATCAGGGCGATGCCGAGCGCCGCGCCGGCGAGACTCAATGGAATGCGGATCTCGACCGCGAAGCCTTCGGGCGTCTCCTGCCAGAAGCTCTGTATCCGATCCTCGTAGTCGCCGGTCGGCGCGAAGCGAGGCGCACTCGTGCGCCTCGCGCGGAACGGTCCAGGCGAGCGCGTGCCGAGCAGGAATGTCTCGCGCACGCCGGCTTCGCTCTCGACCGCGATGATCAACCGATCCCCGAACGGGCTCTCGCCGGGCAAGCCCTCGTAGACGATCTCCGTATCGAGCGCGGCGAAGAAGACGTACGCGTGGCGGTCATGCGCGCCGACCCACAGCCGATGTCCTCCGGGCATGACGAGCGCGGCGTCGTCGGGCCTCGACCAGTCGCTGCGGAAGCCGTCGAGCACGGGCTCCGCGGCCAGCGCCGACGCGTAGAGCGTCTCGCCTCGCCACCCGCCGCCGTGCCGGCGCTCGATCAGCGGCGCCTGCTCGTCGAGCGCGGCCGCGACCGTGAGCGCGCTCGCGAGCATCGCCTGCTCGAGGCCGCTGCGCAGCGCCGCCTCCATCTCCTGCACGAAGCGATACCCGGCCCACGGCAAGACCAGCGTCAGCAGCCCGAACGCGAGAAGCTGCGCTCTCAATGACATTGCGGCTGCGCCTCGACAGGCCGGCGGCGCCTACCGCGGGCCGCTCACCGCATGCCCCCGGGAATCGCGAGCGGCACCTCGCCCCGCGCGCTGAACGGGTGCGTCGGGCTGATGCCTCGCGACAGCGTGACGAGGCCGTCGAGATCGTACGGGACCGTCGCACCCGGCCCTTGCAGCAGCGAAAGCAGACGCGACACGGACGAGACGTGGCTCGTTCTGACGTCGATCTCAAATTCGCGGACCTCGGCCGGCTCGAGGGCGAGCGGCCCGGGCGCCTGGCCGCTCATCACGCCGCCGCCGGCGAGCCGCACCGTGAACGAAAGGCGCTGAATCGAGACCCGGGCATCGTTCGGATTCGCCACGCGCAGCCCGATCCGGAAGCGCTGCGCGTCCGCCGAGCCGTCGAGGAGCGCGAGCCCGACGAGGTCGACGTGCGGCGCATCGATCGTCCGGGGCGCGGCCACGCAGGCCGCGAGCAGGCTCCCGAGCACCAGGACCGCGGCCGCCAAACGCGCACCGCGCAGACTCGAATCGTCGCTTCTCGTCATCCGCCGCCCCCGCAATGAAGCACGCGCGCACCGTCGTCGCCGAGATCCGGCCGCCCGCGCCGTCGATTGTAGGCCCGCTCCGCGGTGGCGTCTGCCGACGCTGAGCGCCTCGCGGCTCTTGGCGTTGCCGTCGGCACAACGTAAGGTAGGCCGAGGAACGACGATGGACGAACGAATCGAGTCCCTGCTCCGCTTCTGGTTCGAGCCGCAGCCGCGCAGCCGAGAGGAGCTCGAGCAGCAATTCCGTCGCTGGTTCTTCGCCGATTCGGCCCTGGATGCCGAGATCGCCGCCCGCTTCGGCGAGACGGCGCGGCTCGCCGCGCGCGGCGAGCTCGACGCCTGGGCCGATTCCGCTAGAGGACGGCTTGCGTTGATTCTGCTGCTCGACCAAGTGCCGCGGCACCTTCACCGCG
The DNA here is from genome assembly GCA_964388365.1 of uncultured Gammaproteobacteria bacterium. GTDB lineage: Bacteria > Pseudomonadota > Gammaproteobacteria > Steroidobacterales > Rariloculaceae > ZC4RG20. The sequence continues at coordinate 52 of CAYMAF010000154.1, read as the reverse complement.
GCACCGCAGAAGCTTTCGCGCAGGACGCGAAGGCGCTCGCGCTTTCGACCGA
>CAYMAF010000153.1:0-7036 GCA_964388365.1 uncultured Gammaproteobacteria bacterium | reverse complement strand
GCCGAACTCCTGACAGGCTTCGACGATCGCGGACCTCATCTCATCGCCCTCCTCGTACGGGCCCCAGATCTCGAGACCCGGCGCGCCCGCCATGCCGTGGCGCAGCGCTCGCACGGTGCGACCGGCGATCTTGATCGTGTCCATGTTGAAGAACTTGATCTTCGGCACCGGACCGCCGTTCAGCTTCTCGATCAGATCCCAGGCGTTCGGGCCCTGGATCTGGAAGCGGTAGCACTGGCGCACGACGGGCTTGCCCATCGGACGCGAAGGCGAGCGGTCGTCCTTCACGATCTGGACGTCGTAGCCGCCGGTCTCGGCATGGAACATGATCCAGTTCGCGGCCGGCGCACGGCCGACGTACACGAGCTTGTTCTGCTCGAGGTGGAACAGGATGCCGTCGCCGATGACGTGTCCGTAATGCGTGACGGGAACGTACTGCTTCGCTTTGTTGACGCCGAAATTCGCAAAGCTATTGATCGCCGTGTTCGAGAGCAGCTTCAGCGCGTCCGGTCCCTCGACGTAGAGGTCGACCATATGATGCGACTGGTCGAACAGCACGCACGTTTCGCGCCAGGCGCGCTGCTCGTCGCGCCAGTTCGTGAACTCGGCGGGAACGACCGGATACACATAGGCACCGATCTGAGAGTTTCTTAGCATCTCGACCGGATTCCCTACCGACTTCAATATGTCTTCCAAGCTTCGCTGGCTCATGGCTCTCGATAACCTCTCATTGGCATTCGGCTTGCAGCGGCCCCGGAGGGCGGGGCCCTGTCAAGTGGATGCGTGATTTTGAGCGCCCTACCCGGATTTTTCAATTCGGTTCAATGGCTAGTAGTGCTATCGCCACTACCCGGAAGACGTCGTGAGCGCCGCGGCGAGCGGACGTTGCGCAGCGCGACCCTGCTCTCGGAGCCGAATCTTGCAGCCCCCGGGGCTTATGTGTAACGGGCCATCCGTCGCGAGCCCGCGCAGGCGCGCCCGGGCGCGTGCCGCGGCGTTGGCCGAGCCGATGCCGGAGGCATCGGCGTCCGTCGGGAGCGGGTCCCCGGCAGGCCTCGCTCCCCGCGGCCGCGCGACGCGTCCCCGCGACGCACGGCTCGGCCCGCGCGGCGGCGAGCGCGGAGCCGCCCGCGTGAGCGCCCGGTGCGGCTAGGGTATGCTGCGGCCGCCGACCCCCTCGTCGGGCGCGGAGCCCGCGGGGCAGCGGATCGAGCGATACGGATGGCACCGAACGGGGGACTCCGATGCAAAGACGTTCCGTCGACGTGGTCGTGATCGGCGCCGGAAGCGCCGGCCTGAACGCCGTCGCCGAGCTCGAGAAGGCTGGCGCGGATTGGGTGCTCGTCGAATCGAACGCGTACGGCACGACGTGCGCGCGCTCGGGATGCATGCCGTCGAAGCTGCTCGTCGCGGCGGCCGACGCGGCGGCGGCGATCGAGCGGGCGCGCAAGCTCGGCGTCAAAGCGAGCACGGTCGAGATCGACGGCGGAGCGGTGATGGCGCGCGTCCGACGAGAGCGCGACCGCTTCGTCGAAGGCGCCGTCGAAGATACCGAGGCGCTCCCGGCGTCGCGGCGGCTGATGGGGCACGCTCGCTTCGTCGGCCCGACGACGGTGCGGGTCGGTGCGGACGTCGAGCTCGCGGCGCGGTCGGTCGTGATCGCGACCGGCAGCTCGCCGGTCGTTCCGCGCGTCTTCGAGCCGGTGCGCGACCGCATCCTCACGAGCGAGTCGATTTTCGAGCTGACGCGCATCCCGAGATCGCTCGCGGTCGTCGGCACCGGCATCATCGGACTCGAGCTCGGCCAGGCGCTGCGCCGGCTCGGCGCCGACGTCACCTTCCTCGATCGCGCCCCGACCGTCGGTCCGCTGACGGATCCGCATCTGCAACGCTACGTGCAGGCCGAGCTCGGCCGCACGCTAACTCTCGAGCTCGAGGCCGAGATCGTCTCGGCGGAGCTCGCGGCATCGGGCATGCGGCTCGAATGGAAGAACGCACGAGGCGAGCGGTCGAGCGGCGAATTCGAGCATGTGCTCGTTGCGACCGGCCGACGGCCGAACCTGGACGGCCTCGATCTCGAGCGCACGGGCCTCGAGCTCGACGACCGCGGTATGCCGGCATGGGATCCGCAAACGACGCAATGCGGCGACGCGCCGATCTTCATCGCCGGCGATGCGAACGGTCACGCACCGCTGCTTCACGAGGCGATCGACGAAGGCCGTATCGCCGGCGAGAACGCCGCACGCTACCCGCACGTTCAGAGCCATGTTCGGCGTACCCCGCTGGTGATCGTGTTCACCGATCCGCAAATGGCGATCGCAGGGCAGTCCTTCGCGACGTTGGACTCGCGCCGGACCGAGATCGCCGAGATTTCGTTCGAGCGCCAGGGCCGCGCACGCGTGATGGCGCGCAACGTCGGTCTTGCGCGCCTCTATGCAACGCGAGACGACTGCATCCTGCGCGGCGCCGAGCTGTTCGGCCCCGATGCGGAGCATCTCGCGCACCTCTTGAGCTGGTCGATTCAGCAGCGCCTGACCGTGCAGCAGCTGCTCAGGATGCCGTTCTACCACCCCGTGCTCGAGGAGGCACTGCGAGCCGGTCTTAGAAAGCTCGCGCGCCAGCTCAGGATCGAAGTCGGCCGGCCTTGCGAGGATCTCGCGCTCTCCCCGGGAATGTAAAGCGCCATCGACAGCCGCGCTCATATTGCCGTACTGGCTATTGCCGACCAGCGAGAAGCTCCTCTCGCCGCGGTGATCGGCCTCATGGTCGGTGCGGCCGTCCTCGCTACGATGCTGATCTTCAATAAGCAGCTCTTCCCGTCGAAAGCGGTGAAGCTCTACATGCTGAGAGCATCGTCCCGACGATTCTGATTGGCTTACCGGTCGTCCGGCGTCTATTCTCGGGCTGACCGTCCCCGCCGCGGGGAGCGGCCGACCTGTGGCGGCCGGAGAATGTGCGGCGCTCAGCTCAGACGAGCCATCGGAGCTCTTCCGAGTCCTTTGGTTGGTGCCCGTCGGCATGAACGCCTCGAGGCGAGCGTTCGGGTCTCACGGTCGGTCATGGTGGGCCGTGCAGGGATCGAACCTGCGACCATCGGATTAAAAGTCCGGTGCTCTACCAACTGAGCTAACGGCCCGTCGAGGCCCCGCCCGAGGCGCGGGGGGCGCATCATACCCGAAACGAGGGCCGCGACTGAAACGGCCGTCACGCGGCGGGCGATGCGTCATTGTCCAAAGTAGCGCGTCGGATCGTCAATCCCCGCGGCCGAAAAGCCTTCTCGACGCAAGCGGCATGCATCACACCGGCCGCACGCCCTGCCGTCGTCGTCGGCCGCGTAGCACGACACGGTCCGCGAGTAATCGACGCCGAACTCGGTGCCGCGGCGGACGATCTCGGCCTTCGACATCGCGATCAGCGGCGCCTCGATCCGCACGGGACGGCCTTCGACGCCCTGCCGCGTCGCGACGCGCGCGAGGGTTTGAAACGCGGCGACGAACTCCGGCCGGCAATCGGGATATCCCGAGTAGTCGACGGCGTTGACGCCGATGAAGATCGCGTCGGCATCGAGGACCTCTGCGAGCCCGAGCGCGACCGCGAGGAAGATCGTGTTGCGCGCCGGAACGTACGTGATCGGAATGCCTTCGCCGCCGTGCTCGGGAACGTCGATCGCGGGATCGGTCAGCGCGGAGCCGCCGAACTGCCCGATCGGCAGCTCGAACACCCGAAACGATGCTGCGCCGAGCGACTCGGCGACGCGCGCCGCAGCCGCGAGCTCGGCTCGATGCCGTTGACCGTAATCGACGGCGAGCGCGTGACACTCGTAGCCCGCACGGCGAGCGATCGCGAGCGTCGTCGCCGAGTCGAGGCCTCCGGAGAGCAGCACTACGGCGCGCATTCGGCTAGCGACCCGTTGCGTCGCGCCGCGCGCTGCGGTCCGCGCACGGCCGGCAAACGAAAACGAGCTTCGGCCAAAGCGTCATCGTCCCTGGACCTCGCCCCATAGCAGCTTGTGAAGCTGAAGCTGCAAACGCACGTTCAGCCCATCGGCGAGAATCCACTCGGCGAGATCGCGAGCCGCAACGTCGCGATAGCTCGGAGAGAAGAAGACGGGACACGGCAGCTCGGCGTGCTCCCGCACGAAGTCCCTCGCCCACTCGTAATCGCCGCGGCTCGTGATCACGAGCTTCAGCGCATCGGCCGCGGTCAGCCGCGGCAGATTCTCGAGGCGGTTGCGCGCGCATTCGCCGGATCCCGGCGTCTTGATATCGACGATTCGGCTGACGCGCGCATCGACGACGGAAATATCGTGCGCGCCCGCGGTCTCGAGACACACGCTGAATCCAGCATCGCACAGCGCTTCGAGCAGCGCTGGGCAGCGCGGCTGCGCGAGAGGCTCGCCGCCGGTCACGCAGACGTGCCGCGCGCCGAGCGTCGCCGCGTGCGCGACGATCTCGTCGATCGTCCACCACGTGCCGCCGCCGAACGCGTAAGCGGTATCGCAGTAGCGGCAACGCAGCGGACAACCGGTCAGCCGGATGAAAGTCGTCGGCCAGCCGGAGAAAAGCGCTTCGCCCTGGATCGAATGGAAGATCTCGGTGATCTTGACGCGCCGCGCGGCCGCGTCGGCCGAGGGACGTTCGCTCGGCGAAGCGGCCACGACACTCAGCCCGCCTCCTGCTCGAGGCGCTCGAGACGCGTCGCGGCGAGTTGCGCCGCGGTCGTGCCCGGATACTCGCGCATCACACGCTGCAGTGCGGCGCGCGCGTCGTCCCAGCGCTGCAGCTCGAAGTTGCAGTAGCCGATCTTCAGCAGCGAGTCCGCAAGCTTGTCCGAACGGGGATAGACGTCGATCACCTTCTGAAACTCCGGCAGCGCCGCATCGAACTGCCGCCTCACGTACAGCGTCTCGGCGAGCCAGTACTGCGCGTTGTCCGCGAGATCGCTCGACGGGAACGCATCGACGAATTGCCGGAACGCGGCTGCGGCGTCCTCGTAGCGCCGTGCCTGGAGGAGCTGGAACGCTTGCGCATACCGATCCTGGTCGCTGCCCGGCGCGCCGGCGGCCGTCGACTGATCGATACCCGTCGTCGGCCGCGACGTATCGCCGGCGCCGCCCGCCGCGGGCGCGCCGAAGCCGCCCGCCGACGCGGCCGGGTCCGCGCCGAAACGCGGATCCGCGCCGCCGCCGCGGCTCTGCTCGAGCGCCTGCAACCGCTGGTCGATGTCGAGATACAGCTCGCGCTGCCGATCGCCGGCGCTCTCCGCTTCGAAACGCAGCGTCTCGACCTCGCCTCGCATCGCAGCGACGTCGGTGCGAAGCTGCTCGATCTGCCCGGCGAGCTCGATCAGGCTTTCGTTGTTCACGACGCGCTCGATGCGCATCAGCCGCGCCTCGATATCCTGGATCCGCAGATAGACCGGATCGTCGGTCGGCGTGATCGTCGTGCAGCCGGCGAGCGCAGCGAGCACGCTGCCGACGGATAGGGCCAGGATCGAGCTTCTCACGGCGGACTCCTCGAGGTTGTGCGTTGGACGAGCCGTCTTACTGCCGGTAGACGATTTCGACGCGGCGATTCAGCCGGTAGGCCTCCTCGTCGCTGCCGAGCGCGGCCGGCCGTTCCTCGCCGTAGCTCACCGTGCTCAGCTGTGCTGCGGAAGCGCCCTGCAGCATCAGCACCCGGCGCACCGCCTGCGCACGCCGCTCGCCGAGGCCGATATTGTACTCCCGCGAGCCGCGCTCGTCGGCGTGACCCTCGAGGCGCACCTGGACGTTCGGATTCGCCGCAAGGTATTGACCGTGCGCGGCGAGCATCTCGTTGTACTGCGCAGGCACGTCGCTGCGATCGAAATCGAAATAGACGACCAGCTCGTTCAAGAGACCTTGGCCGCGGTCGAGATCGTCCTCGAAGACACCGATTCCGCCCCCTTCGCCGAACGGGCTCGTCGACGCGCCCGACGAGCCGCCGCCCGCGGCGCCGCCCGCGCCCGACTCGAAATCGGGCAGCGTGTTCGCGCGATTCCCGCACCCGGCGACGGCGATCGCCCCAAGAAGACATGTCAGCACGACGCTGGCTCGCATCATTATTTCGACTCCGATATGAGCAACTACGATTTAACCGCGTATTGTGATGAGGGACTGACTCCGGTCAAGGCCGAGGGAACGGACCCCAAACGGGCTCTCGCACGTCTCCGCTGCCGGATGCGATCTGCTGATGAACGTTTCCGTCGGTCGTGACCGTCGCGAGCACGCCTCGACCTCGATCGCGCGTCGCGTAGATCAGGACCGCGCCGTTCGGCGCATAGCTCGGGGACTCGTCGAGCAGGCCGGTGCTCAGGATGTCCTTCTGCCGCCCGGTGCGCAGATCGAACGTCGCGATGCGGAAATTCCCGCGGTCCCTCTGCACGACGGCGAGCTCGGTGCCGTCCGGCGAGATGCGCGGGCGTGCGTTGTAATCGCCGGAGAAGGTCACGCGCTCGGCACGGCCGCCGTTCGCCGAGACTCGATAGATCTGCGGCGCGCCGGCGCGATCCGACATGAAGTAGATCGTCTCGCCGTCCGGCGACCAGGCGGGCTCCGTGTCGATCGCCGGGCTGTCGGTCAGCCTTCGCAGCACCTGCGTCGCGAGGTCGAGCGTGTAAACGTCGAAATTACCCTCGGCAAGCGACAGCACGAGCGCGAGACGCCGGCCGTCCGGCGAGAACACCGGCGCGCCGTTGTGCCCGGCCCGCATCGAGACGCGCTCACGGGTGCCGGTGCGCAACGTCTGGACGTAAACGGCGGATTGATTGCCCTCGAACGAGACGTAAGCGAGGCGGCGCCCGTCCGGCGACCACGCCGGCGACATCAGCGGCTGGCTCGACTCGGCGATGATGCGCGCGTTCTCGCCGTCGGCATCCGCCACGATCAGCCGATATGTGCGCGTCTCGCCCGACCGTTCCTCGCTCACGTACGCGATCTGCGTGCCGAAGACGCCGCGAATACCGGTCAGCTCCTCGAAGATCATGTCCGCGATGCGATGCGCGGTCGCGCGCAGCT
>CAYMAF010000152.1:0-7110 GCA_964388365.1 uncultured Gammaproteobacteria bacterium | reverse complement strand
AGGTCTTCCTCGCCGCGCAGATCGCCGTCGATGTGGATCGACGGGCCGATCACCGCAGCTTCGCGCGACGGCGTGCGCCGCGCGGCCGGCGAATCGGCCGGGGCAGCGGATACGCCGGCATCCCGCGCGCCCGCGTCCTGACCCTTGTCTGCGCTTTTCTTGCCAATATCGAACATCGCTCAGCCCCCCGGGTGCCGATGCACCACGATCGATTTGCCTACCAATGAAAGCGCCGCGGACGGCGCCGGCCACGAGCAGCCAAGTTGCGAGACGCCCGTCGCACGCCGGCACCCCGCCGCAGTGATCGATGCGGGGAGTATCGCGGGTGCGCCTCCCGAGCCTTCGCCCCCGCAGACGGCCGCGTGCGCATCGCCGATGAGTGGAGTGCGGACACCCATAGGCGCGCTAACGGCTGAACGCAAGACATGCAATTTGGCCGATAACCGTATGCGCTATCTAGCATAATTTTTTCGTCCGCGACAAGGTGTCGGCGTGCGGCGACGGTCGCGGGAAGAGGAAACTGGGCAGCCGATTCGCGCTCTAAAATGCGTTGCGGCGGGGCGGCGGCAACGCCGCGAGATGGAGAGGACGTCGTGATCATCAAGAAGAATATCGCGATGCGTGCGCTGGTCTCGGAGATCGCGTCGTTGCTCGTGCTGCTCGGGCTGATGACCGCGGCGCGCTCGTCGCTCGCCGACCACTACCACGTGCCGAGCGGGTCGATGGAGTACACGCTGATGCCCGGCGACCGCGTGCTCGTCGACAAGACGGCTTATGGCTTCCGGATCCCGCTGACGACGATCGATCTGTTCGGCGACGAGCGTCCGCAGCGCGGCGACGTCGCGGTATTCGATTCGCCTCGCGACGGGCGCCGGCTGATCAAGCGGATCGTCGCTGTCGGCGGCGACGTCGTCTCGATCGAGAACGGGCTGCTGACCGTGAACGGCGAGGCCCTTCATACCCCGGTCGGCGAGCACGCCGCGTTCGAGCGGTTCGGCGATACCGAGGCGCATCTCAATCTCGAGCACGGCGGCGGCCCGGATCTGCCGGCCCAGCGCGTGCCGGACGGCATGGTGCTTGCGGTCGGCGACCACCGCGGCAACAGCCTCGACGGACGTCATTGGGGGTTCGTCCCGGAGACGGAGCTTTACGGCAAAGCGGTCGCCGTTTTTTATCGGCGCGGAGAAGGGTTCACGTGGAGGACGCTCTGAGCGCCGTGCGAGTGCCCTTCGCGCTTCACTTGCCCGTGATGCGGTGCGGCAGAGCATCACGGCGGTCACGGCGTCGCGCGAATCTGCGCCGCGAGACGCACGACCGACGCATCGATCTCGACCGGGAACGCGGGGGCGCGGTCGAGCGATGCCAGCGCCGGCGGTAGCCGCTCGAGGTTCTCGCGGCAGCGGCGACGCGCGGCCTCGAGGCCGGTCGGCGCCGATGCGACCGGCTTCCCGCCTCTGAGGATCGGCACGAGCAGGGGCTCGCCGTCGCGCGGCTCGTCGACCAGCGCGACGATGTCGCGCTCGATACGTCCGTCGGGCCCATAGCGTCGAAAGACCTGCTTTCGGCCCGGCAGCGTCTCCTTACCCGGCGATCGTTTCCCGCGCGGGCGACCATCGTATTCCTGAAGCTTGTAAGCCGAATCGAGCGACGGCGCATCGCTCGAGACGTCGAGCGCCGTGCCGATGCCGAATCCGTCGATCGGTGCGCCGCGCTCGACGAGCCGGGCAACGTCGTGCTCGTCGAGACCGCCGCTGACGAAAATGCCGATACGCGGGCCGGGTGCGCGATCGAGAATCCTTCGCACGGAGCGCGACAGTGCGTCGAGGTCGCCGCTGTCGATGCGCACCGACGCGATTCTCCGGCCGTGCGCGGCGAGTCGCTCGGCGAGTTCGACGACGCGCTCGGCCGCAGCCTCGGTATCGTACGTGTCGATCAGTAGCACGACGGCGCCGCGGTGTCCGCGCGCGAAGCGTTCGAACGCCTCGGCCTCCGAGTCGTGTGCCTGGATATACGAGTGCGCCATCGTCCCGAAGATCGGTATTCCGAAGCGCGGATGCGCGAGCACGGTCGCGGTGCCGTCGAAGCCGGCGAGATAGCTGGCCCGCGCCGCGAGCAGGCCGGCTTCGGCGCCGTGCGCCCGGCGTAAGCCAAAATCGACGAGCGGCCGGCCGCGGGCCGCGAGCACGAAGCGTGCAGCCTTCGACGCGATCATCGTCTCGAAATGCAGCAGATTGATCAGCCGCGTTTCGACGAGCTGCGCTTCGGGCAGCGGCGCGGTTACGCGCACGAGCGGCTCGTTCGGAAAGCAGACCGTGCCTTCGGGGATCGCATCGACGTCGCCGGTGAAGCGCAGCCGCTCGAGCTCGGCGAGGAACTTCTCGTCGAAGAGCCCCGTCGCGGCGATCTGCTCGAGCTCGACGGAGCCGAACCGCAACGCCGTCAGGTACTCGACGAGCTGCTCGAGGCCGGCGGCGACGAGGAAGTTGCGATCCGGCGGCAGCCGCCGAACGAAGAACTCGAACACCGCTTCGCCGCGCATGTCGCCATCGAAATACGACTGCAGCATCGTCAGCTGATAAAGATCCGTGAGCAGTGGGCTCGCTGCGCCGCGGCCGTCGAGTGCCGTCATTGGACCGGCCCGCCCGGCGCCGCGAGCAGCGTGCCGGAATCGACCACGTGGATACCGCGGCTCGAGCACATCGCGCGCAGGGCGTCGTCGGTCGACGGGTCGACCGCGCGCGTGAGATCCCAGAGGATCGTCGCGTCGAAACCGAGATCCGCGGCGTCTTCCGCGGTCCACTTCACGCAGATGTCGCGTGCGAGGCCGCAGATGAACACCCGCTCGACGCCGCGTTCGCGCAAGTATCCGGCAAGGCCGGTCGGCGGCCGCTGGCCCGCCGCGTTCCAGTTGTTCCTAAATGCGCTATAGGAGTCGACGTCGCGGTCCGTGCCCTTGCGGATCACCGCGCTCACGGGCCGCCAATGAAGATCCGAAGCGAGGCTCGCGCCGGGCGTATCCTGCACGCAGTGATCCGGCCATAGCGTCTGCTCGTGTCCGTAGAGCTCGATCGTCTCGAATGGCCTGCGGCCTGGATGCGACGACGCGAATGATACGTGCCCCGGGGGATGCCAGTCCTGTGTCGCGACGACGAGCGGAAAGCGGTTCGCGCGAAGCAGCGTGTCGAGCGGCGCGAGAATCTCGTCGCCGCCGGCGACGGCGAGCGCACCGCCCGGCAGAAAGTCGGGCTGAACGTCGACGACGATGAGCGCGGCTCGGTCCATGCTGCAACGTTAGCGCGCGAGCCGCGCTCCGCGCCAGCCTTGCGACTACTCGCGCGGCGAATCCGGCGCCGCGGCCGAGCGCCACAGCAGCGTCGCGCCGCGTAGCCGCGTCGCGAGCGGCGCCGCAATCTCGGGCGCGGTCCCGCTCGGGAGGATCAGCACGCTCGCGTGACGGGCTGCGTCCGCGAGCGCGTCGAGTGTCGCGCTGCGCAGCGGGATTACCCCGGCGAGGCGCACGCCGGCCTGCCGCGCAATGCGGGCGAGCCGTGCGCTCGTGTCCTCGTCCGCCGCGGCGCCGACGAGCAGCACCGTGAGCGGTGCGTCGGTGCGGCGCGCGAGGCGCAGCGCGGTACCGATCTCCGAAGCTCCGCTCGCCGCCGAATCGGCGCCGAGCGCGGCCGGATCGGCGAGCACGACGATCTCGCCGATGGCCGGCCAGCGCGGCGGCGCGAGCAGCAGTGCGCGCAGCGCCGCGGGGCGCGTCCGGCTCGACCAAAGCTCGAGCGCCTCGGCCGCCGCATCGCGCTCGACGACGAGCGCGTCGGCGCGCTCGGCGGCCTTCGCTAACGCGGTACGCGGCTCCTCGCGGACGAGCTCGAGCTCGGCGTCGATGCCGAGCCGCGCGCTTTCCCGATCGAAGAGCCGGCGCAGCTCTGCCCACCGCGCGCGGAGCTGCCGTTCGAGCGATTCGGGCTCGAGACGCCGCTCGATCCCCGAGAGCACGATCTCGCGGGCGAGCGCGGAGCGTGCGTGCGCGATCAGGCGCGGATTCTCGACGAGCAGGCCGACGATTGTCGGCGGTGCGTCGCCGAGCAAGTAGCGGTAGAAATCCAGCGACACTCGGGTATCGACCTCGGCGGACAGCGCGATCAAGATGCGCGCGGTGCGCCGCTCGATGCGTTCGTTCACTGCTCGTCGACCTTCTTCGTCTTGCCCTTGCCGCGCGAGCCTTTGCGCAGGATCTCCTGGCTCATTTCCTCGCGCTTCGCCGCGAGCTCCTGCAGACGCCGCTCGACGCGATAGTTGACGGTGCCCGCGGGGAACCGGCCCCGCGCGTTGCGCTGTCCGGCCGGAACGCCGGTCAGGAGCGTGATCGCGTCGTCGATCGTCGAGATCGGATAGACGTGGAACCGATTCTCTCTGACGGCCTCGACGACGTCCTCGCGAAGCATCAGGTGCTTCACGTTGTCTTTGGGGATCAGCACGCCTTGCTCACCGGTCAATCCGCGCCGCGCGCACGTGTCGAAGAAGCCTTCGATCTTCTCGTTGACGCCCCCGATGACCTGGACTTGACCGTGCTGGTTCACCGAGCCCGTCACCGCGAGCGACTGCTTGATCGGCAGAGCGGCGAGTGCCGACAGCAGCGCGCACGTCTCGGCGACGGAAGCGCTGTCGCCTTCGACGCCCGAATAGCTCTGCTCGAATACAAGGGTCGCATGGATCGATAGCGGTGTCTCCGCCGCGTAGCGCGCGCCGAGATAAGCCGAGAGGATCAGCACGCCCTTCGAGTGGATCGCGCCGCCGAGCTCGATCTCGCGCTCAATGTCGACGACTTGCCCGTCGCCGATGCGCACGTTCGCCGTGATGCGGGTCGGCTGGCCGAAATGAAAGCTGCCGAGCCCCAGAACCGACAGCCCGTTGATCTGGCCGACCTTCGCGCCCGACGTGTCGATCAAGAGGTCGTTGCGCTCGATCTCCTCTTGGAACTCCTCGCGCAGACGATCGACTCGCCGGATCTGAGCGTCGATGGCTTTTTTCACGTGGCGGCGCTCAACGAGCTTCGCGCCTTCCCGCTCGGCCCAGAAGCTCGCTTCGCGACTGAGGTCCGCGATTTCCCGGTAGCGCGTCGTGAGCTTCTCGGCGTCGCCGATCAGGCGTGCCGCGTGCTCGATGATCCGGGCGACGGCATCGGCGCGCAGCGGCAGCAGATTATTGCGCCGCGCGAGGGACGCGATCAGCCGGCCGTAGAGCTCGGTGCTCTCGCCGTTGCGGTCGATCCGGTTCTCGAAATCGGCGGCGACCTTGAAGAGATCGGCGAAGTCCGCATCGAGCTCGCAGAGCAGGTAATACGTTAGACGCTCGCCGATCAGCACGACCTTGAGATCGAGCGGCACCGGCACGGGCTCGAGCGTGACAGTCGTGACGAGGCTCAGCATCTCGGCCGGCGTCTCGATGCGGATCTCACCGGCGAACAGCGCGCGCTTCAACGCCGTCCACGCGAGCGGCTCGGTCAGCAGACGCTCGGCGTCGAGCACGAGGTATCCGCCGTTCGCGCGATGCAGCGCGCCAGGCCGAATCATCGTGAAGTCGGTGACGAGCGCGCCGAACTGCGCCGTGTGCTCGATGCGTCCGACGAGATTCGCGAGGCTCGGGTGCTGCTCGTAGACGATCGGCGCCGGCGCGCCGTCGGAGTGATCGACGACGACATTGACCTCGTAGCGGCGCAACCGGCCTCCGGCCGCGCCGGGCGGGCGCACGCCGGGCGCGACCGGCTGCGCCTGCATGAACGGCGGCTGCCCGATCTCGGGCGGCGCGAGGTAATGCGGGTTCTGGAGCACGTCGTCGCGGACCCGGTCGAGATACCGCAGAACGTCGGGAAACTCCCGATACGCTGCTTTGAGCGCGTCGATCGCCGGGCCTGCTGCAAGCTCGGTCACATGACGGTTCAGCCCCTTGATCCGCTCGCGGCGCTCCTTCTGCAGTCCCTGCAGCGACTCGATGTGCTGGCGCAGCTTGTCCGAGATCGAGGACATCGCCTGGCGGGTGCGCTCTTGCTCGTCGGCGGGAAGCTTCTCGAAGTCTTGATCGGTCAGCGGCTCGCCGTTGCGGATCGGGGCGATCGCGAAGCCGGCCGGCGTGCGCAACAGGCCGACGTTCTCGCGGCGCGCTTCCTGCTGCAGCCGCTCGAGCGACATGCGATGCCGGTCCTCGAGCTCCTGGTCGATCTCCGCGACGCTGTTGCGGTAGTGCTCGCTCTCGAACGCGGCCGGGATCGCTTCGCGCAGCTCGTCGACGAGGCGCTCCATGTCGCGGCGGAGCGCAGAGCCCTTGCCCGGCGGCAGCTTCAGCGTCAGCGGCTTGCGCTCGTCGTCGAAGTTGTTGACGTAGCACCAGTCCGACAGATCGCCGGCGGGCGGCGCGGAGCGCTTCAGGAACTCCTCGACCGTCAAGTGGCGGTGGCTGCCGGGCGGGCCGAGGACGAAAATGTTGAACCCGTGCTGGCGGATATGCACGCCGAAGTCGAGCGCCTCGAGCGCGCGATCCTGGCCGACCGCGATCTCGAGATCGTCGACCTCGTCGGTCGTAGAGAACGAGAGGTCCGCCGGATCGCAGCGCCTGTAGAGTGCGTCCGGCTCGAGACGCGCGGAGGGTGTCGGGCGAAGCGTATTGGCCATAGTCTCCGTAAGTCGATGATGGGGCGCCGGCACGAGAAGCCGGGCCCGCCCTTCGGGCGCAGACATTTGAACATGGATTCGCGCAAAAGGCGCGCGCGCTGTGGCACGATGAACGGAGCTCCGAACGAAAGGAGGGCATGCGCTTGGCGGTTCGAAAGGTGCTTCGAATGGGCCATCCGATCCTGCGTCAGCGGGCGCGGCCGCTCGCGCCCGAGGAGCTCGCCTCGGAACGGATTTGCGCGCTAGTCGAGGACATGACCGATACGCTGCACGATTACGGCGGCATCGGGCTCGCGGCGCCGCAAGTCGGCGAGCCGATCCGCTTGGCGCTCGTCGAGATCCCCGGAGGGCCGACGCGCTATGGGGAGATCGAGCCGCTGCCGCTGACCGTGCTCGCGAATCCGACGATCGAGGTGCTCGATCCCGCGACGGC
>CAYMAF010000151.1:0-7147 GCA_964388365.1 uncultured Gammaproteobacteria bacterium | reverse complement strand
TGCCGGACGGCGATTGGGACAAGGTCCTGATCATGGGCAAGCAGCTCTGCCCGGACGACGAGCTGTTCGCGGAGTCCGCGGCGCCGGCCGAGGCGGTCGACGTCGCGCTCGAGGCCGAGGGCACCGAGCTCGACTTCGCGTTCGACGACAAGGGCGCCGGGTCCGCGGTCGACGGGCTCGACTTCGATATCGCGGCCACCGGCGAGCACGACGTGTCCGAGCTTGGCCTCGACGCGGTCGATGCCGGCACATCGGACGACGAGATCGGGCTCGACAACGACGACGACATGCTCGCGATCGGCGCGCGCACGGCGGCCGGTCTCGAGGCCGCGCTGTTCGCCGGCTCCGACGATGACGACGATACCGGCCGACACGAGTCCGGCGCGGACGACGTGACCGCGGCGCTCGACGATGACGCGTCGACCACGCTCGCCGACGCGACCGATTTCGCGATCGACGATTCCGCCGCGACGCAGGAAACGCCGACCGTCGAATCCGAGACGACCGGCTTCGGCGAGGATTGGGCCGCGGCGCTCGGCCTCGAGGACACCGGCACGGCGACCGCTCTCGAGGTCGACTCCGACGACGGCGCGGCGGACGGCCTTGCGCCGACGATCGAGACGCCGACGATCGAAGCCGCGGGCCCCGAGGCGCCGACCGTCGAGACGCCGACCGTCGAGACCGCGTGGGCGGATTCCGACGCGCCGACGATGGAGAGCCCGTGGCTCGACCCGAACGCGGCCGGCGACGACGCGATCGATTCGGACGCGCCGACGATGGAAACCCCATGGGCGAGCCCCGAATCGGGCGACGAGACGTTGCTCGTCGATTCGGGCTCGCGTTGGTCGGACGACGGCGACGCGCCGACGATCGATGCGGCTGGGCCCGAGGCCCCGACCGTCGAGACGCCCGCGCTCGGCCTGGCCGATACCGCGAGCACACAGCATCTGCGCGAGGCGAGCGGCGAGACGACCGCGATGCCGACGGTCGAGCAGACCGACCTGCATTCCGCGCCGAGCGATTTCACCGAGGAGATCGATCTCGAGGATCTCGGTCTCACGGTCGAGGACCTTTCCGGGCTGCCGGACGATCTCGGCGTGCTTCCCGACGGCGAGCTCGGGCTCGGCGATACGCGCGAGCAGCCGAAGCTCGACGAGGACTCGCTGCTGTCGGCGACGGGGATCACCGAGGTGGCCGAGGACGAGGCGATCGAGGACATCGGCACCGCGGTTCTCGGCGATCGCGATGCGACGATGCTCGCGCCGCCGATCGACGACCAGCTCGTCCACGGCTCGACCGAGGTGCTCGAGCGCGACGACGCGCTGTCGTCCGGGGATACGTCGTTGCTCAAGATGCTCGAAGGCGACGACGTCGAGCAGGCTGCGACCGCGACCGATACCGGGCTCGATCTCGATCTCGACGATCTGTCGGCCGCGCTGTCGGCGGGGGATACGGTCGAGCAGCCGCGCTCGTCGGTCGAGAGCGACCTGTTCGAGGATCGCGGCTCGACGCCGGTCGATCTCGACGTCGGCTACGAGACGATCGGCAGCGACGATCCGACGAATACCGAGGACCTCGGCGCCCTCGATCCGCATACGATGACCGAGATCGGGACGAAGCTCGACCTCGCGCGCGCGTATATCGACATGGGCGATCCGGACGGTGCCCGCAGCATTCTCGAGGAAGTCCTCGACGAGGGTGACGCCGGGCAGCGCCGCGAGGCGCAAGGCTTGATCGACGCGCTCGCGAACTGACGTTCCACCGCCGCAGCGGGCGGGGCGAGCGCGCCGCCCGCCGCGCGTCTCCACGATCGCCGCGCACCGGCTCGGGCACGAGCCGACGATCCTCGCAGCCGACGGGCGATGCGCCGAAGAGATGCCGAAAATCGCGATCGGAATCGAGTATGACGGCACGGCGCTGTCCGGCTGGCAGGCTCAGCGCGGCCAGCGCAGCGTGCAGCAGACGCTTGCGGAGGCGATCGGCCGCGTCGCGGACGAGCCGGTCGTCGTCCACGGCGCCGGCCGAACCGATGCCGGCGTGCATGCGCTCGGCCAGGTCGCGCACTTCGAGACGAGCGCGCGCCGGCAGCCGCGCCAATGGGTTCTCGGCGCGAACTCGACGCTGCCCGAGGACATTCGCGTGCAGTGGGCGATCGAGGTGCCCGACGAGTTCGATGCGCGGCGCTCGGCGCTCGCGCGGCGGTACCGCTATCTCGTGCTCGAAGCCGCCGTCGATGCGCCGCTGCTGCGGACACGCGTGTGGCGCCGGCGCGAGCCGCTCGACGTCGCGGCGATGACCGCGGCCTCGGTCGCGTGGCTCGGCGAGAACGATTTCTCGTCGTTTCGCGCCGCGGGCTGTCAGTCCCGGACGCCGATGCGCCGCCTGACCGCGGTTCGGATCGCGCGCTCTGGTCGGCTCGTCGTGCTCGAGTTCACGGCGAACGCGTTCCTGCACCATATGGTGCGCAACCTCGTCGGAACGCTCGTAGAGATCGGCGAGCGGCGCCGGCCGCCGGAGTGGGCGGGCGAGCTGCTCGCCGCGCGCGACCGCCGGCTCGCCGCGGAAACCGCGCCGGCGCGGGGGCTCACGCTCGTCGACGTGATCTATCCTGAACGTTTCGGGCTGCCGCGTGCGCCGTCTCGCGGCCCCTGGCCGCTCGAATGAGCTAAACTTAGCGCGTCCATCGAGCGGATCCCGACATGAGCTGGTTCGACAAGCTGATGCCTTCCCGCATCAACACCGAGAAGCGACGGCGCTCGGTGCCGGAAGGCTTGTGGGTCAAGTGTCCCGGTTGCTCCGGCCAGCTCTATCGGGCCGAGCTCAAGCGCAACCTGTTCGTCTGCCCGAAGTGCAATCATCATTTGCGCATCGGCGCCCGCGAGCGGCTCGAGTGGTTCTTGGACCCGTCGTCCGGCGAGGAGATCGCGGCCGATCTCGAGCCGCTGGATCCGCTGAAGTTCAAGGATTCGAAGCGCTATCGCGATCGCCTGAGCCAGGCGCAGAAGGATACGAACGAGCGCGACGCGCTCGTCGTGATGGCGGGAACGCTGAAGCGCATCCCGGTCGTCGCCGCGGCGTTCGAGTTTCGCTTCATGGGAGGCTCGATGGGCTCGGTCGTCGGCGAGCGTTTCGTTCGCGGCATCCAATACTGCATCGAGCACAATCGGCCGATGATCTGCTTCTCCGCGTCCGGGGGCGCACGCATGCAGGAAGCGCTGTACTCGCTACTGCAGATGGCGAAGACGAGCGCGGCGCTCGCGGCGCTCGCCGAGGCGAAGCTGCCTTATGTTTCCGTGCTGACCGATCCGACGATGGGCGGCGTGTCCGCGAGCCTCGGCTTTCTCGGCGACGTGAACATCGCCGAGCCCGGCTCGCTGATCGGCTTCGCCGGCCCCCGCGTGATCGAGCAGACGGTCAAGGAGACGTTGCCGGTCGGGTTCCAGCGCGCCGAGTTCCTGCTCGAGAAGGGCGCGCTCGACATGATCGTCGATCGGCGGCGTGCGCGCGACGAGATCGCCGCCGTGCTCGCGAAGCTGATGCGGCTGCCGGAGCCGGCCGACGAGCCGACCGAGCCCACGCCGCCGCCCGCATCGCCGGAATCCACTTCCGCATCCGCCGCCTGACGCGCTGAGAGCGCTTTCCAAGTGCCGCAACGCTTTGCCTCCCTCGAGGAGTGGCTCGCGTGGTTCGAGACGCTCCACCCGAAGAAGATCGACATGGGTCTCGGCCGGATTCGAGCGGTGCTCGAACGGCTCGGCCTCGTCCCCCCGTCCTATAAGGTCATCACGGTCGGCGGCACGAACGGCAAGGGCTCGTGCGTCGCGATCCTCGAAAGTATCTACCGGCACGCCGGCTACCGGGTCGGCGCGTTCACGTCGCCGCACGTTTTCCGCTTCAACGAGCGCATCCGGTTCGACGGCGCGGATGTGACCGACGCGGAGCTGATCGAGCTCTTCGACGCGATCGATACGGGCCTCGGGGACGTCACGCTCTCGTATTTCGAGGTGTCCGCGGTCGCGGCGCTGTTGCTGTTCGCGCGCCGGCAAGCCGACGTCGCGGTGCTCGAGGTGGGAATGGGCGGGCGGCTCGACGCGGTCAACGCGCTCGATGCCGACGCGGCGCTGATCGCGAGCGTCGATCTCGATCATACGGATTGGCTCGGTCCGGACCGCGAAGCGATCGGCCGCGAGAAGGCCGGCGTCATGCGCCCGGGGCGGCCCGCGGTCATCGGCGACGAGGATCCACCGGCGAGCCTCGCGGCGCATGCGGAAGCGATCGGCGCGCGTCTCGCGCTGATCGGGCGCGACTTCGTTCCCGTCCGCGAGCACGGCGGCTGGCGCTTCGAAGGCGTCGGCGCGACTCACGCGTCGTTGCCTGTCGCGCCGTTCGGCGGCGACGTGCAGTACTCGAACATGGCCGCGTGCGTCGCCGTCGTCGAGATGCTGCGCTCCGAGCTCGCTGTGCCGGATGCGGCGCTGCGCGCCGGGCTCGCCCAGGCGCGCTTGCGCGGACGCACCGAGCGACGGGTCCGGGACGGCGTCGAGTGGATCTTCGACGTCGCGCACAATCCGTCCGCGGCGCGGGTGCTGCGGAGAACGGTCGACACGCTGCCGCCGCGACGGACGCTCGCGGTATTCGCCGCGATGGAGGACAAGGATCTCGACGGCGTCCTCGAGACGTTCGTGCCGATCGTCGACCGCTGGCACATCTCGAAGCCGGACGACGAGCGCGGCGCGCCGATCGCGTCGGTCGAGCGCAC
This sequence comes from uncultured Gammaproteobacteria bacterium, assembly GCA_964388365.1. Lineage (GTDB taxonomy): Bacteria > Pseudomonadota > Gammaproteobacteria > Steroidobacterales > Rariloculaceae > ZC4RG20. The sequence goes on along the minus strand of CAYMAF010000151.1, from coordinate 2,388 downwards.
GCTCTCGCGGCTCGGCGCGAAAGAGGTCGCGAGCCACGCGGATATCGCGTCGGCGTGCGCGGCGGCCGAGGCCGACGCGCGCCCCGAGGACCGCGTGCTCGTGTTCGGCTCGTTCTATACGGTCGGCCCCGCGCTCGAGGCGCTTGAGCTATACTCCACGCCTCCGGCAGACGGCGGCTAACCCGATGGACCAGGGTCTGAAAGAGCGACTCATCGGCGCGGCGGTTCTCGTGGCGCTCGCCGTCTGGCTGATCCCGTGGCTGCTCGACGGGCCGGAACATCCGCTGCCCGACGATGAGGAACCGCTTCGGCTGCCGGTGCCGAGCGGACACGTCGGCGAGGTTCGCACCGAGGTCATCGATCTCTCCCCGCGCCGGCAAGGCGATGTGAATCCGAGCGCAGCGTCCGATGCTCGCGCGTCGGCCGGCGAGCGGCGCACCGAGACACCCGCCCCTCGGCGCGACGAGCCCGCGAGCGCGCCTCCGTCCGTCGCGGCCGAAACCGCGCCTTCACCGTCCGTCGCGCCGGGATCGGATGCGGGCGCCGCGTCCGAAAGCGCATCCGGGACGAGCCGTGCCGCGGCGCCCGAGCGCGCGGGCTCGGCCGCTTCGACCGCGGCCTCGTCGGAGAACCGCGCCGCAGCTTCGGCCGCGCGGCCTTCGCCGACGCCGGCCGGCAGCGCCGAGCGCCCGGCCGGCACGCAGAGCCAGGCTTCGGCCGCGAGCCGCGCCGCGCCGGCGCCGTCCGGAGATTGGGCCGTCCAGGTCGGCAGCTTCGGAGACGAGGGGAACGCCGAGCGGCTCGCGCAGCGCGTCGCTGCGCTCGGGCATTCGCCGCGGATCACGACCTATCGGGCCGGCGGCCGGGTGATGTACCGCGTCCGCATCGGGCCTCACGCGACGCGCGAGGCCGCGGAAGCGGCGGCCTCGGCGCTGGCCGCGCGCGGGTTCCCGGCGCAGGTCGTGACAGCCGAGTAGGGTCGGTTACCCGCATGGCATCCTGGGCCGATTATGCGATCGTGATCATTTGCACCGCGTCGGCCGTATTCGGCCTGTGGCGAGGCTTCGTCAAGGAGGCCTTCTCGCTCGTCACGTGGCTCGTCGCGATCTTTCTCGCATGGAAATTCGCTTGGGTTCTCGAGCCGATGCTCGGCGAATGGATCGCGGAGCCCGGGTTGAAGCTTTGGGCGGCCCGGGCCGGGATCCTCGTGCTCGTGCTGATCGCGGGCGGCGTGCTCGGCTGGCTCGTGCGCGCCGTCGTGCACACGACGGGCCTCGGCGGGATGGATCGTCTGCTCGGCGGCGCGTTCGGATTCGCGCGCGGTGTCGTGATCGTCGGGCTCGCGGTCATCGGCCTCGAGCTCGCCGGTCTCGACGGGGATCCGTGGTGGCAGGAAGCCCGCCTTCGGCCGTTGTCGAACCGCGCCGCGGACGCGATCCGCTACTACGGCTCGCTCGGCGGCGAGTATCTGCGTGAGCAGGAGATCCTGCCGGGCGGCTCCGCGGACGACGTCCGCTCGCGCGGCATCGGCGCGGAGCGGGATCGATGGGCCGCCGGCGCGGTCCAATCTCAAGCATAGGGACGGGCACGAGATGTGCGGAATAGTCGGAATCGTCGGCCAGGAGCCGGTCAACCAGTCGCTCTATGACGCGCTGACGGTCTTGCAGCACCGCGGGCAGGATGCCGCGGGCATCGTCACCGAGGAGAACGGGCGCCTGCACACTCGGAAGGGAAACGGGCTCGTCCGGGACGTGTTCGAGCAGCGTCATATGCTGCGGCTGCGCGGGCACATCGGAATCGGCCACGTCCGTTATCCGACGGCCGGCAGCGCGAGCCAATCCGAGGCGCAGCCGTTCTACGTGAACTCTCCGTACGGCATCTGCCTCGCGCACAACGGCAACCTGGTCAACGCCGACGAGCTGAAGAGGCTCGTGATCAAGCAGGATCGGCGGCATCTGAACACGACGTCGGACTCGGAGATCCTGCTGAACGTCTTCGCGCACGAGCTCGATCGCCGCGGCGACGGCGCGCTCGAGCCTGACGAGATCCTCGATGCGGTCGAGGCCGTGCATCGGCGCTGCTCCGGCGGTTATGCGGTCGTCGCGCTGATCGTCGGTTTCGGCCTCGTCGCGTTCCGTGATCCGCACGGTATCCGTCCCGCCGTGCTCGGCGTGCGGGAGACGAAGCACGGCATCGAGCGGATGGTCGCCTCCGAGAGCGTCGCGCTCGACGCGCTCGGCTTCGAGCTCGAGCGCGATCTCTTGCCGGGCGAGGCCGTCTACATCGACAAGGCCGGCCGGCTACATAGTCGAATCTCGTCGAAACGCGCCAGCTATTCGCCTTGCATCTTCGAGTTCGTCTATTTCGCGCGGCCCGACTCGATCATCG
>CAYMAF010000150.1:0-7157 GCA_964388365.1 uncultured Gammaproteobacteria bacterium | reverse complement strand
CAGGCTCGACGGCTCCACGTCAGCTCACATATGGGCCCTTATACGCATTATCCGCCCTGCGCTTCGAAGGCCTCGAGTCGCCTCGAGGAGACTGCTCGCTCAATGCGACGGCGAATAGAGGCCGGTCATCACAGCGGTGACGGCCAGCACGGCGGCAATGATCAGCCATTCGGCAGACAGCGAAACGCGAAGCAGACGCGCTGCGCTGTCCTGCCCTCGCCCGATTCGAGGCCCGAGGCGCCACTTGTTCACCGACGCAAGCCCCATCAGGAGGGCGAAGCCCGAAACCTTGACCCAAAGCAGCATTCCGTACGGCGTGGCCAGCGCCGCAAGGTCCGGCAACAGTACCGCCGCCATAACCACGCCTGCGAGGAAGAGCGCCGGTACCCACCACACCGCGAGGCGCGAGAACCGCTCTACGACCCGCGCGGCGGTCCCGGCCGACTCGAGCCGGGTCGCGAGATGCAGAGGCCATAAGGCACCGAACCAGAACGCCACGATGAACAAGTGAAGAAACAGGACCGGTGCCAGAATCCAGCGCTCGTCGGCAGCCGCCGTATGCCCCATCAGCGCGAACGAGACAGCGACGAGTGTGCTGCCGGCGAGCGCCACGAGTCCGGACGCCCGACCGTTGGCGACACCGCCGATCAGGATCAGCGCCAGCCCCAGGATACGAATGGACGTCGTCGTGCCGATATCGGAAGCAAGCAGAACCGCCTGCAGCGAGCCGTCGAGGACGCCGCTCAAGTCGCCGGTCAACCGAGCAGGCTCGACGAGCTGATGAGCCACTACAATCAGCGCGGCTGCGGCGGCCGTCCGCCCGGCGAACGAGCGGACGGCCGCGCCAGCGTGCTCCAGATCCTCGGCAAACAGCGAAAGAAAGAGCGACGCCCCAGCCGCCTGCAGCGCGGCGATGAATGCAAGCGCACGCAGGCCTATCGCTATGGAGTCGGCCATCGACGAAGGCCGTCACGAGCGTTCCTGTCGATCCGCCAGTGGCGGCATCAGTGCCCGGAATGACCGGAGTGCGACTCGTGCGCGGGTGCGGCGGCATGCTCCTGCGGTGAAGCCGCCGCGCTCGCTCCGACCGTGAAGGCGAACTCGCCCGTCATGACATGCGTGTCCTCCGACAGGGCTCGCCAGCCGACCGTGTAGTGGCCATTCTCCAAGCCGGGGGCCGGCAGCACGAAGTGCTCGCTGGCGTCGCGCGGCAACGCGCCGAGGCTCTGCTTGGACTCGCCCTCCTTCTGGACCGTGACGGCGGTCAGCCGCACCGGTTCGGAGAAGTGGAGCATGACTTCCGTCGGTGCCGCTTCGAGCACGGCCTTGTCGGCCGGCATCGAGCCGGCGAGCTCCGTGTGCGCGTACGCAAGCTGCCCTGCCAGAGCGGCCATGGAAGCCGCAACGACCCATACTCTCTTCGTTCTCATCATGAACTCCTGCCGTTTCGCACGGACGTGAAAAGCGTTAGAACCAAGCCCTCAGGCCGACGACGACCCGCGTCTCGCGGGGATCGTCGCCGGCCGCTCGGGTAAACTCCTTCGAGTCGCCGTACTTGCCTACCCACTCGACGCCGAAGTACGGGGCGAGCTCGCGGCGAATCTCGTAACGCAGGCGCAGGGCCGCGGACACTTCCGAGAGACCACTGCCCAAGCCGCGCTCCGGATCACTCCGGCCGTAGAAGTTCGCCTCCACCCTGGGCTGGAGGACCAGCCTCTGCGTCAGGAGAAGCTCGTAGGAGGCGTCCAGACGCAGTGCGCTGCGTCCCGACTCTCCGAGATAGCCGGTTGCCTCGACCTCGAACCAGTAGGGGGCGAGACCTTCGATCCCGAAGGCCAGCCACTCCCTGCTCGGCCCCTCGCCGCTGTCGACTCGCACGCCGAGCTGTGTATCCCAATAAGCGGCGAACGCCCGGCCCCACAGCAGCTCGGTTCGCGCCTCCACGAGCTCGCCTCCGTCGACGTCGCCCTCGGCTTTCAGCACCGCGCGATGGTAGGTACGGCCGTACCATGCTTCGAGGTCGTACGCCATCTCAGTATCGCCATCCGCACTGCTGGCCTCGAGGTTCTCGAGGCGGAACAAGCCGAAGCTCTGGCTATCGGCGAGCTCGAGCTTCATCGGGCCGAAGTCCTGCCCTCCGGAGTACGCATGAGGGTCGCGTGCATCGGGCGGAGGAGAACCGCCCTGCATCCTGCCCATCTCCATATCCATCCCGGCGTCCTGAGCCTGTAGGGCTGGCGACGCGAAGACCGCAGCGATCAGTGCCAGCGTGATCACGCCGGTGCGGCGGCCGGCGCGCGCCCTTGGCGCGCCACCGGCTCTTGCGTCTCGCCCGGTCATCACGCGACCACCACCTGCCGGAACATGCCTGCAGCCATGTGATAGAGGTTGTGGCAGTGCCACGCCCACGGACCGAGCGCATCGGCTGTAACGAGAAAGCTCACGCGCTGTGCGGGTTGAACGCTGATCGTATGCCGGCGCGCCATGAACTCTCCGTCCGGCGCTTCGAGCTCACTCCACATGCCGTGCAGGTGCATCGGATGCGTCATCATCGTGTCGTTGACGAGGACCACACGCAGGCGCTCGTTATGGCGGAAATGCACGGGCGTCGACTTGCCGAACTCGAGCCCATCGAACGACCAGCTGTACCGCTCCATGTTGCCAGTCAGATGAAGCTCGATCTCTCGCTCCGGGCCGCGCCCATCGAGCGGCCCGCCGATCGTCCGCAGATCCGCGTACGTCAGCACGCGCCGGCCGTTGTCACGCAATCCCACGCCCGGGTCGTCGAGATTCACGCGGGGCATGTCGACTCGCATGTCGACGCTCGGTCCGTACTCGGTCCGAGCGTGGCGGGCATGGACCATGCCGGCGGACTCCGCCATCTGCGCATGCGCGCGATGGTCTCCGGCAGCGGCGCCCGCCCCGGCCATGCCCGCCATCGCAGCCGCGTCATCGTGTGTCATCGCGCCCATCATGTCGGCCATCGTCAGCCACTGCGGCGCATCAAGAGCTGGCACCTCGGCCGAGAGGCCGGGCCGCGGCGACAGTGTGCCGCGTGCGTATCCGGTGCGGTCCATAGATTGGGCGAAGACCGTGTAGGGACGGTCCTCGCGAGGCTCGACGATGACGTCGTAGGTCTCGCCCGGGCCGATCCGGAACTCATCGACGGTGACGGGCTCGACGTCCTGGCCATCGACGTGCACGACGGTGAGGGCGAGACCCGGAATCCGCACGTCGAAGAACGTCTGCGCGCCGGAGCCGATGAAACGCAGCCGCACGCGCTCCCCCGGACGAAACAGGGCCGTCCAGTTGCCGGCGGGCGTCGTGCCGTTCATCAAGTACGTGTAGGTGTAGCCGGAGACGTCCGCCAGATCAGTTGGATTCATGCGCATGCGATTCCACATGCGACGCCTGTCGATGGCCTCGCCGAGCCCCAGGCTCGCGGCATCCCCGAAGAACTTGGGCGCCGTCAGCTGGTTGAAGTTGTAGTAGTCGCTCTGCTTCTTGAGCTTTGCAAAGACGCGCATCGGGTCCTCGTCCGTCCACTCCGAGAGCTGCACGACGTAGTCCCGATCCGCGCGGATCGGATCGCCTCCGGCCGGGTCGATGATGATCGCGCCGTACATGCCGGTCTGCTCCTGGAAACCGGAGTGGGAGTGATACCAGTAAGTGCCGCTTTGCCGGACCGGGAACCGGTAGACGAACGTCTCGCCCGGTGCGATCCCGGGGAAGCTGATGGCCGGGACGCCGTCCATCTCGAACGGCAGAAGGATGCCGTGCCAATGGATCGAGGTCGGTTGCCGCATGCGGTTGGCGACGCGCAGCGTGACCGTCTCACCTTCTCGCCAGCGCAGCACCGGAGCCGGAATGGATCCGTTGATCGTCGTCGCAATGCCCGGTACGCCGGTGAAATTCACCGGTGTCTCCGCTATCGTCAGGTCGAACTCGTTGCCGGACAGCACGTTCGACATGCCGGTCGCCGATTGGGCGGCGACGCTCCGCGTCAGCCACGGAGACAGGCCGAGCATCAGGCCCCCGGCCGCCATGCCCTCGAGAAACCGGCGCCTCGGCCGGCTGAAGCCGCTCGACAATGCTGTAGCTCTATCCATGTCTCGTAGTCGTTATACTCATGTCGCAGGCCGCATCCGCCCGCGAAGGCCCACGGTAGCGACAAGGCGCTGTCGCTCGCGTGACGCTCCGATTACATTTATGTAATTCTTCTGTCATGTTTCTAACAGCGGTTGACGCCTACGCTAACGGCGCCTCCGCGGTCAGTACCGTCGACGGAGGAGAAGTTGCTTCTTTCGCGAATGGCGCCGCCGCTCCCGCCCATGAAGATCTTGATCGTCGAGGACGAAGCCAAAACCCGGGAGTATCTCCGCCAAGGGCTGGCCGAGGCCGGATTCATCGTCGATCTCGCTGGAAGGGGGTTGGACGGGCACCATCTCGCGATGACCGAGACTTACGACCTGATCATCCTCGACGTCATGCTCCCCGACATCGACGGATGGCGGATCCTGAAGGCCTTGCGGGAAGCCGGCAACAAAGTGCCGGTGCTCTTCTTGACGGCCCGCGATACAGTCAACGACCGTGTCAAGGGATTAGAGCTCGGAGCGGACGACTATCTCGTCAAGCCCTTTGCATTCGCCGAGCTGCTGGCCCGGGTACGCTCCCTGCTCCGCCGGGGCGCGAGCACCGGGATCGAGACAACGCTGACTGTCGCCGACCTCGAGCTCGATCTGATGCGCCGCCGCGTCACGCGCGCCGGACGGCGCATCCAGCTCACGGCGAAGGAGTTCGCGCTGCTGGAACTGCTGATTCGGCATCGGGATGAGGTGTTGCCCCGTTCCATGATCGCGTCTCAGGTGTGGGACATGAACTTCGACAGCGATACGAACGTCATCGACGTCGCGATTCGGCGCCTTCGGGCCAAGATCGACGATGCCTTCGATCGAAAGCTGATTCAGACGGTGCGCGGGATGGGCTACATGCTCGACGCGACCGGAGAAGGATAGCGCAATTGTCGCGCCCCCTTTCGCTCGCCGCACGCCTGACGCTGTTCTTCGGCATCGCCGCAGCCGTGGTCTTTCCGGTCTTCGGGTGGGTCATCATCGAGTCGATGGAGAACCACTTCGAGGAGGGCGACACGGACGAGCTCAAGATCATTGCCGATGCGGTCGAAGGCGCGCTCTCGGCCATCGGCTCCTCGGCTGAATTGGCCCTGATCGAGCCTAGATTCGACGATATCCTCGTGGGTCATCACAGCGCGTCGCTGCTGATATCGGACACGAACGGGAACACGCTCTACGCAAGCAGCAGGACTCCGGATCTGACCGGCGCGATTCGCGGAATGAGCATGGAAACGACGAGAGAGTCCGTTGGCCGTTGGTCGGACTCGCATCACAGCTATCAGGTGCTGCTTCGCCGTTTACCGTCGAAGCTCGCCAACGAGCTCGGCGCCTCCACCATCGCCGTCGCCGTCCCGATCGACCATCACATGCAGTTCATCGCGTCGTTTCGCCGAACCCTGTGGCTCATGACCGCGACCAGCATCGCCGTCATGAGCCTGATGGGATGGATCGCCGTGCGACAGGGCCATGCCCCTCTTCGAGACATCGTGGCCCGAATGCGGCGAATCAGCGCCAACGAAATGAGCAGCGGCGTCGCGCCCGACAGCGTCCCACGAGAGCTATCCGACCTCGCGCTGTCGTTCAACGACATGCTGCAGCGAGTCGAGGAGGCGTTCCAGCGGCTGTCACACTTCAACGCGGACATCGCTCACGAGCTCCGCACTCCCGTCACGAATCTCATGACGCAAACGCAGGTCGCGCTATCCCGAGCGCGTACGATCGACGAGTACCGAGAAGTGCTCTACTCGAACATGGAGGAGTACGAGAGGATGGCCAAGATGGTCGGCGACATGCTCTTCCTAGCCCAAGCCGATAGCGGAACGTGCATCGCCGACGTGGGTCCGGTGGATCTTACGAAGGAAATGCGCACCCTTTGCGACTACTACGAGGGCTGGGCCGACGAGCGCGGTGTCGCGCTCGACGTTCACGGAGACGCGGCGATCGAGGTCGAAGGCGATCGGCTGATGTTGCAGCGCGCGCTCGGGAACGTTCTCGCGAATGCCATTCGGCATACGCCCGCGGGCGGTTCCGTACGCATTGTCCTTACGGCGCACAACGGCGAAGTGAGCGTCAACGTCGAGAACACGGGCGAACCGATACCGCCCGAGCACCTGCCGAAGCTCTTCGACCGGTTTTATCGTGCCGACCCTTCGAGACAGCGCCGCGGCGAGGGCGCAGGTCTCGGGCTTGCCATCGCCAAGTCGATCATCGATGCGCATGGCGGCACGATCGCCGTCACATCGAACGAGGCGCGTACTGCTTTCGAAATCGTATTGCCGAAGACGGCCACAACGGCGCCTTCCATGGAAGACGAGCCGGCCAGGGCGACTTCGACTCGGCAGTCGATTACCGGCGAGTAGGCGGCGTGCCGGCGAGCTCGAACGCCGAGGCCGATGCCAGCACGCTGCTCGCCGCCACCGGTAAGCTGGCCTGCAAGCTCGCGAGCTCGCTTTGATCCAACGTCTCCTGTCGAAGGAGCTTGTTCGCTCCGTCCTCGAGCGCGGCACGATACCGGCTCAAAATCGCGAGGGCGCGCTCGAACGCCGCGTTGACGATCTCGCGCACGGCCGCATCGATCGTCCGGGTGGTCTCCTCGCTCAACACGTGTGACTCAGTCGAGAGAGCCGTCTCGAGAAAGCGATGGCGCTCCGCTTCATAGGTCGCGTGGCCGAGCCGCTCGTCCATGCCGTACCGTGTCACCATGCTGCGCGCGATGTCCGTCGCCTTGGCGAGATCGTCGGCGGCGCCGGTCGAGAGATGTCCGAAGATCAGATGCTCGGCGGCCCGCCCGCCGAGGAGCACGGTGAGCTTGTTCTCAAGCTCCTCGCGCGTCATCAGGAAGCGGTCTTCGGTCGGGCGCCGCTGCGGCGGCCGCCTTCGTGTGATTGCCAGCATCGAGGCGCCCACAACGATCGAGCGGATTCTCGCGCACCTCAGCCGGGACGCAGAGCCGGTCGATCCGGCGTATCCGGGCCGTGCGCCGCCCCAGGGCGAGTTGTCGTTCTGACCGCTCTGCACTGCTGGCCC
>CAYMAF010000149.1:0-7226 GCA_964388365.1 uncultured Gammaproteobacteria bacterium | reverse complement strand
CGTTGCCCGAGTACTTGCCGAAGAGCACCTCGTCGCCGGCCTTCACATCGAGCGGCCGGACCTCGCCGGACTCGAGGATCTTGCCCTTGCCGACAGCGATGACCTCGCCGCGGCTCGGCTTCTCGGCGGCCGTATCGGGAATCACGATGCCGCCGGGAGAGGTCCGGGTCTCTTCAACGCGCTTGACGATCACGCGATCGTGCAAGGGACGAATCTTCATCTCTTGCGACCTCCTGAATGGTCGTAACCAAATGAATTAAGAGAGCTTTTGAGACTTGTTAGCACTCTCGCTCGGAGAGTGCCAAGAAATATAGGCCCTGCGTGCCGGGAGTCAAGACCTTCCCGGAGCGGGACGGCCGGCGTATGCGGGCGCCGCGGCGCGCCGGCTGAACGGCGGTGCTTGCTCCTACCGCGCCGGACGGTGAGCCGGCCAGGTGACCGCGAGGATCGCCAGCGCGATCAGCACGAGCTCGGCGGTCAACGCCTCGTCGAGAAGGACCGCGGCGGCCGCGATCGATGCCTGTGCCGCGGACGCCGACGATGCTCCTCCGGCCGGCGCCGTCCCCGCGGGCCGTCCGCGGCTCCCGCCGCTCGACATCCCGCGTGCCCGTGATCAGCGATCGAGCCGGCGCCAGCTCCGCGTCGGCGATCGCCTACGCCAGCCGTGGTACGGATGGCGCGCGACGAGCCGCGGATCCTTGAACAGCCCGACGAGAACGGCGCCGGCGACGAAGCCGCCGATATGCGCCCAGAACGCGACGCCGCCGCCTTCGGCGCCGATCGACGCGAAACCGCTGATGACCTGAATCAGCAGCCAATAGCCAAGCATCAGGAATGCCGGCACGGCGACCGTCGTGACGAACAGCCCGAGGAACACGAGCATGTGAACGTGCACGCGCGGATAGAGCAGGATATACGCGCCCATGACGCCGCCGATCGCGCCGGACGCGCCGACCATCGGCACCGGGGACGACGTGTCGGCGAGCACCTGCGCGGCCGCCGCAGCGAAACCGCAGAGCAGGTAGAAGACCGCGAAGCGCACGTGCCCCATCGAATCCTCGACGTTATTGCCGAAGATCCACAGGAACCACATGTTGCCGATCAGGTGAAACCACCCGCCGTGCATGAACATCGACGTCAGCACGGTATGCCACGCCGACGCGCTGCCGATCTCGCAGAAGGTGTTCGGACCGATCTGCAGCCGGGTCCCGGGCTGCACCGTCTGAAGCAGCTCGCCCGGAATCAGGCCGAGGCGGCAAACGGAAGCGGACAGCGCAGGCTCGAAACCGAGCCCCTGCACGAGCACCCACGCGGCGACGTTGAGCGCGATGATCGCGAACGTGACGTAAGGCGTCGTGAAATGCGGGTTGTCGTCTCGTATCGGAAACATCGGGCAACGCGGCTCCTTTCCGCCCAGGCGGCTCCTCGCCCCGGCGGCTCCCGCGGGAAGCTAACACAGCACGGACGCCGACACGATCCGGAGCCGCCGTCGGCCGGTCCGCCCGTCACCATGGGGCTCGTTGCCCGTCGACCGACCGCTTCGGCCGAGGAGTATCGATCGCGGGCTCACGGGCGTTGGGTCCGGTCGATGAAGTCGCGGGTCGTCCGCGCGAGCTCGTCGAACACGTCCTCGTCGGAGGTGCGCTCGCGCTTCCTCACGCGATAGCCGTGATCGGCCGTCTCGAGCAGATGAAGCTCGGCTCGAGCCAGGCCGGCGACGAGCGGCTCGAGCAGCGAGCGCTCGGCGAGCGCGTCGCGCGTGCCGGAGACGAACAGCATCGGCAGATCGATCCGGCCGAGATGGGCCGCCCGGTCGGTGCCGGGCTTGCCCGCCGGGTGAAGCGGAAACGAATAAAGAACGAGCCCCGCGGGCTCGATCTTTCGCTCGGCCGCTGCATGGGTCGTCATCCGCCCGCCGAACGAATGCCCGCCGGCCCAGATCGGCCGGTCGGTCCGACGCGACGCTTCCGTATATGCCGCGGCGATCGCCGCGATCGCGACCTCCTTCGAGTCGACCCGCTTGCGGCCGGCCTCGATGAACGGGAAATTAAATCGCAGCGTGCCGATGCCGCACCGCTCAAGCGCGTCGGCGACCGATTGCATGTTGCGATGCGCCATGCCCGCGCCGGCTCCGTGGGCGAGCACGACGACGGCGATCGCGCCGCGCGGACATTGCCAGATCGAGCTCATAGATCGGTCTCCCTTCCCCCGCCGGGCCTCGGGGCGGTGCGCGCCGCCCGCTTCGGCAACGGTAAAGCCCGAGCGCTGCCCGGGCGCCCGATAACGTTTATGCTAGCGGCTTTCACCCCACGCCTTAGAAGAGGGAATAACATGGCCGACAAGAAAATCATCGCAGTGCTGGGCGCGACAGGAGCACAGGGCGGAGGGCTCTGCCGCGCGATCCTCGCCGATCCCTCCGGCGGCTTCGCCTGCCGAGCCATCACGCGCGATCCGAGCAAAGACAAGGCTAAGGCCCTCGCCGATCAGGGCGCCGAGGTCGTCGCCGCCGACCTCGACGACGTCGAAAGTCTGAAGAAGGCCTTCGCCGGCGCGCACGGGGTTTTCGTCGTCACGAACTTCTGGGAGCACTTCTCGGGCGAGAAGGAGAAGGCTCAGGCGAAGAACGCGGCGGACGCGGCCCGCGCTGCCGGCGTCAAGCATGTCATCTGGTCGACGCTCGAGGACACGCGCAAGCTCCTGCCGGCCGACGATCAGCGGATGCCGATGCTGCAGGAGAAGTATCGCGTGCCGCACTTCGACGCGAAGGCCGAAGCCGACGAGTATTTCGCGGGCCTGCCGCTGACGAAGCTGCTCGCGTCGTTCTACTGGGACAACTTCTATATGTTCGGCCTCGGGCCGAAGAAGGCCGAAGGCGGCGGCTACGAGTGGACGCTGCCGATGGGCAGCTCGAAGCTCGCGGGCATCGCCGCGGACGATATCGGGCCCGTCGCGTACGGGATCTTCAAGGCCGGAGATCAGTACATCGGCAAGACGGTCGGCATCATGGGAGAGGCGCTGACGCTCGACGAGATGTGCCGCAAGATCCAGGCCGCATACGGGCTCGACTCGGTTCGCTATAACGCGGTCGAGCCGGACGCGTACCGCGGTTTCGGTTTCCCGGGCGCCGACGAGCTCGGCAACATGTTCCAGATCTACCGGGATTTCGAGGCCCAGGTCGTCGGAGCGCGCAGCGCGGACGAGGCCCGTAAGCTCCATCCCGGCCTGAAGACCTTCGATCAGTTCCTCTCGGCGCAGAAGAACGCAGTTCTCGGGTCGATGAACTCGTAACGGGACGTTCGCGGCGGGCCTGCGGGCCCGCCGCACCGTTCCCTACCGTTTCCGCGGCGGCGCGCGGCCGAAGCCCCCCGCCCGGTCCGCGTGCGGCGGAAACGGGGCCCACAAATAGCCTCACCCACGGGATCGCTGCAGCGCTATAATCCGCGGCGATCTACGGATGGATCCCGGCACCCCCAAATGCATCGGACGCGTCTAGTCATGCTCGCGCTTCTTGCCGCCGTCGCGGCCGCTTCCGCGTCCGAGCACGAAGACGATGCCGATATGGCCGAGCGCCTCGCCGCATGCGCGGCGTGCCACGGCGAAGCCGGCCGTTCGAACAGCGAAACCTATTTCCCGTCGATCGCCGGAAAGCCCGCCGGCTACCTCTACGCGCAGCTCGAGCATTACCGCGCGGGGCGGAGGCGCCACACGATCATGGAAGGCATGCTCGCGAACCTGTCGTCGGACTACCTGCACGAGATCGCCGAGTATTACGCACGCCAGGAACCGCACTGGTCGGCCGGGAGCCTGCCGCAGGCGTCGGAGGCACGGCTCGCGCGCGGCCGCCAGCTCGTCGAGCACGGCGATCCCGAGCTCGGCGTGCCGTCGTGCAGCGCGTGCCACGGCGATCGCCTCACCGGCATCGCGCCGTCGATTCCGGGCCTCGTGGGCCTCAGGGCCGAGTATCTGTCCGCGCAGCTCGGCGCATGGAAAACCGGCGCCCGGCGCGCCGCCGAGCCCGACTGCATGGCGGAGATCGCCGAGCGCCTGACGCCAGCCGATTTCGGCGCGGTCACGGCGTATATCGCGAGCCGTCCGCTGCCGGAGGATCACCGGCCCTCAGAAGGCCCGCCGTCGTCGCTGCCGCTCGATTGCGGGGTCGTGCGTTGAGCCGGCCGCTTCGGGTCGTCGCCGCGGTGGCGGCGGTCGTCGCGGCGTTCGCGCTGTGGCTCGCATGGCCCGACCTGCTCGAGCCGTCGGAGATCGAGGCAACCTCGCTGAATGCCTCGCCGGAGCAGATCGCGAGGGGCCGTTATCTCGCGACGGCCGGCAACTGCGCCGGCTGCCACACCGCGCCCGGCGGCGAGCCATATGCCGGCGGCCGGCCGATCCGCACGCCATTCGGCGACGTCTACAGCACGAACCTCACGCCGGATCCCGAGACCGGCCTCGGCGAATGGACGACGGCGGATTTCTGGCGCGCGATGCATCACGGCCGGTCGAAGGACGGGCGCCGCCTCTATCCCGCGTTCCCGTATCCGAACTACACCTTCGTCACGCGCGAGGACGCCGATGCGATCTTCGCGTATTTGAAATCCCTCGCGCCGGTCGCGAACCCGCGCATCGAGCCGGCGCTGCGCTTCCCGTACGACAGCCGTCTCGCGCTCAGGGTATGGCGGGCGCTGTACTTCCGGCCCGCGCACCTCGAGCCCGACGCCGAGCGGGACGAGCGCTGGAACCGCGGCGCGTATCTCGTCGAAGGGCTCGGCCACTGCAACGCGTGCCATTCTCCGCGCGGCCGGCTCGGCGGCATCGACCCGGACGCCGCCTATGCAGGCGGCCAGCTTCCGGGCGGCGGCTGGATCGCGCCGCCGCTGAATCCGACGGGCGACATGTCCGACGCCGCTGCGGAAGATCTCGCAACGCTGCTCGCGACCGGCGTCTCGAAACGCACGGCGCTGACCGGGCCGATGGCCGAGGTCGTGTTCGCGAGCCTGCAGCACCTGTCCGACGAGGATATCGACGCGATCGCCGCGTACGTGCGCACGCTGCCCGCGGCGCCGGCCCCGCAGGCGAGCCGACGCACGTTGTCGCCCGACCGGCACGCAGCCATGCTCGCAACCGGCGCGAAGATCTACCGCGAGCACTGCGCCGACTGCCACGGCGCGAACGGCGAAGGCAAGCCCTACGTCTATCCGCCGCTCGCGGGCAACGACCTCGTGACGGCGCGTACGCCGACGAACCTGATCCGCAATGTCATGCTCGGCGGGTTCCCCCCGAGCACGCGTGGGAACCCCCGCCCGCACGGAATGCCGCCGTTCTCGCACCAGCTGAGCGCCGCCGACACGGCCGCGGTGCTGACGTACGTGCGTACGTCGTGGGGCAACTCGGCCCCGCCGGTGACCGCCGCCGACGTCGAGCGCCGCTGATCCGCCGTTTCCGCTCGCCGCTCGACCGGCGAGGTCGGTTAAAATCCGGGCGCGCAACCGCCGATCGTAAAGGAGCACCGATGCCGACGCCCGAGGAGCTCGAGGAGCTCAAAGAAAGCTTCGACTACAACGACGCGAACGGCGACGGACGGATCGAGTTCGACGAGTTCGTGAAGATGCTGCAAAGCCTCGATGCGTACGGCACGCGCGACGAGGCGCGCGTCGGATTCGATTCGATCGACGACGACGGCGACGGCTCGATCGATTTCGACGAGTTCGTCGCGTGGTGGAACGATCGCTGACGGAAGCGGCGCGCGCTCAGTTTCTCGCGCGCACCAGCACGCCGTCCGCGATGCGCTCCCCCGGGTACAGCACGACGCGCTCGCCCGCGTCGAGGCCGGAAAGCACCTCCGCCATCTGCCCATTGCTGCGCCCGGTCTCGATCGGTGTCAATCGGGCGACGCCGTCCACGACGCGAAAGACCGCCCAGCGGTCGCCGCTGCGAAACAGCGCCGCGACCGGCACGCGCAGCACATCGTCCGCCGACGACGTCACGACGACCGCCTCGACGCGATAGCCGTGCTCGAGCATCGCCCATTCGTCGGCCGAGCCGACGGGATCGACGATGACGTTGACCCGCTGCTCCTCGACGCCGAGCGCAGAGATCTTCGTGAAGCCGTACGGCTCGACGAGCCGCACGCGGCCCCGGAGCGGCGGCGCGTCGCGCCCGTAGCTGTCGATGATCACCTCCGCGCCGCGCCGCACCTCGACCGCATCCGTCGACAACATCTCGACGACGATCTCGAGATCGTTCGGATCGCCGAGCGACATGATCTCGGTGCCGGCGGCGACGACGGTCTCGCTCTCCTGCGCGACGCGCAGCACGCGGCCGTCGACCGGCGAGACGATCGGCACGCTCGAGTCGACGCCGTTCTCCCGGCCGGGCTGCAGCAGCCGGCTGCGCGCGGCGGCAAGCTCCGCGGCACGGCTCCTGACTCTCCCGTCCGCGGCCCGCAGAGCCGCCTCCGCGACCTCGAGCCTGAGGCGCGCCCGGTCGAGCGCATCCGGCGCCGCGAGATCGCGGTCGCGCAGATCGACGACCCGCGACAGCTCGGTCTGCGCGAACTCGACCTCGGCCTCAGCGCTACGGCGCTCGGCCTCGGCGCTCGCGAGCGCCGCTTGCGCGGACTCGACCGCTGCCCTCGCCTCGGCTTCGGCGCGGGTATCGAGGAACGACGGCGCGCTCGGCACGATCCGCGCGACCGCGTCGCCGGCGTGCACGTGATCGCCGGGCTCGAGGTCGACGCGTAGCAGCCTTCCCGCGACCGGCGCCGACACGACGAACTCTTCCCGCACGCGTGTGCGTCCCTCGTCGCGGACCGTCACGATCAGCGGGCCGCGCGACGTCTCCGCGATATCGACCGGCACGGGCTGCGGGCGGAACGCGAACGCGAGCATGGCGGCGACGGCGATCGCGGCGACGGCCCAGAACAGCGTGCGGAACTTCAGCTTCATGCCGGGTGCTTCCTTTCGCGCAACATTCTCGCTCAATCGGCGCTCTTCAGCACGGACACGAGATCCATGCGGTCGAGCTGGCCTCGGACCAAGAGCCCCGAGACCGCCGTCACGACGATCACGACGACGGCCGCGTAGCCGTACGTCGACGGCGCGACCACGAACGGCACGCGAAAGAGCTCCGAGCTCATCGCCTGCGAGAGCGACCACGCGATCGCCGTGCCGAGCAATGCGCCGAGCGGCAGCGCGAGCAGCGTGAGGAACGCGATCTCGCCGAGCAGGATG
>CAYMAF010000148.1:0-7269 GCA_964388365.1 uncultured Gammaproteobacteria bacterium | reverse complement strand
GTGATCCATTGCACGTCGCCCGGACCGAAGCGCGCGGCCGCGCCGAGCGAGTCCGAATGATCCGTGAAGCCGCGGCGCTGGATCGTCACCGTCTCGAAGCCTCGATGCGGATGGCGCGGAAATCCCGGGACCACGGTGCCGTGGTACATGCGCCAGCCGTCGATCCCTTCGAAATCCTGGCCGAGCGGCCTTCCTGCGAGCGGCGCGTCGGGGCCGAGCCGCTCGTTTCCCGCCGGGTAGCGATCGTTGTGATACGCGCAGAATAGGAACGGATCGGTGCACGGCCACGGAAAACCGAGGGGGCGGATATGCAGAATCGGATCGTTGCTCATTCAGGACCTCCGAGACGGACTACTGCGCCCCCCGCGAGTCGAGCGCGTCGGCGCGCTCAACCGCTCCGAGCCGATCGGGCGCGGGCCGGCGCCCGCCGCTTACGCTTTCCCGACCCGACGATCTCGTCGTAGCCGGAAACCAGGCGAAACGCCCGCGCGAGGTTGTCGACGAACTCGGCTTGGCCCATGAAGATCGGGCCCGGCCGGTTGATGATCGTGTTGTTGATCGTGCCGAGCGCGATCTGCACGGCGAAACGGACGTTCATTTCCTCCTCGTGCGTGAGCTTCCGGCCGGCGTCGCGCTCGATTTGCCGGACGCACAGGGTCGCGAACTCGTGCCCCTGCTCGCGAACGGGCTGCCAGAACTCCGGATCGTGGATGCTGCGCATCAGCGCCGCGCGCCAGAAGCGCCGCCGACGCCAAAAGTAGCTGACCGCCTCCGCGATCACGTCGCGCACCCAGTCCGTGCCGTCGGCCTCTGCGAACATACGCTCGCGCAAGCGCCGCCGGTCGCTCAGATGATGCGCGATCAACGCGTCGAAATACTCGTCCTTGCTCTTGAAGCGCGCGTAAAACGCGCCGACCGAGTAACCTGCGGCCTGCGATAGCTCCGCGATCGTGATCGCTTCGAACTCGCGGTGAGCCAGAAGCTTGAAGCCCGTCGCGATCAGCGCATCGTAGGTCTTTCGGCCTCGCGCCTGCTTGATCCGCTCGCTGCCCGGAGCCGCGTTGGCTTGACTCATAAACGAGAATCCCTATTCTCTTTATCCGGCGGGGCGGTTGAAACGTCGTCCTGTCCCGAGTTCGTGCCGCGATTGTATACCGAGTGCGCGCGAGCGAAAGCCCGGCGTCGAAGCCGAGTACCACGAAGCGAGGTGAGCCGTGCGCAGCCGTCCGTCGTTATCCGTCCTCCTGATCTCGTTATCATGCTTCGCCGGGTGCGCCGCCGATGACCCGCCCGCGTCGCAGAGCACGGCCGAATCGAGCAGCGCGCCGCGCCCCAACATCGTGCTGATCGTCGCCGACGATCTCGGCTACTCGGATCTCGGCGCGTTCGGCGGCGAGATTCCGACGCCGAACATCGATGCGCTCGCGCACGGCGGCATGATGCTGACGCAGTTCTACACGAGCATGACGTGCTCGCCGACGCGCTCGATGCTGCTATCCGGCACCGATAACCACGTGGCCGGGCTCGGTGTCATGGCCGGCCGCCAGACCGGGCCGCAACGCGGTCAGCCGGGCTACGAAGGGTATCTGAACTTCCGGGTCGCGGCGCTGCCGGAGCTGCTGCGCGACGCGGGGTATCGCACATACATGACCGGCAAGTGGCATCTCGGCGCGGAAGTCGAGACCGGCCCCGCCGCACGCGGCTTCGACCGCTCGTTCATCTCGATCGACGGCGCCGCGCATCTCGGCGGGCTGTCGTGGAACGGCCCGGGGCTCGCTCCGTATCGCGACGGCGAGGCACTCGTGCACGTCGGGGACGATTTCTACTCGACGCGCTTCTATACCGACCGCATGATCGAGTATCTCGAGTCGGACCGCGCGGACGAGCGGCCGTTCTTCGCGTATCTCGCGTACACGGCGCCGCATTGGCCGCTGCAGGCTCCGCCCGATTCGATCGAGAAGTTCAGCGGCCGTTACGACGACGGCTACGAGGCGCTCTATCGCGAGCGGCTCGAGCGCGCGAACGCGCTCGGCCTCGCGCCGCCGGACTTCGAAGGCATTCCGCCGATAGAAGGCCAGCCCCGCTGGGACGAGCTCGGCGACGAGGAACGACGGATCGAGGCTCGCAAGATGGAGATCTACGCGGCGATGGTCAGCGATCTCGACGAGCACGTCGGCCGCTTCATCGACTATCTCGAATCGATCGGCGAGCTCGAGAACACGCTCGTCTTCTTCATCTCGGACAACGGTCCCGAGGGCATGCGCAGAGACCTCGATGCGCCGCTCAGCGACTGGGTCGCCGAATGCTGCAACAACGCGTACGCGAATCTCGGCGCGCCCGACTCGTACGTGATGTACGGGCCGAACTGGGCCCGCGCGGGCTCGGTGCCGTTCCGCGGCGCGAAGCAGACGGCGTTCGAGGCCGGCATTCGTGTGCCGGCGATCGCATACTGGCCGGGCAAAGTGCCGGCCGGCTCGCGCAGCGATGCATTCGCGACCGTGATGGACGTGCTCCCGACGTTCCTCGAGGTCGCCGGGACGGAGCATCCCGGAACGACCTATCGCGGCCGCGCCGTCGCGAGGCCGCTCGGCGAATCGATGACATCGGTCCTGACCGGCGATGCGGCCGAGGTCCATGCGGAGGACTACTACGTCGGCTGGGAGCTGTTCGGGCATCGAGCGGTGCGCCGAGGCGACTGGAAGATCGTCTGGGACCCGCGCGACGGCGACGACGCCAGCTGGCAGCTCTTCGACCTAGCGGCCGATCCGGGCGAGCAGCGCGACCTCGCGGCCGAGGCGCCCGAGCGGCTTCGCGAGATGATCGCGCTCTGGGAGCGCTACGTAAGCGAGAACGGCGTGATCCTCGTCGACTAGGGCCGTCCGGGCCCCGCGTGCTTGACGCGTAATTCAGAATATATATTCTGTTTCTTGCACGACCGGGAATCACGCTTGCGGCGGAGCGAGGGCTTCGCGGGCTTTTGCGTGCCGCACGCATATCCGGGGTGTGTCGGCGAGGCGCGGTGCGCGGCCCCCCTTCCCCCGCGCCCGCGTCTCGCCGTGGTTCGATGCCCCCGTCAGAAGATCGAGTTCAGATAGAAGCGCACCCCGGCGCTGTGCTCCGAGAAGCGGTACGCGATCCCGATCGCATCGAGCTTGAAGAACAGGATCTTGAAGCCGCCTTCGCGCCGAGCGGCAAGGCCGACTTGCCACTCTGTCTCGACGTGATCGAACTCCTCGTCGCCGAACGAGAGCTCCGGCGGCGGCCGGTAGTACCAGTCCGCAAGGACGTGCGGCATCAAGTGCATCCGGCCGTCGTTGAATTGCCACCGAGGCACGTCGACATCGAACTCGAGCCCCTGGCTCAAGCGCAGCAACGAACGCCGCTCGCCGCCGTCCGGGTCGAAGCCGGCCCATTGCAGCCCGCTGATCAGCGCGAGCTTACCCGGAACGTGCGGCCATCCGAACCGGCTTCGCACGCCGATCGCATAAAGCCGAGCCGATATCTCCTCGCCTTCGAGCTCGGTGCCCCACCCGGCCTGAACGCGCGCTCGGACCGCGAACCGTCTGCCGGGGAACTCGAGCTCGAAGCCGGGCAGGAACGCGGCGTGCTCGATCTTGTCGTCCGCGCGCCCCGGAGGAAGATCCTCGTCGTCAAGGTTCTGCACGCCGATCGAGAACGGCAGCAGCAGCCGCACGCCGAGATTCGGGCCGCGCCGTACCCCGGACTTCCGCACCCAGAACGCCGGCGAGATCCGCACGATCCTTGCCTCGGCGCCGTCGCTTAGCCGGTATGCGCCGCTGCCGAAAACCGGCCCGTAGCCCCAATGGAAGGGGTCATAGTCCTGCGCAGCCGCGGGCGCTGTGCAGACGGCGAGCGCGGCGAGGGCCCAAACCGCATGCATCGCCCGGCCGCGAGCCGACGATCTCGTAGCCACACCGTTCCTCCTCGAAGGCCCCCCGTCGCCACGCATGCAGCGATCGGGCCATGGCCGGATCGAGTCTCGGGCGAGATCGCCTTGGCATGGGACTTGCTCCCTTCGGCCGTTGAGCGCGAGACGACAGGAGATCACCCCATGGCGATAGCAAAGGTCATCGAGCTTTCCTCGGCCTCCCCGGAAAGCTTCGAGGACGCGATCCGCAAAGGCATCGAGCGGGCCTCTAAGACGATCGAGAACATTCAGGGCGTCTGGGTTCAAGAGCAGAACGTCAAGGTCGACGGCAACCAAATCAGTGAATGGCGGGTCATCATGAAGGTTACGTTCGTGCTGAAAGACTGAATCCCTGTGACGGTTCGCCGGCCGGCCGCGACGCCGGCCCGCGCAGCTGTCCCGGCGCCGGCCACGCTGCGCCGTACGCCGCCGCCCGACGATTCCCGCCCTCGACCCTCTCGCCGCGGCCAGGCTCGCCGCGTCATGAACGGCGGCGAAGGCCGGCGCCCTCGCCTTCCCGACGGGTGCGCTCGACCGCTCCGAATGCCGGTACCGCTTCCCGATCATGCAAATTTCGTTAGAATCGGACTGGGGGACAGCTGAGAGCCGGGCGATTCTCAAGACATTCTCGACAAAAGACGCTCCGCACGTCGCGAAGGCGGCGTACTGGAACGAGCTGCTGCAAAAATTCATCGCGCCGCTCGAGGTCACGCCGATCGAGACGGTGCGCTTCGACGCGCAGTTCCGTATCGAATCGATAGGGCCTCTGTCGATTCGCAAGACCGTATCGATGCCGGCGCGCATCGACGTCAACGACGAGCCCCGCATCGACGGCGCCGATCAGCGATTCTTCCTGCTGATGCCGGTCGAGGGCCGGGTCCGGTTTTCCCATTACGGCCGCGAGGACGAGCTCGAGCCGGGGGATTTCGTGCTGTTCGACGGCGCGGCCCCAGGGCGCATCGTGTTCGGGGAGCCGAACACGTCGTTCCATCTCGTGCTCGGCGCGCAAGAACTGAAGGCACGCCTGCCGTCGCCGGAGAATCTCTGCGGCCTGAAGACGTCGCGCGAACGGCAATACGGCCTCGTCGTGCGCGCGATGCTCGAGGATGTCTGGCATCAGATCGAGCGGGGATTTCCTCAAGAGCACGGCCTGTCGATCGCAAAGAATATCCTCGATGTCGTCGCGACCGCCTATTCGCTCCAGCACGGAAAGCGTTTCTCCGAATCGTCATCGATGAGCGAGCGCCGCGCCCATATCAAGCGCTTCATCGAAGCACGGCTCCGCGACCCTAATCTCTCCGCATCGTTCGTCGCCGACTATTTCGGCGTCTCGACGCGCTACGTCAGCATGATTTTCGAGAAGGAACGGGAGCCCGTCTCGGCCTATATCTTGAGAAGGCGACTCGAGGAATGCGCGCATCAGCTCGCGAGCCGCGACTGGTCGTCATACAGCGTCACGGACATCGCGCGCGAGTGGTGCTTCGTGAACCGCGCGCACTTCTCCCGCGTCTTCAAAAAGCGCTTCGGCTCGAGCCCGAGAGAGTACCGGAAGCTGAAGCTGGAGCAGGCGGCGGAGTAGAATTCGCCGGAATACGAACGACAAGCTCGACGCCGCCCCAAAACCGACTTTCGGAGCGCGTCCGCGCAGCGCTTTCAAGGCCTGATACGGAGGAACGCCATGACCCGTCCCGTTCTAGCCGCTTGTCTGATCTTCGTCGTGCCGAGCGCCGCTCTCGCGGAGACGGAGCGCGAGTTCGTGCCGGTCACCGACGAGATGCTTCGCAACCCGGACCCGGCGGACTGGCTGATGTGGCGGCGGACACTCGACAATTGGGGCTATAGCCCGCTCGACCAAATCGACCGCACCAACGTGCATCAGCTGCAGCTCGCGTGGACGAGCTCGCTCGCAGACGGCGACCAGGAAGGCACGGCGCTCGTGTACGACGGCGTGCTCTACTTTCCGAACCCGTACGACATCACGCAGGCCTACGACGCGGCGACCGGCGAGCTGCTCTGGGAGTACCGGCGCCGCGTGCCGGACGACGTCGGCGACTACTTCCCGGCCGCCGGCACGAATCGCAACATCGCGATCTACGGCGACGTGATTCTCGACAACGGCGCCGACGGCTGGGCGTACGCGATCAATGCCGTGACCGGGAAGCTCGAATGGGAAAGCTTCATCCTCGACTATCGGGCCGGCGCGAAGAACAGCTCCGGCCCAATCGTCGTCAACGGCAAGGTCGTCTCCGGGCGCAGCTGCGAGCCCGAGGGCGGGCCCGAAGCGTGCGTGATCACCGCATTCGACGCGAAGACGGGCGAGGAGCTTTGGCGCACTCGGACGATCCCGAAGCCGGGAGAGCCGGGGGACGAGACCTGGGGCGGCGTGCCTTACGAGCAGCGTTGGCACGTCGGCATGTGGATGGTGCCGAGCTTCGATCCGGAGCTGAATCGGATCTACGTCGGCACATCGGTGACGGCGCCGGCACCGAAGTTCATGCTCGGCGGCAACGAGGAGCAGCACCTCTATCACAACTCGACGCTCGCGCTCGATGCCGACACCGGCGCGATCGTCTGGCACTTCCAGCACGTCGTCGATCACTGGGATCTCGACCATCCGTTCGAGCGGCTGCTGATCGAGACCGAGGTCGCGCCGGACCCCGACGCGGTCCGGTGGATCAACCCGCGCGTTCGTCCGGGCGAACGACGCAAAGTCATCACCGGAATCCCGGGCAAGCCGGGCCTCGTCTACACGCTCGACCGCGAGACCGGCGAGTTCCTGTGGGCCCGCGAGACGATCGAGCAGAACGTCATCGCCGACATCAACGTCGAGTCCGGGGCAGCGACGGTCGCGCCGGACACGGTATTCACGGCCCCGGGCCAGGAGAGATACATCTGCCCGAGCACGCACGGCGGCAAGAACTATCCGGCCGGCACGTACAGCCCGCTAACCGGCCTGATGTACATGCCGCTGCAGAACACCTGCATGGCGAGCGTCTCGGAGACCGACGAGCAGAGCATCGAGTCGCTTTACGCAATCCGCAATCGCATCGAGGTCACGCCCGGCACCGAGAATGTCGGCCGAATCGAAGCGATCTCGGTGTCGACCGGCGAGACCGCTTGGAAGCTCGAGCAGCGGGCCGGCGTGCTGTCGCTGATGTCGACCGGCGGCGGTCTGCTGTTCGGCGGCGACGTCAGCGGCCGCTTCCGCGCGTACGACCAGGAGACGGGCAACGTGCTCTGGGAAGTGAACCTCGGCGCGCCCGTCAACGGCTATCCGGTCACGTACGCGGTCGACGGCAAGCAATACGTCGCCGTCAGCACCGGCGGCTCGGGCCTCGCGT
>CAYMAF010000147.1:0-7336 GCA_964388365.1 uncultured Gammaproteobacteria bacterium | reverse complement strand
TCGAGCGCTGGCGCGCGATCCCGCGCGAGTCGCTGCACCCGGTCAATCGCGAGGAACTCGAAAGGATCCTCCGCAAGATCGACGAGCGAGGCCCCGAGAGTCTCGATGCTGGCGAGCGGGCGTACCTCGACCGGCTCAGCCCGAGCGACTGACTGCCGGCGGGTGGTACACCGCGATGCCGACCGCTGACTCGGACATCTTCTGGCTCGGGGCCGTAACGAGTCTGCTCGCCGGCCTCGGTACGAGCCTCGGCGCGCTCGCGATCTTCGTGCTGCGCAAGCCGTCGACGCGAACGATGATCGGCCTGATCAGCGGTGCGGCCGGCGTGATGCTCGCCGCCTCGTTCTTCTCGCTGCTCGGGCCCGCGTTCGAGTATGCGAACGGCGGAGGACCGTTCCGGATCGGCGCCGGAACCGTCGCGGTCGTCGTCGGGGTGTTCGCCGGAGCCGGCGTGCTGTTCATGATCCACCGCTACGCCCCTCACGAGCATTTCGACCGCGGTCGCGAGGGGCCGGAGCGGACCCGCTTCAGCCGCCTTTGGCTGTTCGTGATTGCGATCGCGCTGCACAACTTTCCAGAAGGCATGGCCGTCGGCGTCGGCTTCGCGGGCGGAAACATCGCGAACGGCGTCGCGCTCGGGCTCGGTATCGGATTGCAGAATATCCCGGAGGGGCTTGCGGTCGCGGTATCGATGCTCGCGATCGGCTATACGCGGCGCGTCGGATTCGCCGTCTCGAGCCTGACCGGTCTCGTCGAGCCGATCGGCGGCGCGATCGGCGCCGCGGCGGTCGTGCTCGCCGAGCCCGCGATGCCGCTGATCCTGGGCATCGCCGCCGGCGCGATGCTGTTCATCATCAGCGACGAGATTATCCCGGAAACGCATCGCGGTCCGGATCGGGATCTCGCGACCTTCGCGCTGCTCGCCGGCGTCGTCGTGATGATGCTGCTAAGCGCCGCGCTCGAATAGCTTCGCACGGACCGTGGCATAACCCTTGCAGCCGTTCCCGCCATGGGAGGCCTCCGTGTGCACGCTGCGGCCGCGGTCGGCGCGCTGCTCGCCGGTTGCGCAGACGAGGCGCCGGAGACGCCGGCGCGTTCGTCGCCGGAGGTCGAGATCGTCGTCGCCGAGCCGGGGTCGCTGATCGACGTCGAGGAGGTGCCGGGCCGCGTGCAGGCGTATCGGACGGCCGAGGTACGCGCGCGGGTCGACGGCATCGTCGAGCGTCGGCTGTACGACGAGGGCTCGAACGTCGCGGAAGGTCAGGCACTGTTCCTGATCGATCCGCGCGAGATGCGCGCGGCCGTGAACGCCGCGCGGGCTGCCGTCGCGCGGGCCGAAGCCGAGGCCGCGAACGCGCGGCAGGAGGTCGAGCGCTACGAGGACCTCGTCGCCGACCGCGCGATCAGCGAGCAGGAGTACGACGCGGCCGTCGCGCGGCTGAGGACCGCCGAGGCCGGCGCTGCCGAGGCGCGGGCCGAGCTCGAGCGCGTCGAGCTCGACCTCGAGTTCACGACGGTCACGGCGCCGATCGCTGGGCGTGCGGGCCGTGCGCAGGTCACCGAGGGCGCGCTCGTCAGCGCCCAGCAGGCGACGCTGCTGACTCGCATCCAGCAGCTCGATCCGATCTACGTGAATTTCTCGGCATCGAGCGGCAAGCTGCTCGACGTCCGCAGGCGAATCGCCGAAGGCGAGCTCGAGGTCCCGGAGCTGCAGCAGCTCCGCGTCGTGTTGCGGCTCGAGGACGGCCGCGAGTACCCGCACGCGGGCTTCGTGGATTTTCTCGATCTCTCGATCGACGAGGAGACCGGCACCGCGGCGCTGCGCGCCGAGGTGCCGAATCCAGATTGGGTGCTCCTGCCGGGGCAGTTCGTACGAGCGAGGGTAGAGATCGGCGTTCGGCGGAACGTGACCGTGATCCCGCAACGCGCCGTCGTGATCTCGGGAGATGAGGCGAGCGTCATGGTCGTCGGCGACGAAAGCACCGTCGAGCCGAGGCGCGTCGTGCTCGGCGAGATGCTGGGTGCCGACTGGGTCGTCCTCAGCGGACTCGCGGTCGGCGACCGCGTCATCGTCGATGGGCTGCAGAGGATCGAGCCGGGGATATCGGTCGAGATCGCGCAGTCGGAGACGGCCGGCGGCGAGAGCGGCGGAGCGGGCCAGGACGCGTCGAAGCCATGACGCCGCGCATTTTCATCGATCGTCCCGTGCTCTCGTGGGTCGTCGCGCTGACGATCCTGCTCGCCGGGACGCTCGCGCTGCGCGCGCTGCCGATCGAGCAATACCCGTCGATCGCGCCGCCGTCGCTGTCGATCGAGGTGGTCTATCCCGGCGCGGATGCGACCGTCGTCGCGGAGAACGTCACCCAGGTGATCGAGCAGCAGCTGAACGGCGTCGAGGGCTTTCAGTACATGTCGTCGACGAGCCGCTCGGACGGCGCGTCGATCGCGGTGACGTTCGAGCCCGGAACCGACATCGACGCCGCGCAGATGGACGTGCAGAACCGGCTGAACGCGGTCGAGCAGCGTCTGCCGGAGGAGGTCCGGCGGCAGGGCGTGCAGGTCTTCCAGCGGTCGGAAAGCATTCTGATGATCATCGCGCTGACGTCGCGCAGCGGCACGACCGATACGCTCGCGCTCGGCAATTTCGCCGCCGCGCGCGTCGTCGACGAGCTGCGCCGGGTCGACGGCGTCGGCGACGTGTTCGAGTTCTCGTCGCCGTACGCGATGCGGATCTGGCTCGATCCGGAGCGGCTCTCGAGCTATCGGCTCTCGCCGGTCGACGCGCTCCTCGCCGTGCGCGCGCAGAACAGCCAAGCGGCCGGCGGCGCGACCGGGAACATGCCGCTTGCCGAAGGCACCGAGGTCACGGCGACGCTGAGGACGCAAGGACGCTTCGAGACGCCGGAGGAGTTCGAGTCGATCATTCTGCGCGCGAACGCCGATGGCTCCGCGGTGCGCCTCGGCGACGTCGCCGACGTCGAGCTCGGCGCCGAGAGCTACCTGTTCAGCGTCGAGATCGACGGCCGGCCGGCGGCGGGCATGGCGGTGCAGCTCGCGACGGACGCGAACGCACTCGCGACCTCCGAGCGCGTCGTCGAGCGAATGACCGAGCTCGCCGAGGGGTTTCCCGAGGACATCGATTGGACGATCGCGTTCGATACGACGCCGTTCATTCGCATCTCGATCGAGGAAGTGGTGCTCACGCTCGCCGTCGCGATGGCGCTGATCGTGCTCGTGATGTTCGTGTTCCTGCAAAGCTGGCGGGCGACGCTGATCCCGACGATCGTCGTGCCGATCTCGATCGCTGGCGGCGGGCTCGGACTGTGGCTGTTCGGTTTCTCGATCAACGTGCTGACGCTGTTCGCGATGGTGCTCGCGATCGGCATCCTCGTCGACGACGCGATCGTCGTCGTCGAGAACGTCGAGCGGATCATCGACGAGGAACGGCTGCCTCCGTACGAGGCGACGGTCAAAGCGATGAGCCAGATCACGACGGCCATCATCGCGACGACGCTCGTGCTTGTGTCGGTATTCGTGCCGATGGCGTTTTTCCCCGGCTCGACCGGCAGCATCTATCGGCAGTTCTCGCTGACGCTCGTGACGACGATCTCGTTCTCGACGCTGCTCGCGCTGACGTTGACGCCCGCGCTCTGCGCCGCGACGCTGAAGCGGAAACGATCGAGACGTGCCGCTCATCCTTTCGAGCTGTTCAACCGCGGCTTGCGACGCGCCACCGGGCACTATCGACGCACGGTCGGTTCGCTGCTCGCAAGACCCGCCGCGCCGCTCGCGGCGTTCGCCGTGCTTGCGGCCGCGGCCGCCTGGCTTTTCGTGCGAATGCCGAGCAGCTTCGTGCCGGACGAGGACCAGGGCGTGCTGCTGACGATCGTGCAGGCGCCGCCGGGCGCGACGCTGCCGCGGACCGAGGAGGCGATCGATCAGGTGACCGCGTTCTACGAGGCCGAGCCCGCGGTCGAGAGCATCGCGCTCGTCCGCGGCTTCAGCTTCTTCGGACAGGGCCAGTCGAACGCGATGGCGTTCATCACGCTCGCGGATTGGAGCGAGCGCGACGAGGGAGGCACCGCGGCGGCGCTCGTCGCGCGTGCCGGCGCCGCGCTCGCGTCGATCAAGGAGGCCCTGGTCTTCGTGCTGAATCCGCCGCCGATCCCCGAGCTCGGGCAGGCGGGCGGCTTCACGTTCGTGCTCCAGGACCGAGCCGGGCAGGGTCACGGCGCGCTCGTCGATGCCCGCAACCGGCTGCTCGGCGCCGCGACTCGGAGCCCGATGCTTACGCAGGTCCGTCCCGAAGGGCAGCCGGATGCGCCGCAGCTGCGCGTCGACATCGATAGGATCACGGCGCGCGCGCTCGGCCTTGAGATCCCGAGCGTCAACGAGACGCTGTCGATCGCGATGGGCAGCGCCTATGCGAACGACTTCATGTACGAAGGGCGCGTGCAGCGAGTTCTCGTCGAGGCGGCCGCGCCGTTCCGAATGACGCCGAAAGACGTTCTCGATCTCGAGGTGCGCAGCGAGACGGGCCGGATGGTGCCATTCGGCGCGTTCACGACCGTCGAATGGACGTCCGGGCCGACCGCGCTCGAGCGCTACAACGGCTATCCGTCGATGACGATCGCGGGCGCTCCGGTGCCGGGGGTCTCGACCGGCGAGGCACTCGACGAGATGGAGCGGCTCGCCGCCGAGCTGCCGCCGGGCTTCGCGTTCGAATGGACGGGGCTTTCGTACGAGGAGCGCCAAGCGGAGGGGCAGGTCGCGCCGCTGCTCCTTCTCTCGGTCGTCGCGGTCTTCTTCGTGCTCGCGGCGCTCTACGAGAGCTGGTCGATTCCGGCCGCCGTGCTGCTCGTCGTGCCGTTCGGCGTGCTCGGCGCCGCGCTCGCGTCGATGTCGCGCGGACTGCCGGCGGACGTTTACTTCAACATCGGTCTGATTGCGCTGATCGGTCTCGCCGCACGCAACGCGATCCTGATCGTGCAGTTCGCGATCGAGGAGGAAGAAGCGGGCAAGGGGCCGCTCGAGGCGACGCTCGGCGCGGTGCAGCTCCGCCTGCGGCCGATCTTGATGACCTCGCTGACGTTCGTCTTCGCGATGGTGCCGCTCGTCGTCGCGAGCGGCGCCGGAGGCGCGAGCCGTATCGCGGTCGGCACAGGTGTCATGGGCGGAATGATCGCCGCAACCGGATTCGGTTTGTTCTATACGCCGCTGTTCTATTTCACGATCCGGCGATGGCTCGGCAGGAGATCCGCGCGGCCGAGCGGTGCCGGGGAGGCGCGGAGTGCCTGAGCTTCCCGGCGGACTGGCGATGCTGGTCGGCGCGGCGCTCGCGGGCTGTCAGCTCGCGCCGGCGCACGTCCGTCCCGACCTGCCGACGGCCCACGAGTATCCGTCGGATCTCGCCGGCGATCCGCCGGACGGCGTGCGCGCGCACGCGCTCGGCTGGCGCGATTTCATCGAGGACGCGCGGCTCGAAGCCCTGGTCGGCGCGGCGCTCGAGCGCAACCGCGATCTGACGATCGCGCTCGCGCGGATCGAGGAGGCCCGCGGCGCGTTTCGCGTTCGGCGCGCGGATCGCGCGCCGACGCTCGCCGCGAGCGCCGACGCGGCGCGCTCGGAGATCGTCGCCGGCGGCGCGGTCGGCGGGTCTCCGTCCGGCGCGGGCGGGACGCTCGAGAGCCGCTCGGCCGCGATCGTCGTCTCCGCATTCGAGCTCGATTTCTGGGGACGCGTCCGCGATCTCACCGACGCCGCACGAGCCGAGTATCTCGCGACGGAGGCGGCCGCGCGCGCCGCGGCGCTGGCGTTGATCCGCTCGGTCGCCGACGCTTACCTCGACTGGATCGAGGCCGACTCGCGGATCCGGCTCGCCGAGGCGACGGTTCGAAGCCGCCGCGAGGAGCTCGAGATCGCGGAGCGCCGGCTCGACGCGGGCGCGGTGTCGGCACTCGAGGTCGCGCAGGTCGAGACGTTGCTGACGCAGGCCGAGACGCAGCTCGCGGCGCTGCGGCTCGAGAGTGCGCGGAGCGCGAATGCGCTCGCCGTGCTCGTCGGCGGGCCTATCGACGAGGAGCTGCCGGCGCCCGCGCCGCTCGGACGGCAGGCGAGCGACGCGCCGCTCGCCGCGGGACTGCCGTCCGAGCTGCTCGCCGTGCGCCCCGACATCCTCGCCGCCGAGGAGCGCCTGCGCGCCGCGCGCGCGAATATCGGCGCCGCTCGCGCGGCATTCTTCCCGTCGATCACGTTGACGGCGCGGTCAGGCTACTCGTCGACCGAGCTCGACGATCTTTTCAGCCAGGACGGCAATACGTGGTCGTTCGGCCCGTCGCTGACCGTGCCGCTCTTCGATCTCGGCCGTCGCCGTGCGAACGTGACGATCGCCGAGGCGCGTGAGCATGCGGCCGTCGCGGAGTACGAGCTCGCGATACAAACGGCATTCCGCGAGGTGGCCGACGGGCTCGCGGGGCGGCGCCATCTCGCCGAGCAGGTCGCCGCGCAGGAACGGGCAACCGCCGCGCAACGGCGGCTCGCCGAGCTCGCGCGGCGCCGCTACGAAGCCGGCGTCGTCAGCTTTCTCGAGGTGCTCGATGCGGAGCGCAATCTGTTCGATGCGGAGCAGGCGCTGCTCCAGGTTCGGCGCGCGGAAGCGGCGAATCTGATCGCGCTCTACGTGGCGCTCGGCGGCTCGATCGGTGAAGATTGATGCCGTCGTGGACGACATTACCGTGATTGCCGACGCGAGCCCGCTGATCGGTCTCGCCGCGGCCGGCGAGTTCGACCTGCTGCGCCGCCTTTTCGGTACGATCCTGATCTCTCGCGCAGTGCTCGAGGAGGTGTCGGCCGGCGGCAAGCGCTCCGGCGCGCGCGAGCTCGATGCGGCGCTCCGCGAAGGCTGGATCCGCGCCGCGCCGACGCCGCCCGAGACGTGGCGCTTCTCGGAGCTCGGCGCCGGCGAAGCCAGCACGATCGCGCTTGCTCTCGAGCGCCGCCGCGCGCTCGTGCTGATGGACGATGTGGCCGGCCGCGGGCAGGCGGACGCGCTCGGCGTCGCCGTGCTCGATCTGCCCGGCGTGCTGCTCGAGGCGAAACGCGCGGGTCTCGTCGAGCGTATCGAGCCGATCCTCGCGAAGCTCGAGCGCAAGGGCTTCGTGGTGCCGGAACGCGCTGCGGCCCGTCTGCTCGAG
Source organism: uncultured Gammaproteobacteria bacterium (assembly GCA_964388365.1). Taxonomy (GTDB): domain Bacteria; phylum Pseudomonadota; class Gammaproteobacteria; order Steroidobacterales; family Rariloculaceae; genus ZC4RG20. The sequence goes on along the minus strand of CAYMAF010000147.1, from coordinate 143 downwards.
CAGGCCGGCGAGCGCCGTGCCGATTCCAGCTAATTCGCGCTGCGCCCCTCTTGCCGCTCGCGCCGCGCGCGCCGCTCGGCCTGGCGCTTGAGCGCGCGCTCGCGCAGCTTGTCGAGCCGTTCCTGCTGCGCCTCGGCATCCGG
>CAYMAF010000146.1:0-7377 GCA_964388365.1 uncultured Gammaproteobacteria bacterium | reverse complement strand
TATTCCGCTCGACGTTCTCGACGACGACGATCGCGTCGTCGACGACGATGCCGACTGAAAGCACGAGCGCGAACAGCGCGAGCGAGTTCAACGAGTAGCCGAGCGCGAGCAGCACCGCCATCGCGCCGATCAGCGCAACCGGGATCACGACGATCGGGATGATCGCCGCGCGCCACGTCTGCAGGAACACGACGATCACGACGACGACGAGCAGCACCGCCTCGAGCAGCGTCTGCTGGACCGCGTCGATCGACGCCTCGACGAACTCCGTCGGGTTGTACGGAACGCTGTAGGTCACGCCCGGCGGAAACTCGGGCAGCATCGCCTCGAGCTCCGCGAGCACCGCGTTCGCGGCCGCGAGCTCGTTCGTCTCGGGCTGCGAGATGATCGCCATGCCGATCGTCGGCAGGCCGCCGCTCGAGTACGCAGTCACCGAGAAATCCTGACGCGTCAGCTCCGCGCGGCCGACGTCCTTGAGGCGCGTGAAGGCGCCGTCCGCGTCGACCTTGATGATCACGTCCTCGAACTCGGCCGGATCCTCGAGCCGGCCCTTCATCTGGATCGGCAGCAGGAACGCCGCGGCATGCTTGTCCATCGGCGCCTGCCCGATCGAGCCGGCCGCGACCTGGACGTTCTGCGTGCGCAGCGCCTGCACGATCTCGCCGGCCGTGAGGTTACGCGCCGCGGCGCGGTCCGGATCGATCCAGATCCGCATCGCATAGTCGCCGCCGCCGAAGACGAGGACCTCGCCGACGCCCTCGATGCGCAGCAGCCGGTCCCGCACGACGGTGTTCGCCCAGTTGCCCATATAGTCGATGCCGACGGCCGGATCGGCCGACTTCATCGTCACGAGCATCAGAAAGCCGGGCGCCTGCTTCGAGACGACGACGCCGAGCGCCCTAACCTGCTCCGGCAGGCGCGGCTCGGCGACCGCGACGCGGTTCTGCACCTGAACCTGCGCGGTATCGAGATCCGTGCCTTGCCGGAACGCGACGAGGATCTCGGACTGCCCGTTCGCGACCGCCGTCGACGTCATATAGAGCATGTTCTCGACGCCGTTGATCTGCTGCTCGAGCGGCGCGAGCACCGTCTCGGAGACGACCTCGGCGGAGGCGCCGGGATACGTCACGGAGACGCTGATCGTCGGCGGCGCGATCTCGGGGAACTGCGCGACCGGTAGCAGCGGATACGAGAATGCGCCGACGAGCGTGATCACGATCGCGATCACGGTCGCGAAGATCGGACGCTCGACGAAGAAGTGCGTGAACCGCATCGGATGATGCCCGCTGTTCGATGAAGTGCGGCGTCAGTGCGCGGCCGACACGGCCGCGACGCTCGCCTCTTGCGCGATCGGAACGATCGCCACCGGGGACCCGTCGGGGCCGGGCGCCTCGAGCCTCGCGAGCACCGCGTCGACACTCGCGCCGGGCCGAACGCGCTGTTGGCCATCGACGACGACGCGGTCGCCCGCCGCGATGCCGGAACGAATCACGCGGAGGCCCGCGTTCAGCGCGCCGAGCTCGACCGTCCTCGCCGATACCTTGCCGTCGGCGTCGACGACATAGACGAGCCGATCGGCGCCGCGGGTCGCGATCGCGCTGTCCGGCAGCAGCACGCCCAGATACTCGGGCGAGGCCTGGAGCTGCATGTGGCCGAACATCCCAGGAGTCAGGAACCCGTCGGGATTCGGCACGACGGCGCGGCCGCGAATCGTTCCGCTCGACGGATCGATCGAGTTGTCGAGGAAGTCGAGCTCACCGATCCAGTGGTAATCGTCCTCGTCCTGCAAGCGGATTCGGGCGGCGCGGCGCTCGTCGAGCTCCGTGCGCTTGTATTTCAAATACAGCGATTCGGCGCCTTGAAACACGAAATGGATCGGATCGACCGACACGACGGTCGTGAGGACCGTATCATCGGCCCTGACCGCGTTACCCCGGTCGACGCGTCGGTACGAGACGCGCCCCGCGATCGGCGCGACGACCCGCGTGAACTCGAGATCGAGCTCGTGCGCGCGCACGGCGGCGCGAGCGGCCGCGAGCTCCGCCTCGGCGGTGCGCACCGCGGCTTCGAGCGCCTCGACCTCTTCTCGGCTGACGGCTCGAATGTCCACGAGCCCCCGGGCGCGCTCGAGCTCGGCGCGCGCGTTCTCGAGCCGCGCGACCGCCGCGGCCTCCCGTCCGCGCGACTGATCGAGCTCGGCCTCGAAGGGCCGCGGGTCGATCGTGAACAAAAGCTGCCCCTTCTCGACGAGCTGCCCCTCGTCGAAGTGGACGTCGACGAGATAACCGGAGACGCGGGGACGGACCTCGACGCGCTCGACGGCCTGGAACTGGCCGATATAGCCGTCCCAGTCGACGATCGGCCGAACGATCGGCTCGGCGACCGTGACCTGCGGCAACGGCAACGCGCCGGCAGCGGCTGCGGTCGGTGCGTCCCTGCACCCGGCGAGAGCCCCGGCAGCGGCGACGGCCGCGAGGAGAACGAAGACTCGCATTGATGTGACGTCCTTGCTGCAAATGAAACATGCGACCAGAGCAGGACGCTCGAGGTCGCATGTCAACGAGTGATGACTTATTAAATCTCCGCTGCTACCCTGTGTCAATGACTTTGCCGATCAGAACGAGGAACGCTGCGACGACTCGCGAGGCGATCCTCCAGGCCGCGCGGGCCCGCTTCATGCAGGACGGCTACGACCACGCCGGCCTGCGCGCGATCGCGGCCGACGCGGGCGTCGATCCGGCATTGATCTGCCGCTACTTCGGCAGCAAGGAGCGCCTCTTCGCGGCAGTGCTCGCGACCTCCGGCAAGGATCCGATGGAAGTGCTCGCGGGAAACCGCGCGACGTTCGGCTTGCGGGTCGCCCGAGCGATGCTCGTCGAGTCGTCGCGCTCCTCGGAACGCATGGCCTTCGTGCAGCTCGCGATTCGCTCGAGCAACTCGCCGATCGCGAGCAAGCTCGTGCATGCGCAGATCGAGAAGCAGTTCGCCGTCCCGTTCGCCGACTGGCTCGGCGGCGAGCACGCGAGCCGCAAGGCGTGGCTCGTCGGCTCGATCCTGATGGGCGTCGCCGCGATGATCGCGATCGGATCGGCTCCAGCCCCCGGCGAGGCGGGCGACGATCTGATCGAGCGCCTCGCGCGCCTTCTGCAGGCCGTCGTCGACACCGACTAGCCCGCGCCGCGCCCGGTGCCGTCCATTTGCGGCCGGACTCCGCTCACGATAATGTCGGGCCTACCGCTCGACGATCCGCCGACAGCGCATGTCGACTCGCCGCCGCCCCACGCGCATGAACCCAGCCGGCTCGGAGCTCGTCGGCGCACGGGCGAACGGACCGTAGCGCCCGCCAGATGCTGCGCTTTCTCGACCGCTCCGTTCGCTATCGGCTGATCGCCGTGATCTTGGCGACGACCGTCGCCGCGCTCGTCGTCGCGAGCGCGGCTTTGTTGACTTATGACGTCAGTCACTATCGGCGATTCGTCGTCGCCGACGCGACGACGCAAGCCGACATCGTCGCGCTGACGACAGCGCCGATGCTGATCTTCGACGACCCCGAAGCCGCAGCGGAGAATCTCGCCCCCCTTGCAACGCGCGGCGACATTCGCGCGGCCGCGATCTATACCGTGGACGGGACACTCTTCGCAGCGACGACGAGCACGGAAGGCATCGAGTATCCGCCGCTGCCGCAGCCGCTCGGCTCGCGCTTCGAAGGAGGCATGCTGGATCTGTTTCACCCGATCGTCTACGACGGCGAGGTGATCGGCGCGGTATACCTCCAGGCGACCTACGATCTCGCGGGCCGCGTGAAAGGCTACCTTCTGATCCTCGCGGCGGTGATGCTGCTCGCCCTCGTCGTCGCCGGCGCGATCTCGCTCCGCCTCGTGCGCGGCGTGACCGCGCCGGTGCTCGCGGTCTCGCGAGTCGCGCGGCAGGTCGTCCAGCAGCGAGATTTCACTCACCGGGCGGAGAAGACCACCGACGACGAGATCGGACTGCTCGTCGATTCCTTCAACGCGATGCTCGCCGAGGTCGGCAGAACGACCGAGGCACTCGAACGGACGAACCGGCGGCTGCGGGAAGAGACCGACGAGCGCAGCAACGCCGAGCAGGCGTTGCGCGCGGCCGACCGCCGCAAGGACGAATTCCTCGCGACGCTCGCTCACGAGCTGCGCAATCCGCTCGCGCCGATGGTCAACGCGCTCGGCATGATCGACGCCGGATCGCTCGATGAGAGAGGCCGGCGTGCGCGCGAGATCATCGAGCGCCAGCTCGCGCACATGGTTCGCCTCGTCGACGATCTGCTCGACGTCTCGCGCATCACGCGCGGCAAGCTCGCCGTGCACAAAACCCGCGTCGAGCTCTCGGGCGTCGTGCAGACCGCGGTCGATACCGCGCGCCCCGCTCTCGAGTCGCGCGGGCACCGGCTCGACATCGCCCTGCCCGGCCGGCCGATCGTCGTCGAAGGGGACCCGGTCCGCCTCTCGCAGGTGTTCTCGAATCTATTGAGCAATGCCGCGAAATATACCGAGCCCGGCGGACGCATCTCGCTTCGCGCGAGCGCCGCCGGCGGACGCGTCGAGGTCGTCGTCGAGGACGACGGAATCGGCATGTCGGAGGAAACGTTGACGACGATCTTCGAGATGTTCACGCAGGGCGCCGGGGACAAGACGAACCGCTCCCCTACCGGACTCGGCGTCGGGCTCGCGCTGTCGAAGCGCCTCGTCGAGCTGCACGGCGGCACGATCGAAGCGGCGAGCCGGGGTCCCGGGCTCGGCAGCCGCTTCACCGTCGTGCTGCCGGCCGCCTCCGACGAGACCGTCCCCGCGCGCGAGCGCGCCGCGGAGAGGCCGACGGCGCCCGCTCGATCCCGCCGTATCCTGCTCGTCGACGACAATGTCGATTTCGCCACGAGCCTGGCCGTGCTGCTCGAGTCGCTCGGTCACGAGGTTCGCATCGCGCACGATGGCGAGGCGGCGCTCGAAGCGGCGGCGGAGCTCGAGCCCGAGGTCGCGTTCCTCGACATCGGCTTGCCGGGCATCAGCGGCTACGACGTCGCGGCGAAGCTGCGGGCATTGCCGGCCGGCGGGAAGATCACGATGATCGCGCTCAGCGGCTGGGGCCAGACCGAGGACAAGCAGCGCTCGACCGCGGCGGGTTTCGCCGAGCACCTGGTCAAGCCCGTCGACCTCGCAACGATCGAGGACGCGCTTGCGAGGCTGGCTTAGGGCTCGGGAGATATGATCCACTTTAGGGCGACCGAGCCGCAGGGGGACGTGGATGAGCTACGGCGAGCGACGTTCGCGCAGACTCGTGGCGGCGTTTTGGGCGGCCGCGTCGATACTGGCGCTCGCGGCCGCCCCCGCCGACGCGCAGCCGGCCGCCGGCGCGTCGGCCGCCTATCCGGAGGCTGAGGTCAAGGCCGCCTTCCTGCTCGGCTTCGCCGGTTACGTGCAATGGCCGGCGGCCGAGACCGGTGCTCGGACCGGGCCGATCCGGTTCGCCGTGCTGAACGCGCCGCGCGTCGAGGCGGCGCTCGAGCGCTTGGCGCAAGGCCGATCCGTCCAAGGCCGATCCGTTCGCGTCCGGGCGCTCGGATCGATCGACGAGCTCGACGGCGACGAGGTTCTGTTCATTGGTCCGAACGAGAACTGGCGTCTGCCGCAGCAGATCGCCGCGGTCGAAGGCCCGACGCTCGTCGTGACCGACGCGCCGGACGGCCTCGCCGCCGGGGCGATGATCAACTTTCAGCTCGTCGACCGCAGAGTCCGCTTCGAGGTCGGGCTTCCTGCCGCTCACGAGGCCGGCTTGTCGCTGAGCTCGCGCCTGCTCGCGGCCGCGCTGCGCGTTGAGACGAGCCGCTGCTGGGCGGGCTGCCGCCGCGGCACGCTCGGCCGTGCGGCCCTGCTCGCCCGGCACGGGCCCACGCGGCCGGGACCGATCGTGCAGCCCCGCGCGGCCGCGGACCCGGACGCGTAGCCGGATTCGCTAACGAGCGGGCCGAGCGTGCCCGGAGGGGCGCACCCGCTCGCCGCGGTAGCGCGCGACGACCCGCGTGGTTTCGGCGCCGAATAAGAAGATCAGCGCCGCGTAGTAGATCCAGACCATGAAGACGACGACCGAGCCCGCCGCGCCGAAGACCGAGCCGATGCTCGCGTGCCCGAGATAAAGCCCGATCACGTAGCGCCCGGCGCCGAGCAGCACCGACGTGATCAGCGCACCGAGCCAAACGTTGCGCCACTCGATCACGGCATCCGGTAGATACTTGAAGATCAAGGCGATCAGCACCGTCGCGAATGCGAACGACACGGCGATGTTCACGAAGCGCCACCAGCCGACCGTGGCGAATCCGAGCGTATCGAGATAGCCCTGCAGCGCCGCAAGGATCGCGCTTGCGATCAACGAGATCATCAGCAGGAATCCGAGGCTCAGGATCAGCGCGAACGACAGCAGCCGATGACGCAGGAAGCCGAGCAGCGCGTTCTCGGGCGCAGCCTCGACTCGCCAGACTTGATTCAGCGCGCCTTGCAGCTGCGCGAATACCGTCGTCGCGCCGAACAGCATCAGCCCGCCGCCGAGCAGGATCGAAAGCGCGTCCTGCTCGAGCCCCTCGGCGTTCGTGATCACGGTTCGAACGAGCGCTGCCCCCTCCTCGCCGGTCAACGCGCGCACCTGATCGACGAGCTCCTCGCGGACGGCGCCCTCGCCGAAGAAGAACCCGGCCGTTCCGATCACGATCAAGAGGAGCGGCGCCATCGACAGCAGCGAGTAATAGGACAACGCCGCGGCGAGGCGAAAAGGCTCGCCGCCGACGAAGGCTTTGAACGCGTCGACGAAGACGAGCCCGATCGTGCGCGCCGGTCCCGGCACCTGGCCGTTCCGCATCACCGTAAGGCTCCTCGTCCTCGAGCAGAGCTGACCGACCGTTTCCAGGATAGCCCGATCCCTCCGGGCCGGGCAGCGTCGAAGACGCGCTCCGGAGACAAGCCGAGGGCAATTTGCCTACACTTCACGTCTGGCGACAGGAGCACCTCATGAAGCAAGACGACGACTCGATCACCGATCTCCTCAGTCGGATCGGCCAACGCCCCAGGGGCGGCCGCGGCACGGCAGCGCCGCGCGGACCGAAGCCGCTGCACGTGCTGCTCGGTATTGCCGCGGCGGTCATCGTGGCCGGCGTCTATACCTCGTTCTTCATCGTGCAGCCCGAGGAACAGGGCGTCGTGAAGCGGTTCGGCCGGGTCTACGGCACCGCCTATCCGGGCTTCCATTTCAAGCTGCCGTTCGGCATCGACCAGGTGCAGAAGGTCGCGACCGAGCGAGTCTTGAAGCAGGAGTTCGGCTTCCGGACCTCCGAGAGCGCCGGGTTCGAGCGAACGCAGT
>CAYMAF010000145.1:0-7442 GCA_964388365.1 uncultured Gammaproteobacteria bacterium | reverse complement strand
TCGGCACGACGTCGTTGCTGCTCTGCCCCATGTTGACGTGGTCGTTCGGATGCACCGCGCGGCCGAGACGTTGCGACGCGAGGCGGGCAATGACCTCGTTCGCGTTCATGTTCGAGCTCGTGCCCGAGCCCGTCTGGAACACGTCGACCGGAAAATGCTCCGTATGGTCGCCGCCGGCGACCTCGAGCGCCGCGCTCTCGATCGCGTCGGCGACGTCGGCAGGCAGCAGCCCGAGCTCGCGATTCACGCGTGCGGCCGCCCATTTGATGAGGCCGAGAGAGCGGATGAATCGGGCGGGCATCGCGAGCCCGCTGATCGGAAAATTCTGAACGGCGCGTTGCGTCTGGGCGCCCCATAGCGCGTTCGCCGGCACGGCGAGCTCGCCCATGCTGTCCCTTTCGATTCTGTGATCCGTCATCCTCGTGTCCTCAAGCTGCCGCCGCCCGGAAACCGGCTCGGGCGCGCCCTGCGTGCGCGCTGCACCGTGCAGAGGGCACGGTCCGTGCCGGGTCGGAGATCGCGGGCGAAGCGTGTATGATGCGCACTCCCTAACTCATTGTATAGGCTCCGTGGATCTCTCGACGCTCACTGCGCTCTCGCCGCTCGACGGCCGCTACGCACCGAAGGCCGCGCCCCTTCGCCCTTATCTTTCCGAGTACGCGCTGATCCGCTACCGCGTGCTCGTCGAGGTTCGTTGGCTGCAGCACCTCGCGGACGAGCCGGCCCTGCCCGAGCCGCGCCCGCTCGAAGCGCCGGTCAAGGACGTGCTGAACAAGGTCGTCGACGACTTCGGACACGAGGATGCGCGCCGAGTCAAGGAGCTCGAAGCCGAGACGAACCACGACGTCAAGGCCGTCGAATATTTCCTGCGCCAGAAGCTCGACGGAATCTCGACCTCGGCCGGAAGCCTCGTTCCGTTCCTCCATTTCGCAGCGACGTCCGAGGACATCAACAACCTCGCGTACGCGCTGATGCTTCGGGACGCGCGCCAGCACGTGCTGCTCCCGCTGATGCGCTCGCTGAAAACCGACCTGCGGGTACTCGCGCATCGCTACGCGAACCTGCCGATGCTCGCGCGCACCCACGGTCAGTCCGCATCGCCGACGACGCTCGGAAAGGAGCTCGCGAACTTCGTGCACCGGCTGAAGCGCCAGATCGAGCAGCTCGCCGCGGTCGAGACGGTCGGCAAGTTCAACGGCGCGGTCGGCAACTACAACGCGCATGCGGCGGCGTATCCGGATGCCGACTGGGTAGCGATCGGCGAGCGCTTCGTCGCGTCGCTCGGGCTCGTGCCGACGCGCTATTCGACGCAGATCGAGCCGCACGACTGGATCGCGGAGTACTGCCAGACGCTCGAGCGGTTCAATACGATCGTGATCGATCTCTGCCGCGACGTTTGGGGCTACGTCTCCCTGGGCTATTTCCGATCGCGGCCGGTCGCGGGCGAGGTCGGCTCGTCGACGATGCCTCACAAGGTCAACCCGATCGACTTCGAGAACGCGGAAGGCAATCTCGGCGTCGCGAACGCGCTGCTCGCGTTCCTCGCGGGCAAACTGCCTATTTCGCGCTGGCAGCGCGACCTCACCGACTCGACCGTGCTGCGCAATCTCTCGGTCGCGATCGGTCACGGCGTCATCGCGTACGACGCATGCCAGAAGGGGCTCGGCAAGCTCGATGCCGATCCCGAGCGAATCGCCGAGGACCTCGACGACGCGTGGGAGGTGCTCGCGGAGGCGGTGCAGACCGTGATGCGGCGGCACGGCATCGCCGACGCGTATGAGCAACTGAAGGCCCTGACCCGCGGCCGGCGCATCACGGCCGCGACGCTGCGCGAGTTCATCGCCGGCGCGAACCTTCCGGATGACGCCCGTGCTCGGTTGCTCGCGATGAAGCCGGCGGACTATGTCGGTCTCGCGGCGCGCCTCGCACGCGAGATCTGAGCGGCTCGGGGAAACCCTTAACGCAACCGCCATACTCGATAGAAATCGAGCTGTTACGGCTCGATTCGGCGGCAAAACGTGACGTAGGCCACAGCAATGCGGCAGGGCTTCCCGAACACTGGAATGCCAACGACGGCCGCTTCGCGCCCGCGAGCGGCGTCGGTACAACAACGACTTTTCGAACCGATGTTTCGCATCGGTTAACGAGCCGCTTGAAGCATGGCAGGGGTTGTAGAACAAACGAAACGGCGTGGACAGAGGCTAGTGCTCGCGTCGCTCGAGGACGTTCGCGCGGCAGTCTCTCAAGTGACGGCGCAAGCCGACCGGACGCTGGCCATTCTGACGCACGATCTCGAGCCGGAGGTCTACGATCACGACGAGTTCCTCGAGCCGCTGAAGCGTTTCGTGCTCTCGAGGACCTTCGCTCGCGTACGGGTGCTGATCGCCGACCCGGTGCGGGCGATGAAGGATGGCAACCGCTTCGTCGCGATGGGCAGACGCCTGAACAGCTATATCGAGTTCAGACACGTGAAGCCGGAGTACCGGAACCATCCGGAAGCGTTCTGCATCGCGGACGACCACGCGCTCGTCTATCGCGCCCGCGCGGAGAGCTGGGAGGGAGTGGCCGATACGTACGAGCCCGCGGTCGCACGCCGCTACCTCGAGATGTTCGACGAGCTTTGGCATGCGTGCGAGATCGAGCCGGAGCTGCGGCAGCTTCACGTATAATGGGCGGCTCCCGGGCTACGAGTCGAATCAATGCCTCGCAGCATCGACGTCACCGTTGCCGCCGTCATCGAGCGTGACGAGCGCTTCCTGCTCGTCGAGGAGCGCGCGTGCGGGCAGGTGGTTTTCAACCAGCCCGCGGGCCATCTCGAGCCGGACGAATCCCTGCTCGACGCCGCCGTCCGAGAGACGCTCGAGGAGACGGGCTACCGATTCGAGCCCCACTATCTGGTGGGCATCTACCTGTGGAAGAACGAGGCGAACGGCGCGTCGATCCTGCGCGTGACGTTCACCGGCGCCGCCGCGCCGCCGGCACAGTCGCCGACACTCGACGACGGCATCATCGCGACGCACTGGCTGACGCGTAATCAGCTCCTCGGCATGCGCCACCAGCTCCGAAGCCCGATGGTGCTGCGCTCGATCGACGATTACCGCGCCGGGATCCGCTACCCGCTCGACTGCCTCCAAACGCTCGATTCCGCGGCCGCCGAGAGGCGGCTCGCCCGTTCCTAGCCCTTCTCCCGCGGCGGCTCGCCGAGCGGGCGCCCACGCGTCCGGTACAATGCGCGGCATGAGCACTGGTACCGTCATCGTTGCGTTGTCCGGCGGGGTCGACTCCGCGGTCACCGCGTTGCTGCTGCGCGACGCGGGCTACGCGGTCGAGTGCCTGCACATGTCGAACTGGGACGACGACGACGGCTATTGCGACGCGGCGCGGGATTTCCAAGACGCGCGGCGAGTCGCGGCCGCGCTCGGGCTCCCGCTGCACCGCGTGAGCTTCGCCCGCGAATACCGCGAGCGCGTCTTCGCGCATTTCCTCGCCGAGTCGGAGCGCGGCCGGACGCCGAATCCGGACGTGCTTTGCAACCGCGAGATCAAGTTCGGCGTGCTTCGCCGCTATGCCGAGCGGCTCGGCGGGCAGTGGCTAGCGACCGGCCACTACGCTCGCGTCGGCCGCGACGCGGGCCGGCCGCAGCTGCTGAAAGGCAAGGATCCCGGCAAGGACCAGAGCTATTTCCTGCATGCCGTCGCCGAGGACGATCTGCGGAACGTGCTCTTCCCGCTCGGCGAGCTGACGAAGCGCGAAGTGCGCGAGATCGCGCGGACCGCGCGACTGCCGGTCGCCGAGAAGAAGGACAGCACCGGCATCTGCTTCATCGGCGAACGTCCGTTCGCGGAGTTCCTAGCCCGCTACGTCGCCGCGCAGCCTGGCACGATCCGCAGCATCGACGGCGCGCCGCTCGGCCGACATGCCGGGCTCGCGTTCTACACGCTCGGCCAGCGGCACGGACTCGGCATCGGCGGCATCGCGGACCGGCCGGATGCGCCGTGGTACGTCGTCGGCAAGGATACCGAGCGCAACGAGCTGATCGTCGCGCAAGGCGCCGACCATCCGAGCCTCTTCAGCGACGCGGCTTTCGCGAGCGGGATGCACTGGATCAACGGCCCGCCCGCCGGGTGGGGGCCTGGAGCGCGGCTGCGCTGCTCGGCGAAGACCCGGTATCGCCAGCCGGATCAGGCCTGCACCGTCGTGGCGGGCGACGGCGATACGATCGAGGTACGCTTCGACACGCCGCAGCGCGCGGTCACGCCGGGGCAATACGTCGTGCTCTACGATGGGGCGCGCTGCCTCGGCGGCGCGACGATCGAGCACGCGGGCGCCGCGGCGGAGCCGGCATCGACGGCGCGGGCGTCTGCCGCGGGTTGAACGAATCCTTGCGGAGCCTTACCTGCGGGCGCGCGTCCGCACGCTTGGTATAATCCAGGCTTTCGCGTCTTTCACACACTTCCCATCCGAGGTCCGCGATGACTGACAGCTTCGGCGCGCGCCAAACGCTCTCCGTGGGCGGGCAGAACTACCGTATTCATCGACTCGACGCCGTCGGCGCCGGAGTCGCAGACCTGCCCTACACGCTCAAGATCCTGCTCGAGAACCTGCTGCGTCACGAGGACGGCGTCAACATCACCGCGGACGACGTGCGTGCGCTCGCGGAGTGGGACCCGGCGGCCGAGCCCGCGCGCGAGATCTCGTTCACGCCAGCCCGCGTGATTCTGCAGGATTTCACCGGCGTTCCCGCCGTCGTCGACCTCGCTGCGATGCGCGATGCGGTCGTGAAGCTCGGCGGCCGCGCGTCGTCGATCAATCCGCTCTCGCCGGTCGAGCTCGTCATCGATCATTCGGTCCAGGTCGACCGCTTCGGCACGCCTGATGCGCTCGCGCAGAACAACGCGATCGAGTTCGAGCGCAACCGCGAGCGCTACGCGTTCCTGCGCTGGGGACAGGACGCATTCCGGAACTTCCGCGTCGTCCCGCCGAATACCGGCATCGTTCACCAGGTGAACCTCGAGTATCTCGGCCGCGTCGTGTTCGACGTCGAGCAGGACGGCGAGCGAGTGGCTTATCCAGACACGCTCGTCGGCACGGACTCGCATACGACGATGATCAACGGCCTCGGCGTGCTCGGCTGGGGCGTCGGCGGCATCGAGGCCGAAGCGGCGATGCTCGGCCAGCCGATCACGATGCTGATTCCGCAAGTCGTGGGCTTCGAGCTCAAAGGCCGACTCCCCGAGGGGGCGACCGGCACCGATCTCGTGCTGACCGTGACGGAGATGCTGCGCCGCTACGGCGTGGTCGGAAAGTTCGTCGAGTTCTTCGGCGACGGCCTCGATCACCTGCCGCTCGCCGACCGCGCGACGATCGGCAACATGTCGCCGGAGTACGGCAGCACCTGCGCCGTGTTCCCGATCGACGACGAGACGTTGCGCTATCTCGAGCTCACGGGCCGCTCGCCCGAGCGGATCCGTCTCGTCGAGGCCTATGCGAAAGAGCAAGGTCTGTGGCGTGACGACAGCCGCCGCGCGCGCTATACGGACGTGTTGACGCTCGACCTCGGCGACGTCGAGCCGAGCATTGCCGGCCCGAAACGCCCGCAGGACCGTATCTCGCTGCGCGCCGCGGCCGGCGAGGCGAAGAAGCTGCTCGCGAAGCCCGACGGCGGCGAGCCGACCCGCGCGCCGGCCGAGCTCGGCGGAGAGCGCTTCGAGCTCGAGGACGGGGCGATCGTGATCGCCGCGATCACCAGCTGCACGAATACGTCCAACCCGGCCGTGATGATCGGCGCCGGCCTGCTCGCGCGTAAGGCCGCCGAGAAGGGGCTTCGGCCGAAGCCGTGGGTCAAGACGAGCCTCGCGCCCGGATCGAAGGTCGTCACCGACTACTACGTCAAGGCCGGGCTCCTCGACGATCTCGCGAAGGTCGGCTTCAACCTCGTCGGGTACGGCTGCACGACGTGCATTGGCAACTCGGGCCCGCTGCCCGACCCGATCGCAGAGGCGATTCGAGCGAAGGACATCACCGCATGCTCGGTGCTCTCGGGCAACCGCAACTTCGAAGGGCGAATCCATCCGCTCGTGAAGATGAACTTCCTCGCTTCGCCGCCGCTCGTCGTCGCATACGCGCTCGCAGGCAACATGAAGGTCGATCTCTACAGCGACCCGCTCGGCACCGACCCGAACGGCAACCCCGTTTATCTCAAGGACATCTGGCCGACGTCGAAGGAGATTCACGATCTGATCGCGTCGACGATCGATGCGGAGATGTTCAAGTCGAGCTATGCGAACGTCTTCGCGGGCGACGAGAACTGGAACAGCCTCGCCGTGCCGAGCGGCGAGACCTACGCCTGGGATCCGGATTCGACCTACGTGCAGAACCCGCCGTACTTCGAATCGATGTCCCGCGAGCCGCAAGCGCCGAGCGACATCAAGGGCGCGCGCGCGCTCGCGCTGCTCGGCGACATGGTCACGACCGACCACATCTCCCCCGCCGGCAGCATCCAGCCGGACAGCCCGGCCGGGAAGTACCTGCTCTCGCTCGGCGTCGAGCAGAAGGACTTCAACTCGTACGGCTCGCGGCGGGGCAATCACGAGGTCATGATGCGCGGGACGTTCGCGAACATCCGCTTGCGCAACCTGCTTGCGCCCGGCACCGAGGGCGGGTGGACGATCTATTTGCCGACCGGCGAGCAGATGAGCATCTACGACGCCGCGATGCGCTATCAGCAGGACGGCACCCCGCTCGTCGTGATCGCCGGTCAGGAGTACGGCGCCGGCTCGTCGCGCGACTGGGCGGCGAAGGGCACCGCCCTGCTCGGCGTGCGCGCCGTGCTCGCCGAGAGCTTCGAGCGCATCCACCGCTCGAATCTGATCGGCATGGGCGTGCTGCCGCTGCAGTTCCTCGACGGCGAGAACGCGCAGAGCGTCGGCCTCGACGGCACCGAGGTCTTCGATATCGAAGGGCTCGGCGGCCGCGACCGCGTCGAGCGGGTCCGCGTCACGGCGACGAAGCCCGACGGCAAGACGGTCGCATTCGAAGCGCGCGTGCGTATCGACACGCCGAAGGAGCAGGAGTACTTCGTGCACGGCGGCATCCTGCATTACGTGCTCCGCCAGCTCGCCGCAGCCTGACCCTTGTGACGAGCGATTGGCTCAGCGGCTGGACCGAGCCCGGATCGGCCAAGCGCACCGCCCTGAACGTCGGCGGCATCGCACTCGGCGTGCTGATGCTGATCTGGCTTACGCTCGGCTGGTACTGGTCCCGGGAGCCGGCCGCGTTCTGGGTCGAGGAGACGCCGCCGGGCCGCGAGGCCCGCGTCGTCGGCTACTCGACGGTCAACACGCTGGTGCGGACCGTCGAGTGGCTGCTGGACAAGCCGGGCGGGTACTTGAGCAACGACATCGCCCCGCCGAGCGTGCTGCTCGACAACATGCCGAACTTCG
>CAYMAF010000144.1:0-7457 GCA_964388365.1 uncultured Gammaproteobacteria bacterium | reverse complement strand
CAGCGCGAGCAGCGTGAGGAACGCGATCTCGCCGAGCAGGATGTACGAGACCTCGGCCCGCGAGAAACCGAGCACCCGCAGCGACGCGAGCTCGCGCTGGCGCTCGCCGAACGAGATCCGCACGCTGTTGTAGACGACGCCGATCGCGATCAGCCCGGCGAACAGCGTATAGACCCAGATCGCCATGCCGATGCTCTGGTCCATCAGCTCCGTGAAGTTTCGCTGCGCGTCGCGCTGCAGCACGATGCCGGCGACCGCCGGCTGCTGCTTGAGCTCGGCGTAGAGGGCGTTCGTTCGCGCGGAGTCGACGAGCAGGTTCGCGCCGGAGACGACCGGCCCTTCGCGCAGCAGCGCGTTGAGAGCCTCGATCGGCAGGTACGCGCCCGACCCGATATAAGTCATCGCGACCGCCGCGACCGGCGCCTCGAGCACCGGCCGGCGCCCTTCGGTCACCTCGATCGTCAACACGTCGCCCGCGCTCACCGCGAGCTTCTCGGCGATGTCCTGCGAGAGCACGATGCCGCCGGGCCTGAGCTCGACCGGCCGGCCCTCGGTATCGATCATCCGCGCGAGCTCGCCGTCGATGGGCACGCCGGTCAGCGCGAGGCGCTCCTCGAGATGGCGGTGCTTCAGCCGGGCCGAGACCGCTCGATACGGCTCGCCGCCGAGCACGCCCGGCGCGCGCAGCAGCTCGAAGTACGCGCTCCGCGAGCGCGGCTCGACGAAGCTCACCTGAACGTCGTGACGGTTCGCGACGTTGAAGTAGACGTCGATCATCTCCTCGATCGCATCGAGCGCGAACAACGTGCCGATCAGCAGCGCGCCCGAGACCGCGACGCCGACGCTCGTAAACGCCGCGCGCAACGGAAACCGAACGATCTGCCGCAGGATCATCCGCGTTTGCTGATCGAGGAGCCGCAGCGACGTCACGCGCGCGCCGAGCGCCTTCGAGTAATCCGGCGGCGGCGGCGGCCGCATCGCCTCGGCGGGCTCGATCGTCGCCGCGCGGCGCACGGCGAATGCCGCCCCGCCGCCGACCGCGACCGCCGTGATCGCCGTGACCGTGACGAGACCGCGGGTATCGGGCTGAAAGACGAGCAGCGGGAAGCGGTAGTAGTCGGTATAGATCGACGCGAGGGCCTGACCGAGCCAGACGCCGAGCCCGGCGCCGATCGCGAGCCCGACGACGCCGACCATCCCGACGAGCTTCAGATAGTGCGCGACGACGGCGGCATCGGAGTAGCCGAACGCCTTCATCAGCCCGATCTCGGTACGCTCCGTCGCGACGAGCCGCGAGATCACGACGTTCACGAGAAACGCCGCGACCGTAAGAAAGATCGGGGGCAACGCGCTCCCCATCGTTCGGAGCTGGTCGATCTCGCTCGAGATGAACGCGTCGGAGATATGCTCGTCGCGGCCGTACGCGCCGGGCGCGCCGTACCGCTCGAGCAGCGCATCGAGCGCGGCGCGGACCGCGGCGGCGTTGCCGCCGTACGCGAGCCGCACGACGGCCTCGTTGAACGCGCCGTCCTGGTTCACGGCCTCCGCGAGCGCGGAGCGGCTCATCCACAGCACGCCGAACAGCCGGTCGTCCGGCACGATCTGCCCCGGCGCGATCGCGTAGACGTGCTCCGGCGAGAGCGCGATACCGACGATCGTGATACGTTCCCGCCCGCCGTAGATCGTCGCGTCGACCGTGTCGCCGATCTCGAGCGCGTGCGCGTTCGCGAAGCTCTCGAGCACGACGGCCTCGTCGCGCCGGCCGGCCGCGGGCAGCCGGCCGCGCAGGAGCACGATCTGGTTCACCGACGGCTCGCCGGCATCGGGCAGCGAGATCACCTCGCCCGTCGCCGGCTCCTCCATGCCGGGCATATCGAACAGAGCCCGCACGCGCACGCGTGTCTCCGCGGCCTGCACGCCCTCGATACCGCGAATCTCGTCGATCAATGCGTTCGGAGCGCGCACGACCGAAGCCCAGATGTCGGCGAACCGATAGCGCTCGTAGTACGCCCGGCGCGTCTCCTCGAGCGACGAAAGGAGCCCCTCCGCGACGAGGTCGACCGATACGCCGCCGGCGATCACGAACGCGATCGCGAGCGCCTGGCCGCGCATGCCGAGCAGGTCGCGCACGAGCTTCCGGTCGAGCGGCGCGAGCAGTCGCGGCAGGCGCAGCAGACGGGTCACCAGGCGAGCTCCGACGGCTGCTTCCGCTCGGTGTTGAGGCGCTCCTCGCGGACGTGCCCGTCGGAGAACGTGATCACGCGATGCGCCATGTCGGCGACGGACGCGTTGTGCGTGATCAGCAGCGTCGTCGCGTTCATCGCCTCGTTGACGTTCTTGATCGCTTCTAGCACGCGAATGCCGGTCGCGCTGTCGAGCGCGCCGGTCGGCTCGTCGCAGAGCAGCACGGACGGCCGCTTCGCAATCGCGCGGGCAATCGCGACCCGCTGCTGCTCGCCGCCCGAGAGCTGCGACGGGAAGTGGTCGAGCCGCCGCTCGAGCCCGACGAGGGCGAGCGCCTCCTCCGGCGGCATCGGATCGTCGGCGATCTCGGTGACGAGCGCGACGTTCTCCCGCGCCGTGAGACTCGCCATCAGGTTATAGAACTGAAAGACGAAGCCGACGTGACGGCGCCGGTAAAGCGTGAGCTCGCGCTGCGATGCCCCGGTCAGCTCCCGGCCGCGGAACAGCAGCCGGCCGGACGTCGGGCGATCCAGCCCGCCGAGAATATTGAGCAGCGTCGACTTCCCGCTGCCCGAGGCGCCGAGGAGCACGACGAGCTCGCGCTCCGGGATCGCGAGATCGACGCCGCGCAGCGCGTGCACGGCGCTCGGGCCGCTGCCGTAGACCTTCGTGAGCCCCTCGGTCTTGAAACAGAGGGTTTCGGCCTCGGGGTCGGGTCTCAAGCTGCCGCGCGCCGCGCTCGCACGCGGCCGTCTCCGGGCCTCGATCGCATGGCGCAAATTTAGCAAACCCATGCTTCTGCCGCGCCCCCTTTCTCCGTACGTGGCACGAAGCCTGCAGGGCTGTCGATGCTCGCGTGTCCCGGATTCCGGAGGAGACCGCCATGCCCATCCGCTACTTCTCGCTGATCTATGGCATCGTGTTCCTCGTCGTCGGTATCGCCGGGTTCGTCCCCGGGCTCCTATCGCCCCTCGCGGCGACGGACCCCGAGGTCGCGATCAACGGCAGCACCGGGCGGCTGTTCGGGCTGTTTCCGGTGAACTCGGTGCACAATCTCGTGCACATCGTGTTCGGGGTATGGGGCCTCGCCGCCTACCGGACCGAGACGGCCTCGATCACGTACGCCCGCGCCGTCGCGGTGATCTACGCGATCCTATTCGTCATCGGGCTGATTCCGGGGCTGCACACGCTGTTCGGCCTCGTGCCGCTGTACGGGCACGACGTGTGGCTGCACCTGCTGCTCGCGGCGATCGCCGCGTATTTCGGCTTCGTCGCGCCGCGCAGCCGCATCGAGACGACGCACGCGAGCCGCGCCTGAGCGATCCGAGCAACGGACGCGGGAGGCGGCCGCGTCGGCTCGGCAGCGCCGGCGACACGGACGCGGGAGGCGGCCGCGTCGGCTCGGCAGCGCCGGCGACGGAACGGAGCGGCGCCAGCGGGCGGCTACGCGCCGCGGCCGCCTTCGAAGAAGTCCGGCGGATGCTCCAGGCAGCGCCCGGGCTCGGGCTCGGCCGAGCGGTTACGCGAGGCCGGGGGCGGTGGCACGCGGATCGCGTCGGATTCGTCGGGAACGGACAGATCGTCCGGGATACGCAGCGGCGCGATCGAGTACGCGCTCCGATAAGACGTATTGTCCTCGCAGCGCACCGCACGGTCGCCCGAGCACGCGGCGATCCCGAGCACGGGCACGAGCAACAATAGACGCGTCTTCATTCGCCTCGGCGATCGTCCGGCAACGCGCCGGCCGCGGCCATCGCCGCGCGGACGGTGTCGTGATACGCGGCCGACAGCGGTGTCAGCGGCAGCCGGATGCCGGGGCCAGCGAGTCCCATCTGCTGCATCGCCCACTTCACTGGGATCGGATTGCTCTCGACGAACAGGTCCCGATGCAGTGCCCGCAGCGTCGCATCGATGCGCTCCGCGGCGGCACGGTCGCCGGCGCGAGCCGCGTCGCACAGCTCGCGCATCGGCCGCGGCGCGACGTTCGCCGTGACCGAGATCACGCCCTGTCCGCCTCTCAGCATGAATTCCGCCGCCGTCGCATCGTCTCCCGAGAGCAGCGAGAACTCACCGCCGCATGCCTCTCTGAGCGTCTCGATGCGGTCGAGTTCCCCGGTCGCCTCCTTGATCGCGACGATGTTCTCGTGCGCCGCGAGGCGGCCGACGGTCGCGGGCTTCAGGTCGACGCCCGTCCGGCTCGGGACGTTATAAAGAATGACCGGCCGGCTCACCGCATCGGCGACCGCCGAGAAGTGCCGGAACATGCCTTCCTGCGTAGGCTTGTTGTAATAAGGCGTCACGATCATCAGCCCCGCGATCGGCAATCGATCAACGGCACGAGAAAGCTTCAGCGTCTGCGCCGTCGAGTTCGACCCGGTGCCGGCGATGATCGGAATCCGTCCGGCCGCGATCTCACAGCTCCGCTCGATCAGCTCGATGTGCTCGTCGTGCTCCAACGTCGGCGATTCGCCGGTCGTGCCGGCGACGACGAGGGCGTCGGTGCCGGAGTCGATGTGGAAGTCGACGAGCTTCTGGAGGGCGGCGTAATCGAGGGCGCCGTCGTCCGTCATCGGCGTGATCAACGCCGCCATGCTGCCTGAAAACATCGTCCGCCCAATGGGATGAGAAAGGCGTGGATGGTACTGGCGGCGACAGTCGGCCGCAACTTGGCATTGCCTCCGCTCGACTTCGGGGTACACTGGTCCGGCCCCGAAAACCGCCGAGCGGGCCCTAACTACTCAGGATTCACCCGATAAATGCAACAACTGCTCGTCATATCCGCCGTGGGCGGCGATCCGACGACGATCGTCCAGGACCTGACCCGCACGATCCTCGACTGCGGCGGAAATATCAAGGAAGGCCGCATGACCGCGCTCGGATCCGAGTTCGGCATGCTCTTGCTCGTCGCCGGTAACTGGCACACGATCAGCCGCCTCGAGCGGGACCTCGAGCGGTTCGCGAACAGCAACGGCCTGACGATGAAGTTTCGGCGCACGGAGCCGCGCCATTTCGGCAAGGAGCAGCTCCCGTACGCGGTCGACGTCGTCGGGCTGGATCAGCCAGGCATCGTGCACAGCCTGTGCGGATTCTTCGCGAGCCGGCAGGTCGAGATAGGCGAGCTTTCGGCCCGGAGCTACGTCGCGTCGCAGACCGAGACGCCGATGTTCTCCGTGCAGATGTACGTGAATATCCCCGCGTCGATCCACATCTCCTCGCTCCGCGAGGAGTTCATGGATTTCTGCGACCAGCTGAACGTCGACGCGATCATGGAGCCCGTCAAGCATTCGTGAGCGCCGTTCGGGCGCGGACGGGCCGCAGCGAGGGCACGAGATGACGAGGACGGGCACGAAGGCGGCGGTCGGCAAGAAGGTGCCGGCGTTTCGAGCGGAGGCGACCGGCGGGCGCAAGATCTCGTCGAAGGACTTGGCCGGCCGCCCGTACGTCCTCTACTTCTATCCGAAGGACAATACGCCGGGCTGCACGACCGAGGCGCAGGATTTCGCGGCCCGGTACGACGCCTTTCGCGACGCCGGGATCGAGGTGCTCGGTGTCTCGCGCGACAGCCTCGCGTCACACGAGAAGTTCAAGGCGAAGCACGGCCTGCCGTTCGATCTGATCTCCGACCCGGACGAGATTCTCTGCGCGCTGTTCGACGTGATCCGCGAGAAGAACATGTACGGCCGCAAGGTCCTCGGGATCGAGCGCAGCACGTTTCTCGTCGACGCCTCCGGCAAGCTGGTCGAGGAGTGGCGGAAGGTCAAGGTTGCCGGCCACGTCGAGAACGTTTTGGAGGCGGCGCTGTCTTTACAGACATGATTTCCGCGCTCGCGCGGAGCGGAGTCGCGCGATGAGATACTGGCTGTGCCTGCTCGCGGTGCTCGGGCAGACCCTCGGCGCGGTTGCGGCCGCGAACGAGCTGCCGGACTTCGGCAGCCCGGCCGACGCCCTGCTGAACAAGACGCGCGAGGGACAGCTCGGCCGCAGCGTGATGATGCAGCTCTACAACGCCGGCGTCGTCGTCGACGATCCCCTCCTCACCGAATATATCCAATCGATCGGCTCCCATATCGCGAGCCACGCGAACAACGGCAGCCACCGCTTTCGTTTCTTCGTCGTCGAGGACAGCCGCATCAACGCGTTCGCGATGCCCGGCGGCTATATCGGCGTCCACACCGGGCTGATCCTCGCCACCGAGAACGAAAGCGAGCTCGCGGGGGTGCTCGCGCACGAGGTCTCGCACGTCACGCAGCGGCACATCGCGAGGTCGCTGTACGATTCCCAGCGTACGAGCATCATGACGATGGCCGCGATGCTCGCCGCAGCGCTGCTCGGCGCCGCGGCCGACCTGCCGGGCGACGCGATGATCGGCGTCGTCTCCGCGTCCCAGGCCGCGGCGGCGCAGCGCCAGATCAATTACACCCGCTCGAACGAGCACGAGGCGGACCGGGTCGGGATCGACGTTCTCGCCGCCGCCGGATACGACCCGAACGCGATGGCGAGCTTCTTCGAGAAGCTGTCGCGGCGCTATTCGCTCGCCCGCGCCGAGATCCCGGAGATGCTGCAGACCCACCCGGTCACCGCGGTGCGTATCGCCGAAGCGCGGGACCGCGCGCGCCGCCTGCCGCAGAATCGTGCCGAGAACAGCCTCGAGTACGGGCTCACGAAGGCACGGATCGAGGTGCTGAGCGCCCGCGATCCGCAGACGGCGCTGCGGATCTTCGAATCGAAGTCCGATCCCGATGCCGTGCCGAACCGTTACGGCCGGGCGCTCGCGCTCGCCGCGGTCGGCCGGCACGACGACGCCGAGCGAGCGTTCCGCGAGCTGGTCCGCGAGTTCCCCGGCGTGATTCCGTACCGAATCGGTCTGGGCGAGGCGCTCGCCGCGAGCGGGCTGACGGAGCAGGCGCTCGAGGTCTTCGCCGAGGCTGCGCGGCTCTTCCCTCGCAACGTCCCGTTGACGATCAGCTATGCCGAGGTGCTGCTCGAGGCCGAGCGCCCGGCCGACGCGCATGCGATCCTGCTCGACCTGCTGAACAACGTGCCGCCGACCCCGGCGCAGATCCGACTGATCGCTCGAGCGGCGAGCGCCGAAGGCGATACGTTGAACGCGTACTACTATATGGCCGAATATTACGTCTCGACCGGCAACCTGCCGCTCGCGATCGGGCAGCTTCGGCTCGCGCTGAAGCTGCCGGACGCCCACGCGGTCGAGCGCGCACGCATCAACGCCCGTCTCGACGAGCTGATCGAATACATTCCCGAGGAGCACCGCG
>CAYMAF010000143.1:0-7516 GCA_964388365.1 uncultured Gammaproteobacteria bacterium | reverse complement strand
ACCTCGCGCGACACGAGCGAGTACCGCATGCCCGGCGTGCCCATCGAGATGCCGTCGGACAGCGTGATCGTGTTGAACAGGACGGCTTTGCCGCCGGCCGCATCCGCGCCCGCCGCCGCTTCCCGCGCGAGCCCGTCGATATGCATATTGCACGGCGTGACCATGCTCCACGTCGACGCGATGCCGACCTGGGGCTTGCCGAAATCCTCGTCGCGGAAGCCGACCGCGCGGAGCATGGCCCGGCTCGGCGCCTGCTTGACGCCGTCCACGACGAGCCGCGACCAGCGTCGCGGATCGATCTTATTGCGATCGTCGTCGGCCATCGAAGCTTCTCAACTGTGCTCGGCGGGGGGCTGCGATTATCCCGTTCGCGCGGTAGCCGGGCAACCGCGGCGCCTCGGCGCTTATGGCCTCCGTCGAGCAAATGGGTACACTTCTTCGGTGGAAGGCCATCGTCCGACGCCAGCGCCCCGACGTCGGAGGGGGAAACGATCGGCCTTTCGGGGGGGACGACACAATGGGTATCGCGGACGAATCCGGCATCTTCCGGCTGGCGAGCGTCGGCAGCTATCTCGACGCCTTATCGTCGATCACTGCGGCGATGAGCCTGAAGGAACGCAGCGACCTTATCCACCTGGACAAGTGCCTGCATCGGTTATGGGGGCTCGGGCAGAACGTCATTCTCTGCTGGAGCCTCGAGGACAACGGCGTCTCGGTCGTCGTCGTGCCGCATTATTCCGTCGCGAAGATCGCGACCGCGGCGGCCGGCGGCATGCAGCAGCCCGACAATCCGTTTCGCCCGTCCGAGGATTTCTTCAAAGCCCTGCTCTCGGGCAAGCGTAAGCTGAGTCCCCGCCATCTCGATCACGTCGCTCGGCTGCTCGGCGTCGAGAAGACGCATGTGCCGTTGCGCGTGCCCCTCGGCAACCATCCCGTTCACGAGCAGATCATCGAGACGATGGTGAAGCGGTACAGCATCACCTATGTGCCCAGCCGTGCGGTCGCGCTGTTCGACATCGTCGGTTTCGGCCTGCTGCACCCGTTCGAGCAGATGGCGCAACTCAACAGCCTCTCCTTTTCGCTGAACTCGGCGCAGAGCAAACTGCTCGAGAAGAAGATCGGCGTCGATTTCGCGCGCACGACGACCGGCGACGGATTCTATGTGTGGAACCGAGACCCGGATCTCGACGCGAGCGTCAACCTCTACCATCTGATGTACCTCGTGCTCGCGGATAACGCGATCGCCCGACGCAAGGGACAAGGCCGGACCGTGCCGAAGCTGCGCGCGTGTTTCCACATCGGCAGCTGCTACGAGTTCCACCAGTCCGAAGGACTGAATCCGACCCTGTACCACTACATCGTCGGCGATGTGACCGTCGAGCTTGCGCGCATGATCGACCGGGCCCTGCCGAACCAGATCTTGCTCGGCGACTTCCGCTCCGAGATCCGGCAGGCGGACGGCACGACGAGGAGCATAGGTGCGGTGGACTTCGTCCATCGCGCGACGGACAGCCTGCACCAGCTCAAAGGCCTCGAGCTGTCCGGCGAGCGGATCGAGTTGATCAAGACCTACCTGACCGGCAGCCGGCAGCACAACGGCGAGTTCACCGTGCGGCGCATCACGGTCGACGATAAGCACGGAATCTCGCGTCAGGTCTACA
The DNA here is from genome assembly GCA_964388365.1 of uncultured Gammaproteobacteria bacterium. Classification (GTDB taxonomy): domain Bacteria; phylum Pseudomonadota; class Gammaproteobacteria; order Steroidobacterales; family Rariloculaceae; genus ZC4RG20. Next base: position 5,855 of record CAYMAF010000143.1, on the reverse strand, counting down.
ACGCGAAGGCCAACATCTATCGGCGAAACGCCGATCCGATCCTGCTCGGCATCGAGGACCGGCTGCTCGCGTCGCTCGAAGCCCTGAACGGCCGCAGCGAGCATCTCGCGGCGCGCGTGCCGGCGCCGGTATGAGCGCGGCGCGTCAGGCGCGCTTCGGAACGATCGGCCGAGGGCTGACGAGCGTATCGTCGGAGGCAGGCGGCTGCGCCGGCGCTTTCGCCGAGCTCGGGCTCGTGAAGCGGAGCTGATGCTGCCCGACGGCGATCAGGTCGCCGTCCCGGAGTCGATGCTCGCGTACCCTGCGTCCGTTGACGAAGCAGCCGTTCGTGCTGTTCAGGTCGAACAGCATCCAGCCATCCGTCGTCTCCATGAAGAGGTTCTGATAGCGGCTGACATAGCTGCTATCGAGCGCGATATCGCACTCCGCGTCCCGGCCGAGCACCATTCTCGGCCGGTTGAGCGCGATCTCGGCGATCCTCTTGCCGCCGCTCGTCACGATCAGCCGTGCGTCGAGAATTCTGAGCTCGTCCGGATCCGATACGCGCACGGCCTCCGGCGAAAGCGGCTCATCTTCACTCCGTTCCCGCCACGGCGTCGGGTCGTAACGCAGATTCAGCCGCGCGGCCGCCTCCTTCAGCATCGCACGCGTCACCCGAGGCTGGTGTAGCTCGTCGCGCTGCGCGGCGACGGCATCGAGCACTTCGCGGCAGAGCGCGTTCACGTTGCCGACAACGCCTTTCGTGAATGCTTGCACGTCGACCAGCGTATCCTCGGGGAACAGCTCGTCGATCCATTCGCAGCCGGCGCCGTGCAAGCACGCGCGCACATACGTGATCGTCTCGTCGAGCGTGAAACCGGACAAACGCTGATGCACGAGCGCGGCCGGCCGGCGCTCCTCGAGATGCGCGATGAGGTTCGCGATCAGCTCCTCGTTCCGAGTGATCAGCACGCAGTGCAGCAGCGGCTTGTGCCGAAGTCGCAGCCGGCACAAGGCTTCAATCTCGCGAATGACCGGCAGCGCGAGCCGCTCGACCGCGTCGACGACGACGACCGACATCCGGTTGTGCGCGACCTGATGCTTGAGAAATACCTCAAGTATATTTCTCAATTCATTGACGTTACCGGATATTTCTCCCGGGCCGATATCCCGCGCGAGCTTCTCGAGCAACGCCTGAGGCTGCTGAACCGACGGGTCGACCCAGCTGATCTCGGCCTTCATTCGGCCTTCGAGCGACTTCTCGACCAATGCCGTCTTGCCGACCCCGGCCGGACCGCTGATAAAGAGGGACTGCAGACGGCCGTCGAGGAGATTCTCGACCTTCATCTGCGTATAGCGCATCGAGGCCGAGCTGAAGAACGGGCGCACCCCCTCCGGCGCGAAGGGGTTCGTCTCGAGCTTGTATTGCGGAATCAGCACGCGCCTTCCTGGTCCTCGCGCCTCGGCCGTCCTGGCCGGCGCTTCGCTTCGGGGAATGGAACGGTCTCGGCCGCCGAGCACGAGGCCGGAACCCCCTGCTTTCCGCCGGAACTCGAAAAGGCCGGCCGCATCGACATTCTAGACCGTAAGCATTTTATTTTTCTACAAAAACGACTTTAGTCCGCGGCGCCGGCCCGGCTCTCGGCGAATTCGCCGGCACGTGCCGCCGCCCGCCGCGGAGGACGGAGCCCCGATGCGTCGGAGAATAGCCGGTGCGGCCGGGAAAAGGCAGTGGTCCCGCCCCTGCCGCGGGCCCCGCCTGTCGCGTTCGCTCGTCTGGCTCGATCGCAGCTCGAGCCGCTACCATTTCGACGTGTGACCGGGCGACGCCGCCGCCGTTTGCACGGCGCGGGCGGGCCGGTCCGGACAGCGCTACGGACGGGGAGCAGACTCGTGACAAGGCATCGGCATCGCATCTATACGACGAGCTTCGCGAGCGTCTACCCGCTCTACGTGGCGGCCGAGAAGAAGGGGCGCGACAAGGCGGAAGTCGACGCGATCATTCGCTGGCTGACCGGCTATAGCCAGGCGCAGCTCGAGTCGGCGCTCGAGAGCGGGACGGACTTCGAGACGTTCTTCGCCGAAGCGCCGCAGCCGAATCCTTCCCGGACGTCGATCAAGGGAGTGATCTGCGGAGTTCGCGTCGAACAGATCGAGGAGCCGACGATGCGGGAGATCCGCTACCTCGACAAGCTAAATCGACGAGCTCGCGAAGGGAAAGCCGATGGAGAAGATTCTCCGTAACTGAAGGCCGATCGGAACGCCCGTCACTCGGGACGATGCTCGACGACGCGCTGCCGCATCTCGCCGAAGACCGGCACGGCGCGCGTACCGTCGAAGGCACGCATTTCCACGACCTCGCCGTAGCGTAGATAGGGCGTCTTCGGCGCGCCGAGCTCGACCATCTCCGCAGCACGGCGCTCGGCGATACAGCAGAACCCAACTTCGCGGTAACGGCTGCTCGAAACCGTGCCCGAGCCGATGATCGTGCCGGCGCACAGGGAACGCGTACGCGCGGCGTACGCGATCAGCTCATGGAACCCATAGCTCATCTCGGCGGACGGCACGGCGCCGAACGGCTCTCCATTGCGCCTCACATCGAGCGTCAGGGTCATTCGCCCGTCCGACCACGACGGTCCGAGCTCGTCAAGCGTGACAGCGATCGGCGCGACGCTGCACGCAGGCTTTGCTTGAATCCAGCCGAAGCCCGTTCTCATTTCGAGCGGCGCGATTCGGCGCAGCGACCAATCGTTGATCTGCACGGCAAGGCGCACGTGCTCGAGCGCGCGCTCGGCCGGCGTGCCCATCGGCACGTCGCCGACGATGACGCCGAGCTCCCCTTCGAAATCGATGTCGTCGGCTTCGGTCGGAAACGGCACGTCCTCGCGGCTCCCGAGGAACCGATGCGACATCCCCTGATACATCAGCGGGAAGTCGGCGTCGATCGGAGCGAGATTGAACGCGCGCTGCATCAGCGCCCCGTGCGCGGGGAAAGCCGACGCATCCAGCCATTGCCACGCCCGCGGCAGCGGCGCGGCCAACGTCAGCGCCGCGAGCGGCTCGCCGGCGACCTCGCCGGCGTTGAGCCGATCGTAGAGCGCTTCGAGGCGCTCCTTCACGTCGTCCCATCGATCGAGAGCATCCTGCAGCGTGGCCGCGATGCCGTCCGCCGCCGCGGCGCGCTCGAGATCGCGGGAGACGACCAGCAGCGAGCCGTCGGGATTCGACGTCTGCCGAGTCGCGAGCTTCACTCGGCGAGCTCCGGGTCGAACTTGCCGTCGATCAGGATGAATGCGATCCGACAGTTCTTCCCCGATCGGTTCGCCCAGCCGTGATTCGTGCCGCGCTGAATGACGATATCGCCCGCGCGCGCGACCGTTTCGCCCTCGTCGAGGATCAGCGTGATCTCGCCCTCGAGCACGATCCCGTAGTCGATCGTCTCGGTGCGATGCATGAACGGATGCCGCGAGCCGGTGCCCGAGTGCGTCGCCGCGTCCGCGGCACCGACCTCGGCGAAATGCGCGCGGGCTTCCTCGGCGGACAGGCTCTTTAGACGTTCATCCTCCGGCGGTATGTCGAGCACTCGGATCCGCGTGCCGTTCGGCGGCGGCGCGAGCACGATCCCGTCCTCGTGCGGCTCGCCGGACGCGCGGTCGATCCGCGCCGGCGTTTCACGCGTGTTCCAGACCTCGTAGAAGACCGGCCCGAGCTCGCCGCCGATCCGGGCCACTCGCGGGGGCGGCGCATCCTCGAGAATCACCGATCTGCCGTTGGCATCGTGACCGGTCACGATACGTCTGAATAGTGCCTTGATCATGCTATGCGTCCCCCCAAGACTTCCGCAAACCAGTCGGCGATATAGTCTCGCGCGTACGACATATTATCGGCGCCGACATGCTCTACGCCGCCCTCGCGCTCGGTGAAAATCTTCAGCTCACGGCGTGGGCTGTTGACGAGCTGATCATAGCTCTGATACGCGTAGTCCAAAGCGATCTGGCGGTCCCGCGCCCCGTGCGTGATCAGGAACGGAACGCGAATACGATCGAGCACGCCATTCAGGTGCATGTGCCTGGACTTCTCCAGGAAGTCCTCGATGCTGTCCGCACCGAAGACCCATTTCACGTGATCCCAGTATTGCGGCACGGGGTTCTCGCCCTCGCGCTGCAAACGGCGCTGCTGCACCTCCGCCCAGTTGTGATTCGCCCCCCAAGCCGCGCCGGCCGCGAAGCGCGGCTCGAACGCGACGGCGCGGGGAGCGAAATAGCCGCCGAGCGAAATGCCGACCGCGCCGATACGGTCCGCGCGCACGTCGTCCCGTGCGGCGAGCCAGTCGTAGCAGCGGCTCGCCCAGCGCTCGCTCTCGTGAGTGACGCAGAAGCCGTGGAGGCGAATGGCCTCTCCCGTCCCGGGCTGATCCACGCACAGCGTCGAGATCCCGCGCGCCGCGAGCGCCTGGGCCAGCCCGGACCAGTAGAGCATCTCCTTGCAGCTATCCAGTCCGTTCATGTACAGCACGCACGGCGCCGGGCCCGACGTTCCCTGCGCGCGAACGAACAGCGCCGGGAAATGCGCGTGCTCGTACGGAATCTCGACGCGCTCGCAGTTCTCCTTGCCCATCTCGATCGCGCTGCGGAACGCCCGCTGCGCCTTAGCAAAGGTCTCGCTTCTCCCTGGATGACCGTGACCTTGCATCCGTTCCGCAACGAGCAGATACAGCGCCGCCCGCTGCAGCTTGCTGGCCGCGGAGAGCAACCGTCCGCGCTCTCGATCCTCTTCGGCCAGCTCGATGAGATTGTCTCCCGCGGACAGCCAGCGCTCGACGAACTGAGCCGTGCCGACCTTTTCGCCGCGTTGTGCAGCCTGTGCCAAAGGCCTGCAGATATCCTCGATCTCGCCGATGCGCGCGCCGCTCTCCATCGCGATCGCGACGGAGAGATTCCAAACGTAGTTCGGAAAATACTCGAGAAGCGCCACGGCTACAGCTCGACCGCGTTGAACAGGCCCGGATCCGGCTGAGCACGCGGCAAGCTGTGCGGTCCCCCGGTGCCGATACCCCACTGGTCCATGATGCTCGACGACGGCTTATAAACCGTCGGCTCCCAATCCTCGCCGACTCTCTCGACATCCGCGGTGTACTCGACGGTGAATCCGTTCGGTGTGACGAAATAGCTGAAGGTATTGTTGCCCGCGGTATGCCTGCCGGGCCCCCACTTCACGTCGATCTCGAGGCGCCGCAGCTTCCCGACGCCCCGCATCATCTCGTCGACGCTGATCATGTCGTAAGCGACATGATTCAAGCACGGCGGCCCCGGAAGAATCGCGAGCCGGTGATGCCATTCGTTACAGCGCAGGAACACCATGAAATCGCCGAGCCAATCACTGATCTCGAACCCGAGGACGTCGACCCAGAACTTTGCTGCCTCCTTGTGAGCGGGCGAATGCAGCACGACATGACTGATCTTCTCGGGGAGCGCTTCACCCGGCTGGAGCCGCCTAGCCGAGCCGGGCTCGACGTCCGAAGAGATCTCGAACGGCAGTCCGTCCGCGGAGAAGAATCGAAACCCGTAGCCGCCGCCGAGGCTCGTCAGTTCGCGCGGCTCGAAGATGATCCTGCATCCGGCATCTCGAACCCGGTCGTGCAACGTCTCGACGTCGCCCCGACTCGCCGCGGCCAGCGCGATGACGTCCACACGCGCCTCCGTGCTCTCGCGCAGGCGGACGCAGTAGAGCTCGCCGCTTCCTTCGGCAGCGAAGTGCCACATACCTTGATGCTCCGCGACCTCGCGAAGCCCCCACTTGTCCCGATAGAAGACCCGCTCCGCCTCGAGGTCCGGCACGCCGTAGCCCACGTATCGAATGTCCGTCACTCGTGCCAT
>CAYMAF010000142.1:0-7554 GCA_964388365.1 uncultured Gammaproteobacteria bacterium | reverse complement strand
TCCGGCGCTCGAGAGCATCGCGGCCGAGGTCGCGAGCGTCGGCGGCACGCACTACTTGCCGACGTCGCCGGAGTTCGCGATGAAACGCCTCATCGCCGACGGTCTCGGCGACATCTATCAGGTCTGCCGCGTGTTCCGCGACGGCGAGCTCGGACGGTGGCACCAACCGGAATTCACGATGATCGAGTGGTACCGGCTCGGCTTCGACGACGCGGCACTGATGGACGAGGTCGAGGCGCTCGTGCGCGCTCTCACCGTTGGCGAGGCAGCGCGCTGGCCCGCGCGGCGCATCACGTATCGCGACGCGTTCGTCGACGCGCTCGACATCGATCCGCTGACGCGCCCGAGGGATGCCGAGCCGCGCCTCGCCGCGCTCGGCATCGACGTGCCGCCCGGCCTCGACGACGACGCGCTGCTCGATCTCGCGTTCGTCACGGCCGTCGCGCCGTCATGGCCGCGCGATACGTGGACGTTCGTCCACGACTATCCGGCGAGCCAAGCCGCGCTCGCGCGCCTCAAGCCCGGTGACCCGCGCGTCGCCGCGCGCTTCGAGCTCTTCGCCGGCACGATCGAGCTCGCGAACGGCTTCGCCGAGCTCACCGACGCCGCCGAGCAGCGCCGCCGCTTCGACGCGGATCAAGCCGAGCGCCGCCGCCGCGGCCTGCCCGTTCGCCCGATCGACGAAGCCTTCCTCGCCGCGCTCGACCAAGGCCTGCCCGACTGCGCCGGCGTCGCGCTCGGCTTCGACCGCCTCGTCGCCGTCGCGCTCGGCTTGCAGTCCGTCGCTGAGACCGTCGCCCTGGCGCACGAGTAGCTGTTGCGCGCCGGAAGTCGCGCGGATGCCGGCTTCGGCAGTGTTGGCACCACGTTTCCAAGCCGATTGCGTGCCGCATCCCCCTTCGACGGAGTGTGTGCGCCAGGGACGGCGCACACGCAGCCGCGAGGGACGGCTTCACGGCGGTCCGTCGAAGGGGGATGCGGTGCGCAATCGGCGCGCGCGATGCCCTCACCGACGGCGGAGACGAGACGTTACTTCACGCGCGAAACGTACTCGCCGGTGCGCGTATCGACCCTGACGACCTCGCCTTCCTCGACGAACAGCGGCACGCGAACCACCGCCCCCGTCTCGAGCTTCGCCGGCTTCACGCCGCCCTGCGCCGTGTCCCCCCGCACCCCCGGGTCCGTCTCGACGATCTTCAGCTCGACGAAATTCGGCGGCGAAACCAGCAGCGGCGTGCCGTTCCACAGCGTGACCTGGCAGACGTCCTGTTCCTTGAGCCACTGCTCCGCATCGCCGATCGCTTCCTTGCCGGCCGCGAACTGCTCGTACGTATCCGGCACCATGAAGTGCCAGAATTCGCCGTCCGTGTACAGATACTGCATATCCTGGTCGACGACGTCCGCGGCCTCGACCGAATCACCGGACTTGAAGGTCTTATCGACGACCCGCCCCGTCTTCAGGTTGCGGATCTTGACGCGGTTGAACGCCTGTCCCTTGCCGGGCTTGACGAACTCGTTCTCGACGATGACGCACGGGTCGCCGTCGATCAGGATCTTCAAACCCGCGCGAAACTCGTTGGTGCTATAACTTGCCATTGAAGCTCTTGCTCGATTGCTCAGTTGAAGGATCGGCGACGAGCACGCGGACCGGCGGCCCACGGCGGCGCGATCTCGTCGCGGCGGCAGCCGGCCTTGCGCCAGGCCGCGCGCGTCGTCGGCCCGGCGAGCGCGCGTCGGCAAGCGTCGGCGCGCAGCAGAACGGCGACGGCAAATGATACCGCGTTGCCTCCGGACGAACAGCATGATGACGCCCCCCTCCACCGCCGAGCCCGCGCGCAGCCGCTGGCAGGATCAGCTCAAGGACGCGATCCGCGACGTCGGCGAGCTCGCGGCGCTGCTCGACCTGCCGGCTGACGCGCTGCAGGCCGCAGGCGCCCCGGCGGATTTTCCGCTGCTCGTGCCGCGGGCCTTCGTCGCTCGGATGCGGCAGGGCGATCCGCACGATCCGTTGCTGCGGCAGGTGCTGCCGACCGCGCGCGAGGCCGCCGACGTGCCGGGCTTCACGGCGGACCCGCTCGCCGAGGCCGGTTTCGCGGACGGAGGCCTCGTGCGCAAATATCGCGGCCGGTCGCTGCTGATCGCGACCGGCGCGTGCCCGGTCCATTGCCGCTATTGTTTCCGCAGGTCGTTCCCCTATTCGGAGCAGCTCGCGGCGCGCGACGGCTTCGAAGCCGCGGCCGCCGCGCTCGAGACCGACGGCACCGAGGAGGCGATTCTCTCGGGCGGCGACCCGTTCACCCTGAGCGACCGCAAGCTCGACGCGCTGCTCGCCCGGCTCGGCGCCGTGCCGACGCTGAAACGCATTCGCATTCACACGCGCTTTCCGATCGTGCTGCCGGACCGCGTCGATGCGGGGCTGATCCGAGTCCTCGAGCGGCACCCGCTCGTGCGCGCGATCGTGCTGCATTCGAATCACCCGCGCGAGCTCGACGCCTCCGTCGCGGCCGCGCTCGCGTCGCTCCGCGCGGCCGGCGTGCTGCTGCTGAATCAGGCGGTGCTGCTCCGCGGCGTGAACGACGACGCCGATACGCTCTCCGCGCTCTGCGAGCGTCTGTTCGATTGCGGCGTGCTGCCTTATTACCTGCATATGCTCGATCCCGTCGCCGGGGCCGCGCATTTCGACGTCGACGAGGGCCGCGCGCGCGCGCTGCACGCGCAGCTGCTCGCGAAGTTGCCGGGATATCTCGTGCCGCGGCTCGTTCGCGAGATCCCCGGCCGCGCGAGCAAGACGCCGATCGCGTAGGCGCGAAAGGCGGCGCTTCAAAAGAGCGATTCGAAGCACGGCGCTCACGTCAAGGGCGCGGTGCGCGTTCCGGCGCCGACGCGATGTGACCCCTGCACGGAGACGAAATGAGCCGAGTGCTAGAATGCCGCGGCCGCAAATCGTGCGGGGACGATAACGACTAGAGGTCCATTCGTTTACATGCCCCAAGCGCCGGTTCCCCTCATCGTCGCGACGACTGCCGAAGACGATGTAGAGCTGATCAACAAAACGCTGCGAGACGCGGGCTATCCGGCGCGTTGCCACTGGGTGAAGCGGCTCGACGAGCTCGAGACGGCGATCCGCTCGAGCCGTGCGCAGCTCCTCTGGTACTGCGCGGACCGCTTCCAAACGCCGGTGCGCCAGATCGCGAAGCTCCGCAAGCAGGCCGAGAACACCGTGCCGCTGCTCGTGCTGCGCGCCCGAGCGGACGAGAACGCGATCAGCGAAGCGCTCGCCGAAGGGGCGCAGGATCTCGTATCGATGGGCTGCCGCGAGCGGCTCGCGGCAGTCGCCGCGCGCGAGCTGCGCGCGTATCGGCTCGAACAAGCGCTGAACACGACGCTGCAATCGGCAACGCAGTACAAACGCCAGCTCAAGTCATTCCTCGAAGGCGCGGCCGATGCGATCGCGTACGTTCAAGAAGGCATCATCGTCGAGGCCAACCAGGCGTGGATCGAGCTCTTCGGCCGGTCGGCCGACGACACGGTCAACGCCCCGCTGATGGACCTGTTCGATCCGTCGAGCCACGCGGCGTTGAAAGGCGCGGTCGTCGCTTGCGTCAAGGGCCAGTGGACCGGCGAGGCATTGAAAGTCGCCGGCACGCACGGCGACGGCTCCTCGTCGGAGCTCACGCTGCACTTCGAGCAAACCGCCTACGATGGCGAGCCGGCCGTCAAGCTCAGCGTGCCGCGCGAAGAGCAGGAGCAGCCCGCGCAGCCCGAGGAGCTCGTCGAGCGGACGGTGCATCAAGACCCGACGACCGGCTTGTACCACCGCCGGCGCTTCCTCGATCTCGTGCAGAAGCGGCTCGAGACGAATCCCCGCGGCGGCGTGCGTGCGCTCGCGTATATCCGTCCCGACAAGTTCGGCGAGATCGCCGGAGAGATCGGACCGCTCGCGAGCGAGGACCTGCTGGCCGGCATCGCCGAGACCCTTCGCGGCACGCTGAGCGCGAAGGATATCGGCGGACGCTTCGGCGGCAACGTGTTCACGATGCTGCTCGAGCGCGGAACGCTGCGCGACATCGAGGCGTGGGCCGAGCACGCGGTGCAGAAGGTCGCGGACCACATTTTCGAGGTCGGCGATCACACGCTGTCCGTGACCTGCACGATCGGCATCGCCGAGGCCGGACCGATGACCGAGCGCCTCGAGAGTCTGATCCTCGACGCCGAGAGAGCGAACCAGCGCGGACGTCAGCGCGGCGGCAACCAGGTCGTGCTCGAGGAGACGTCCGACGAAAGCACGCGAATCCAGCGCTTCGACGAGCTCTGGGTCAAGCAGATCAAGTCCGCGCTCGTCGAGAACCGGTTCAAGCTCGTGCATCTGCCGATCGCGAGCCTGTCCGGCGAGCGGAAGGTGATGTACGACACCGTGCTCAGGATGATCGACCAGCAGGGCGACGACGTCTCGGCGACGGACTTCATGCCGGCCGCCAGGCGCAACAAGCTGCTGCGGGCGATCGACCGGTGGGTCATCGCCGCGTCGATCGACTTCTGCCAGAAGCAGAAGCCCGACGTGCTGTTCGTCAAGCTCTCGCACGAGTCGCTGCTCGACGAGACGCTCGTCGACTGGCTGCAGAAGCTGACGCAGTCGGCGGACCTCGGCGGCAGCCGGATCTGCTTCCAGGTCAGCGAGGAAGACGTCATGCAGTATCTGAAGCAGACGCGCACTCTCGCCGAGCAGCTCAAGGCCGCGGGCTTTCTGTTCGCCGTCGAGCACTTCGGCATCGGACGCGACCCGATGCGTGTGCTCACGCAGACTCCGATGCAGTACGTGAAGATCGACGGCTCGCTGATGCAAAGCCTCGCGACGAATCCTCAGCTACAGGACAAAGTGCGGGGCCTGATCAAAGCGGCCGAGAAGCGCAAGGCCCAGACGATCGCCGAGCGCGTCGAGGACGCGAACACGATGGCCGTGCTGTTCCAGCTCGGCGCAGCCTATATGCAGGGCCACTATCTGCAGGAGGCCGAGGTCGTCCTCGAGGAGCCGAGCTGACGCGACCGGGCTCGGCCTCGTCCGCGGGCAGGGGGCTGACCTCGTTCGGCGGCCGGTGTCGGACCCGAGCCCGCGTGCCGGCGCTACTCGGCCGTGATGCGCGTGACCTTGCGCCAGTTGCGCGGCAGCGCCGCCCCGCGCCGGCCGCGCTCGCCGAGGTAGTGGTTCTGGTCGTCCGGCTTCAGCGTCATCTGCCGCTCGCCGCACTTGATCTTCAGGTTCTGCCCTTCGGCGAAAGCCGCGATCGCGACGAGCTCGATCGGCTCCTTGCTCGGCAGGCTCAGAATCTTCACGCCCTTGCCGCGCGGCAGCTCGGGCAATTCCTCGAGCGGGAAGATCAATAGGCGCCCGTCGCTCGAGGCCGCCGCGATCCACTCCGCGTCGACGACAACCGGCGCGGCCGGAACCACGGACGCGCCCTGCGGCACCTTGAGCACCGCCTTGCCGGCCTTGTTCCGCGAGTACAGGTCCTCGAGCTTGACGACGAAGCCGTAGCCGGCCGACGACGCGACGACCCATTTGTCCTCCGGCGCGCCGATCATCACCGCGCGGAAGCTCGAGCCGTCCGGCGGATTGAAATGCCCGGACAGCGGCTCGCCCTGCCCCCTCGCCGACGGCAGCGTGTGCGCGCTGACGCTGTACGCGCGCCCGGTGCTGTCGATGAAGACCGCTTGCTGCGTGCTGCGGCCGAGCGCCGCGGCGAGGAAGCGGTCGCCGGACCGATACGACAGCGCCTCGGGATCGACCTCGTGCCCTTTCGCCGCCCGCGCCCAGCCGCGCTCCGACAGGATGACCGTGACGGGCTCGGACGCGACGAGCTCGGACTCGGCGAGCGCTTGGGCGGGCGCCCGCTCGACGATCTTCGTGCGACGCGCATCGCCGTGCACTTCGGCGAGCGCCTCGACCTCGCCCTTGATCAGGTTCGTCAGCTTCGCCTTGGACTTCAGCGTCGCCTCGAGATCGGCCTTCTCCGCGGCGAGCGCCGACTGCTCGCCGCGAATCTTCATCTCCTCCAGCTTCGCGAGGTGGCGGAGCTTGAGCTCGAGGATCGCCTCGGCCTGCACGTCGGTGAGCTTGAAGCGCTTCATCAGGACCGGCTTCGGCTCGTCCTCGGTGCGGATGATGCGGATCACCTCGTCGATATTGAGGTACGCGATCAGGAGGCCGTCGAGAATATGCAGGCGCCGCGTGACCCGCTCGAGGCGGTGATTCAGCCGCCGCTTGACCGTATCGGTCCGGAATGCGAGCCATTCCGTGAGCAGCGATTTCAAGTCGTAGACGCGCGGCCGCCCGTCGAGCCCGATCACGTTCAGGTTGACGCGAACCGTGCGCTCGAGATCGGTCGTCGCGAAGAGATGATTCATCAGCGCTTCGACGTCGACCTTGCCGCCGCGCGGCGTCAGCACGAGGCGCGTCGGGCTTTCGTGATCCGACTCGTCGCGCAGGTCCTCGACCATCGGCAGCTTCTTCGCGCGCATCTGCGCGGCGATCTGCTCGAGGACCTTCGCGCCCGACGTCTGGTACGGCAGCTCGCGGATCACGATATCGCCGTTCTCCTGCTCCCACTTCGCGCGCAGGCGCAGCGTGCCCGTGCCGGTCTTGTAGATCGAGACGAGATCCTCGCGCGGCGAGACGAGCTCGCCGCCGGTCGGGAAATCCGGTCCCTTGATGTGTTTCATGATCTGCCCGAGCGTCGCGTTCGGCTCGTCGAGCAGCAGGATCAGCGCTTTCGCGACCTCGCGCAGGTTGTGCGGCGGAATATCGGTCGACATGCCGACCGCGATGCCGCTCGAGCCGTTCAGCAGCAGGTTCGGCAGCTGAGCCGGCAGAATCGAAGGCTCCTCGAGCGTGCCGTCGAAGTTCGGCACCCAATCGACCGTGCCCTGATCGAGCTCGGCAAGCAGGATCTCCGAGTACCTCGTGAGGCGCGCCTCGGTATAGCGCATCGCGGCGAATGACTTCGGGTCGTCCTGCGAGCCCCAGTTGCCGTGCCCGTCGACCAGCGGATAGCGGTACGTGAACGGCTGGGCCATGTGGACCATCGCCTCGTAGCACGCCGAATCGCCGTGCGGATGAAACTTGCCGAGCACGTCGCCGACGGTGCGCGCGGCCTTCTTCGGCTTCGCCGTCGCCGAAAGCCCGAGATCGCTCATCGCGTAAACGATGCGCCGCTGCACGGGCTTCAGCCCGTCGCCGATATGCGGCAGCGCGCGGTCGAGGATCACGTACATCGAGTAATCGAGGTACGCCTTCTCGGTGAAAACGGCGAGCGGCAAGCGCTCGACGCCGTCGAAATTCAGTTCCTGCTCTCTCATCGGTCGATCGAAGCTCTCTCCGGATTCATCGCCGCGCGCACGAGACAACGCACGACACGGATTCGGGACTCGCAGGGATCCGCGCTGCCGGTGCCGAAAAGATCGCCGACGGGCCGACGATATCCCGAACACGCGCGGGACGGGCGGCTCGCGATCGGCTTCGGCACTAGCGAAGGTCTGGTGAATGCGCGCGCAGATTGT
>CAYMAF010000141.1:0-7560 GCA_964388365.1 uncultured Gammaproteobacteria bacterium | reverse complement strand
GGCGCATCCGCTCGGAGGCCGAGCGGCGCGCGCAGGAGATCATCGGCGAGGCCGACGCGGAGGCGACCCGCGTCTACGGCGAGGCGTTCGGCCAGGATCCGGAGTTCTATGCGTTCTTCAAGACGCTCGAGAGCTACCAGGCGATCGGCGACAACACGACGCTGATGCTCGACGCCGACTCGGAGTTCTTCCGCTATCTCCAATCGATCGGGGGGCAGCGCTGACGCGTCGTCGAGATTCGCCGAATTCTCGTCGAGAACCGAGGAGCTTAGTCTGAGACAGTCCAAGGTCGGCCGAGGCCTCGGGGCGAGCGGCTGCGCCGCGCCCCGGCTCGGGAAGACGCTCGGATAGCCGAATGCCTTCGCCGCCGGGCATCGATGCGCTCGTCGCGATCGGAGTCGTGCTGCTCACGATCTTCCTGTTCACGCGCGAGAAGTACCCGCTCGAGGCGTCGAGCCTGTTCGTGCTCTGTCTCCTCCTGCTCTGGTTCGAGCTGCTTCCGGGGCCTCCGGGCCTCGGGGCGAAGGAGGTCCTGTCCGGGTTCGGTGCCGAGGCGCTGGTCGCGATCTCGGCGCTGATCATACTCGCGAAGAGCCTCGAGACGACCGGCGCGCTGCAGCCGATCACGCAGTCCCTCGGCGAGATGTGGGCCGAGCGTCCGCAGATCGCTTTTCTCGTCACGCTGCTGACGGCCGCCGCGCTCAGCATGTTCTTGAACAACACGCCGATCGTCGCGACGGTCCTGCCCCTCCTCGTCGCCGTCACGCTGCGCGCCAAGGTCTCGCCCGCGGGGATACTGATGCCGGTCGGCTACGCGACGATCATCGGCGGCTCCGCGACGACGATCGGCACGTCGACGAATCTGCTCGTCGTCGCGGTCGCCGCCGACCTCGGCATGCGCGAGCTGCAGATGTTCGATTTTGCGCTCCCCGTGCTGATCGTCGGCTCGGTCGGCATTCTTTATCTGTGGCTCGTCGCGCCGCGCTTGATTCCGGATCGCCGTCCGCCGCTGACCGACATCGCACCGCGCGTCTTCGACGCGAAGCTGCGCATCAATGAAGGAAGCTTCGCCGAGGGGAAAACGCTCGCCGAAGTCCTCGCGCAGACGCAGGGCCGAATGAAAGTCTCTCGCATCGCTCGCGGCAATCTTTCGCTCGTCAAGCTGCCGTCGGTCGTGCTCGCCGCCGGCGACCGGCTGCACGTGCGCGACACGCCCGAGCGGCTCAAGGAGTTCGAGCGCGCGCTCGGCGCGACCCTGCTCGCCGGGGAGACGGACGAGAGCGTCACGCCGGAGCATCCGCTGACCAGCGATCAGCACCTCGCCGAGGTCGTCGTGACGCCGGGCTCGGCGCTCGACGGTGTCTCGCTCGACTCGAGCCGCGTGCTATCGAGCTACGAGCTCGTGCCCCTCGCGCTTCACCGGACGGGCGCGCCCGACGGCATGGCCGACGAGACGATCACGCGCGAGGTGCTCGACGTCGGCGATATCGTGCTCGTGCAGGGCTCGACAGACGCGCTCGATCGCCTGAAGCGCTCCGGGCAGGTCGTCGTGCTCGACGGACGGATCAGCGTGCCGAGAACCGAGCGCGCCTCCGCGGCGCTCGCGATCATGATCGGCGTCGTCTCGTTCGCCGCGCTCGGCGTGCTGCGGATCTCGATCGCGGCGCTTCTCGGCGTCGCGCTGCTCCTAGCGACGCGCTGCCTGACGTGGCGCGACGCGCTCGCCGCCCTCGACAGGCGAATCATCCTCGTGATCGTCGTGAGCCTCGCGCTCGGCCTCGCGCTGACCGAGACGGGCGCGGCACACTACATCGCGTCGCTCTACGTCGCGGCGGTCGGCTCGATGCCGACGCCGATCGCACTCGCCGGCTTCATCCTGATCATGTCGCTCATGACCGAGGTCGTGACGAATAACGCCGTCGCCGTGCTCGGCACGCCGATCGCTTTCGGCATCGCGCAGCAGCTCGGCGCGCCGGCCGAGCCGTTCGTGCTCGGGGTGCTGTTCGCCGCGAACATGAGCTACATGATCCCGGTCGGCTATCAGACCAATCTGCTCGTAATGAGCGCCGGCGGTTATCGCTTCTCCGATTTCGTGCGCGTCGGCTTGGGGCTGCAGTTGATCATGTGGCTCGGGCTGTCGTTCGTGCTGCCGCTGCTGTACGACCTTTAGCCCGCGCCGGCGTGCCGCGCGATTCGAGCGCACAAAGACATTTTCGCTGCTTTGCATTAGTATCGCCGGGGTCGTTCAGCGGCCGTCGGCCGATAAGAAGAGCAACGCTCATGACGCGCAAATTCATCGAGACGAATCGACTCGGCGCATCCGATCGGGACGCGCCCCTCCGCTTCCCCCGCGCCGCTCGAGTCGGCGGCGCCGCTCTGCTCGCATGCGGGCTCGCGGTCTCCTCGGCATGCTCGCGCGATGCGGGCGAGACAGCGCTCGCGCCGGCCGCAACGCCGGACAGCGCCGCGGCCGCCGCGCCGCAGCGGCCGACGCCCGATTTCCGCACCTGGGATCAGTATCTCGGGGGCGTCGATTCGTCGCAGTACTCGTCGCTCGATCAGATCGACAAGAGCAACGTCTCGCGGCTCGCGGTCGCGTGGACGTACGAGACCGGCGAGAACTATCTGTTCAACCCGATCGTCGTCGACGGCGTGATGTACGTGCTCGCGAAGGGCCGATCGATCGTCGCGCTCGACGCCGCGACCGGCGCGGAGCTCTGGCTCCATCGGAACGAAGGCGCGGTCGGCACGCGCGGCATCAGCTACTGGGAGAGCGAAGATCGCAGCGACCGGCGGCTGCTCTACATCAATCAAGGTTTTCTGACGGCGATCGACGCGCGGACGGGCGAGACGATCACGTCGTTCGGCGACGACGGCCGCGTCGACCTGCGGGTCGGCCTCGTCGACGACGTCGACTCGGTCAGGCCGCTGCAGACGAGCAACCCCGGCCGCGTCTTCGAGAACCTGATCATCATCTCGCTGCCCGCGGGCGGCGCGGGCTACGCGTCGACGCCGGCCGACGTGCATGCATACGACGTGCGCACCGGCGAGCTCGTTTGGGTCTTCCATACGGTGCCGCGGCCCGGGGAATTCGGTGCCGACACGTGGCCGAACGACGCCGCGGACGCGTTCGGAGGCGTGCACAACTGGAGCGAATCGACGGTCGACGTCGAGCGCGGCATCGTGTTCGTGCCGACGGGCACCGCGCGCTACGACTTCTACGGCGCCAATCGGCACGGCGACAATCTCTTCGGGAACAGCGTCGTCGCGCTCGATGCGCGTACCGGCGAGCGGCTCTGGCATTTCCAGACGATCCGTCACGACCTCTGGGATTTGGATCTTCCGCAAGCGCCGAAGCTGTTGACGCTGCGCCGCGACGGCCGCGAGATCGACGTCGTCGCGCAAGCGAGCAAGCAGGGTTATGTCTACGTCTTCGAGCGCGAGACCGGCGAGCCGATCTGGCCGATCGAGGAGCGGCCCGTGCCGGCCTCGGACGTCCCCGGCGAGCAGGCCGCGCCGACGCAGCCGATCCCGACCGCGCCGCCGCCGTTCGCGCGCATGTCCTTCACCGAGGACGACATCAACCCTTACATCCCGGAGGAGGACCAGGAACGCGTCCGCGAGATTCTGCGCACGCATCGCAACGAAGGCCTATATACGCCGCCGAGCCTCGAAGGCACGGTGATGATGCCGGGCCACAACGGCGGCACGAACTGGGGCGGCTCCGCCGTCGATCCCGTCAACGGCAAGATGTACGTCGTCTCGAAGGAACTGCCGACGCGTGTGCAGCTGATCGTCGCCGAGCCCGGCGGCGGCGGACCGTTCGGCGTCGGTACGCCGCCGAACGCCGGCCCCGATTTCGTGCCGTATACGTCGCCGGTCGATTTCATGCTGCAGAGCAACGGGCTCTCGGCGATCGGACCGCCGTGGTCGCAGATCACCGCGTACGACCTCAACGAGGGCGTGATCGAATGGCAGATCCCGAACGGCGAGGTCAGCTCCCTCGCCGCGCAAGGCATCACGGGCACCGGCAGCCACGCGCCGCGCGGCGGTCCGGTCGCGACGGCCGGCGGCCTGCTGTTCGTCGGCACGTCGTCGGACCGAGCTTTCCGGGCGTACGACCGCGATACGGGCGAGGTGCTGTGGAAGTACGAGCTCGACGCGGCGACCGAGGGCGTTCCGGCGGTATACGAGGTCGACGGCCGGCAGTTCATCACGATCGCGAGCGGCGGCAACGGGCTCTTCGGCCTGCGCAGCAACGATCCGCCGGGGCCGGGCAAGTACATCACGTTCGCGCTGCCGGTCGACGAGTAGCGCGAGCACTGGAGCTCGCCGACACGCACGGGGGCCCTCGCGGCCCCCTTTTTTTGCCTCCGGCTGAGCGGCCGCGGAAAGCGCGGTGTTGAGCGCGTCGGGGGAAGCACGGTGTTGAGCGCGTCGGGGGAAGCGCGGAGCGGTCGGCCTCTTTCCGAGACACGCCACGAGCACGTCCCTGTGGGCTCGTGTGCCGCCGTCCCTGGCGGCACACGGTCTCGGAAAGAGGCCGACCACTCCACGCTCCGATACGCCCGTGGTTCGCATGGGCTCGTTGCGGAACGCTGCGCAGCGGTCGTTGCTCACACCACGGCCCGAGGTCGTTTCCGCGCTGCGAGACGGTCGCGGGACGCTCGAGCTCGTCGTGACGCCACTGCACTTTGCTCAGAGCGCTGCGGAGCTCATCGCTGGCGTTCGCTTGGAGCTTGCGGACCTGGACACACTGACGCGTCGATGAGGCCGCGGATGTCGATGTTCGCGGTCGCGAGGCCGCGTGCCGCCAGGGACGGCGGCACGCGAGCCCACAGGGACGTGCTCGTGGCGTGCCTCGCGAACCCGGACATCGGCAGCCGCGGCACGCTGCGCCGCCTTCGACGCTCCGTCTGAGCAGCTCATCGCTGGCGTTCGCTTGGAGCTTGCGGACCTGGACACACTGACGCGTCGATGAGGCCGCGGATGTCGATGTTCGCGGTCGCGAGGCCGCGTGCCGCCAGGGACGGCGGCACGCGAGCCCACAGGGACGTGCTCGTGGCGTGCCTCGCGAACCCGGACATCGGCAGCCGCGGCACGCTGCGCCGCCTTCGACGCTCCGTCCCAGAGATCACTGCGCTGCCCACTCGAGGCAGACAGCGCGGCGCCGTCTAAAGCTGCCCCTGCTGCGCGCGCTCGTAGCGCGACGTCTCGATGTAGTTGCGCAGCTGCTCGTTACCCTCGTGGCACGCGTACTCGAAGATCACGTAATCGTTGTTGAGCCGCCACGTATACGCGGCCGTCCACGGCCTCGTCTGCATCACCGGATCGTTGACCGTGATCTCGTATTCGAGGAACTCGTCGCTGATGCGCGTGAACCGCTCCGTGAGCGTGAGCTGCTCGCTCGTCGGCGTGTTGTAGCGCGGCGAGCCGGTCGTCCCGATATTCGTCATGTGCGGGATGCCGTTGAAGTTCGTCGTCTCGACGACGAGCGTATTCCCCTCCCAGCGCCCGCGCGATTCGCCCATCCACTGCCGGATCGCAGGATCGAGCGGCGGCGTGCCGTCGACCGGAATGATCCGCGCCTCGTGGACCATCTCGAGACGCAGCACGACGTAGCCGGGCGTCTGAATGATCTCGATGCCGTTGTTGTACTGCATCGGGAACATCGACGCCGGCAGTCCGCGCGTGATGCACCGGTCCCAAACGTCGAAATCCTCCGGCCGATCCCACGTGTCGCGGAACCAGCTCGTGCCCATCGTCGGCGAGATCTCCTTGCCGAGCTCGGTCAGCTCGGGGAACTGCCCGTCGGGCGGATCGACGATCAGCGACGCGACGCGTGTCGGAATTTGTCCCGCCTCGCGCCAGTGGCCCATGCCCATCCGGTTCGCTTGGATCTCGGCGTCGTACCCCTCGTTGCGCTCTCTGAGCTGCTCTTCGCGAACGCGGTACTCCTCGTCGGTCAGCGTATTTCGCGTGCCGAAGTGCTCCGGCCGGATCAGCGGCACGCCGGTCATGTGATTGATCGGCCACATGCCCCGCAGATCCGGGTCGCCCCACGGCGTTCGCGGATGCACCCAGCCCTCCTCTTGAGCGGCACCCGGCAGCGCGGCCAACAGTGCAGCCGCCGCCACGCCGGCGGCCATCGATCCGAGTCGCATCCTCTGCTGCTTCATCACATCCTCCGTTACGAAAGCTCGTCGTCCGCCGCCGCAGCGATCGGAAAACGCGTATTGATCGCCGGCGCGACCCGGCGCTTTCTCCGTCGATGCGCTCGCCGTGCAAGATGCTCGCGTCGGCCGGCCGGAGTATACGTGCCCGCCGACGAGACGGTCGAGCGCGCGCGGGTTTGGGCCCAGAGCGCGCAAAGTGTATCTTTGGCGCCATTCTGCCCTTCGGGGAAGCTTGTTGGAGATCAAGAATCGTGAAGCGAATTCCCGGTCTGATCGCCGCAGCGGCGTCCTTTGGCGTCGTCACCGGCGTGGGCGCCCAGCCGGGCGAGGCGTCCTACTCGAGCAACAGCCGTATGCCGGCAGGGGACTGGCGTACGATCAATCGCGATCTCGCCGCGACCCGTTACTCGCCGTTGAACCAGATCGACACGAGCAACGTCGCGGGCCTCGAGCGAGCCTGGACCTATCGCCTGAACGGCAACTCGACCGCGGTGCCGATCGTGATCCGCGGCGTGATGTACGTTCCGAGCGGCGATCGCGTCGTCGCGCTCGACGGCGAGACCGGCGAGGAACTTTGGGCTTATGTCGTGCCGCGCGCCGAAGGTCAGCGCGGCCCGGGCGGCGTCTCGACGCGCGGCGTCGGCTACTGGGAAGGCGACGCCGGCACGCCGCCGCGGATTCTGTTCATGGCCGGATCCAAGCTCTACGCGGTCGATGCCGCGACCGGCGAGCCCGCTGCCGGGTTCGGCGACGGCGGCAGCGTCGACGTCGGCGTCCCGTATCGCGGCACGCCGACGATCTACCGCGATATCGCGGTGATCGGCGCGAACGTCAACGAGGTCCCTCAAGGCCCGCCGGGGAACCCGCGCGCGTTCGATGTTCGCACCGGTAAGAAGCTGTGGGAGTTCCAGACCGTCCCGCAGCCCGGCCAGCCGTTCAACGAGACCTGGGGCGACGGCTGGAAGGACCGCTCCGGCACGAATATGTGGGCGTTCGCCGCGCCGGTCGATGCGGACCGGGGCATCGTCTACCTGCCGATCGCGGGACCGGCCGCGAACTACTACGGCGGTGATCGGCCGGGCATCAATCTGTTCGCGAACTCGATCGTCGCGGTCGATGCGCGGACGGGCGAGTACCGCTGGCACTTTCAAACGGTCCACCACGATCTTTGGGACATCGATCTGCCGTCCGGCGGCGCCCTGCTCGACGTGATCGTCGACGGCCGGCGGGTGCCGAGCCTCGCGCACGTCGGCAAGACGAGCTACCTGTTCGTGCTGAACCGTGAGACCGGCGAGCCGGTGATCCCGGTCGAGGAGCGCCCCGTGCCGAAGGGCGACGTGCCCGGCGAATGGTACTCGCCGACGCAGCCGTTCCCGGTCAAGCC
>CAYMAF010000140.1:0-7570 GCA_964388365.1 uncultured Gammaproteobacteria bacterium | reverse complement strand
TCGAGAAGTAGCCGACGTCCATGTCGTCGTCGAACGGCAGGAAGTCGTTGTCGCGAACGAGGCCGAGCAGCGTGCCCGCGATGAAGAAGGGCCGCCGGCCGAAGCGGCCGTCGAAATAGTCCGAGAAGCGCTCGTAAAGAATCAGCACGGCCTTCGCCCATTCGGGCTTGAGCGCGATCGGCAGCTTCAGCTGCCCCCATTTGTCGATGACGTAGCCGTCGCGCAGCCGTTGGTGCAGCGTGCCGTCTCCGCGCGGGATCTCGACGCTGATGCTGTGCCGGCCGCTGACATGAGGAATCACCGCGCCGTCGACGTCGAGCGCGATCTCGGCCGGATTCGGGAAATGCGGGAGCGACGACTTGCCGAACGCGAACGAGAACGCGCATTTGCCGTCCTCGGTCAACGCCGCCGGAACCTCGCGGACGACCTCCCCGGCGAGCCGGATCGCGACCTTCGCCGGCGCCGCGCTCGGGAAGCTCGCGCGGATGCGGAGCTTGCCCCGGCGCCAATCCTCGACCCACGTTCCGCCGTCGACCTGGCGCCGGGTCTCGCCGTGCTCGGGGGGCAAATCGCGTTGCGGCCGCCGCCGCCGCCGTAGTCGCGACAGGATCTTCATCATTCGATGAGCTGTACCTTCGGGTAGTCCGCGTGCAGCGAATGCCGGTACGCGCTTCCGGCGATGCGGAGCGGGTCGTCGTAGAGATAGACCCGTTTGCCGAGCATCGCGCCCGCGATCGCAACGTGCAGCCGCTCGGTGTGGATCTCCTGCACGCCTTGCAGATAGGTCAGCAGCGCCAGCGCGCCGACCTCGGCCTCGCCCGGCTTCGTGCCGGTCTTGAAGGCCAACGAGATATCGATGCTGCTCTTCGGGCGGATGCGCTTCTTGCGGCCGCGGGTCTTGTGGAAGAAGAAGCGGTGACCCGCGTCCGCCATCAGCCGATCGAACGGCCGGGCAGGGGCATGCTGCGCGACGAGCGCGTCGGCCGCCGGGCCCGCGTCGGCGCGGAGCCGCTCGACGTCGATCAGGAAAGCCATGTCGTGCGCGAGCCGCGCATGGGCGCGCGAACGATGCTCGAGCACGTGCAGATAGGACTCGGCGTCGCGGCAGAAGATCTCGACCGTCGGCCCGAGACGCTCGATCAGGTCCTCGTTGCCGCGCACGGTCTGCGGCAGGACGATCACCTCGCGCGCGGCGTCGGCCGCTCGCAGCAGCGTCTTGCGCACGCTCGAGAACGCCGGCACGAGGTTGCCGCCGCCGCCGACGATCAGCGTCTCGCCGGCCACGTCGTCCGCGTCCGACAGGACGCTGAACTCGATGCCGAGATCCGCGAACAGCTGATACGTCGCGGCCTGCCGCAGCGAGTCGCCGGCGCTGCCGGGCAGCGGATGAAACAGCACGCGCCGCCCCGAGAACGCGCGCAGGCGCTCGATCAGCTCGGGGCTCTCGAGGTGGGCGGGAACGGCAAGGTCTCCGCTCGCCCGGCCGGGGTCCTCGAGATCACCGCGTCGATCGAGTGCCCGCATCTTCACCCTGCATTCGCCGCCGCTTGCGCTTCGACCCGCGTCGCGGCGAGCCGCTTGAGCGCGCTCCGCACCCTCGCGAGGTCGCGCTTCCAAACGGCCTTGTACACCGCGACGACCCCTTCCGCGCAATACCGCTCGATCTCGCGCCGATACGGATAGGAGAACGTCGCGATCATGTCGAGCGCTTCCGCCGTCACGTCGTCGTCGGGCGCGCGCCGCAGCTTGACGATATGGCGCATCAGACGCTTCCCGAACTCCGTGTTGAACGGCCGCCGGTGCGGCGTCGTGCGCTTGCCGTCCGTGGCGTACGCGAGCGCGAGCGTCGTCTCGATCTGCACGAAGCGGCCGACCAGCGTCGGGTGCCTCAGCCGGCTCTGCGTCAGCGAGCCGCCGCCTCCGCCGCGCTTGCGGTAGTGATACACGGCATCGGGAATCACCGTGATCCGCCGCGCTCGATGATAGGCGATATAGCTGAACGCGAAGTCTTCCTGTCCGAGCGTCTCCTGGAACCCGAGATGATACTTGTGCACGAACGACGCTCGAAAGAGCTTGCCGTGGATCGCGATCACCGCGAACACGGCGGGGAACTCGGCCGCGGTGACGCCCGGGCGGTACTGCTCGAACGTATGCGTCGGGCTCACGTAGCTCACGCGCGAGTTGAACTTGACGCGCGCGCCCATCGTGATGTCCGCGTCGGTCTTCTCGGCCTCGGCGACGAGCTTGCCGAGCGCGTCCGGGGCGAGGTAGTCGTCGGAGTCGAGAAAGAGCAGGTATTCGCCGCGCGCGTTCGCGATGCCGCGATTACGCGCCGCGCCCGCTCCCGCGTTCCGCTGCTCGATCACGACGACCCGGGGATCGGCCGCGGCCCAGCGCCTGAGCCTCGGCACCGTGTCGTCGCCGCTGCCGTCGTCGACCGCGAGGATCTCGAGCCGCTCGTGCGATTGTCGGACGATGCTCTCGAGGCACTCGTCGATGTACTGTCCGACGTTGTAGCACGGCACGATGATCGAAACGGTCGGCATGCGTCCTCCGTTCACGCGTCGGGGCTCACGCGGCGGGTTTCGCGGCCTTGCCCGTGATCGCCGCGATCTCGGCATCGGTGAGCCAATATCGCATGTCTCGGGTCAGGTTCGCGAGCGGCGCGAAGCCTTGATCGGGTATTCGCCAGCTCGGCCCGTAGAGCTGCTCGAGAACCGCCTCCGCATTGCCGGGCACGCGGACGTCGCGATCCATGATCCGGCAATGACGCCTCGCGATGAACGCGTCCCTGCCGCGCACCGCGGCGTAGCGCCAGCCGAACGAGACGCCGAGCGCGTCGGCGTCGTCGAACCAGCCGTAGCTCAAGTCGAGGAACGGCGTCCCGCCTCCCGGCGGGCGGATATAGACGCACCACGGCCGCGCGTCGAGCTCGTAGCCGCGCTCGCGCAGCACCGCGCAGATTCGTTCGAGCTCGGCTTTGACGCCGGCCGGCCCGCGGCTCCGGCACAGCACGAGCATATCGAAGCCGTCGACGTCGTGCGCGATGAAATCGTTCTCGCGGATCGCGCCGAGCAGATTGCCGTAGAACGGGAATACCGGGAGCCCGGTTTCGGTCTCGAGATATTCCGCGACCTCGAGATAGAGCTCGAGCGCCGCGCGCTTCGAGGCCTCGGTGTGCCCGGCCTCGAGGCGGCCCGTCTTCGTGAAGACGTAGCCTTGCCGGAGCTTGCGCTCGAGCGCGGCGAACCGGCTCGGCAAGCCGTTGTGGACCATGACGGACGCGGCGCCGCCCGGAAGCTCGACGCGCTCGTCTCCGGCGACGACGTCGAGCAGATCGCCGTCGCCGAGATAGTCGAGGAGCCCCGCGCAGTTGAGCGCGAACCGGGCGATCGAATCGTCGACGACGGCCGCTCGCGTCGCCGCGACCGGCAAGCCGTTGACGCGGAGCCGGATCTCGAGCTCGGCCGACGGCGCCGGCGCGAGCCGCCCGGTCAGCGGCGCGTTGCCGCCGGCGAGAAACCCCCAGGCATCGACGCGGCCCGTGCTCGCGCCCGCGTCGGCGCACACGAGGCAGGCCGGCCAGTCGGCCGCGCGTCGCGCGCAGACGTCGAGCTCGTGCAGGAGCGCCGGGTCGTGCGGGGCGCGCTGTGCGGCCCGCGACGCGACCGTCCAGCCGTCGCGCGGCCGGCCGACCTCGCGGTACGCGCGCGCGATGCGGGTCGCGAGGCCGGTTCCGGCATCGAGCCGGCAAGTGTCCGGAGCCCGCTCCCAGTGCGCGATCGCGTCCGACCATCGGCCCTGGCGCACGTAGGTGTCGGCGAGCGCGAGATGGAGCGCCGGGTCGTCGTTTCCGCGGCGGAGCGCGCCGACGAGCTCCGCCTCGGCGCGCTCGGCGCGGCCGGCCGCGAGGTGCACGGCCGCGAGCCGCTCGATCACGCGCGGATGCACGCGGCCCCCGAGCCTTCGCCGGTGCGCGTCGAGCAGCGCTTCGGCACGATCGAGCTTGCCGGCCGCGCAACACGCATGGACGACCGTGAGCACGGAGCGGTCGATCCGAGTGAGCGGCGCCGGGCCGTCGGCGTCGGGCGACGCCGGGCCCGCGGGCGCGGTCAGCGCGGCGAGGCCCGGCGCGAACGTCGCGAGACGCGCGCGCCCGGAGCCGGTCAGGAGATCGACGAGCGCGACGACGGCCGGATGCGCGGGATCGAGCGGATTGGCCGCGAGCAGCGTTGCGCCGGCGCGGCGGACGAAGGCCGCGTAGCGCTGCCGTGCGCCCGGGCGCCGCTTCGTCGGCGGTGCGTCGGCGGGCCCTGCGACGCCGGCGCCGCGCTCCGATCGCGCTCCGAGCGCGCAGAGCGGCGTCTCGGGCTCGACGAGCAGAAGGTTGGCGCCGCCCGCCGTCACACGGCGCAAGAATTCCTCGTCGGCGAGACCGTGCAATGACTCGTCGAGCCTGCCGGCCGCGGCGAACGCCGCGGTCTCGCCGAGCAGCGTCGAGAACGGCGCGAGATCGATCTCGGGCGATGCGGCCGCGTGCGCGCTCCGTTGCGGCGTCTCGTCGGACGCGCGGCCGGCCGCGAGCGAATACGCCGCGCACGTCGCGACCCTCGATGCGCCGCGCGCCGCCTCGAGCGCGCGGAGCTGCCGCTCGAGCTTCCTCGGATGCCAGACGTCGCCGGCGTCGATCCACGCGACGTAACGGCTCCTCGCGGCGTCGAGGATGCGGTTCCGCGCGCGGGCGAAGCCGGCGGGCCGCTCGTGGCGCAGCATCTCGACCGAGCCCGTGCGCGCCGCGAGACGCGCCGCGACGTCGGGCGTCTCGTCGCTGCTGCCGTCGTCGACGATGATCAGCAGCGTGCGCCCCCGCCACGATTGGCCGAGGACGCTCGCGGCGCTCCGCACGAGGCCGTCCGGATCGTCGCGAACGACCAGGCCGACGGTCAGCTCCGGCGCCATCGCGCGAGTCCTCTCCCGATCACGTCGCGCTCGGCGTCCGTGAGCAGACGCGTGTGGATGCCGATATTCGCCGCCGAGCGCTCGGGGTCGAAGCGCCGTCTCTGGCGCCGCCCGAGGCTGCCGCCGAGCAGCCACGCGAGCACGTCGTCGCGGTACGCCGCGTCCCGAACGAAGCGCTCGAACTCGACTTCACGCACGTCGGCGGAGCGCGCGGCGCCGAGCTTCGCGAGGCCGCGTACGAAACCTTGCCGCCCTTCGCGATAGAAGCGCACGAAGCGCTCGGGCGTCATCCAGTGCTTGATGTCGTGCTCGCGGCGATCCGCATACTGGTCGAGCGGATCGCGCGCGACGACCGCCGCGCGGAAATCGCGGAAGATCTCGACCATGTCGATCTCCGGCCCGAAGACCGCGTTGTTGTACACGACGCGCTGCCCCGGCGTCGCGCCGGTGAGCACGGCGGTCAGCGCCTCGGTCGCGTCGGTTAGGACGAGGCGGAAGTCCTCGAGCGCCGGCTCGGCCGGGAGGCGCACGAGCGCTTCCATCATTCGGCGGAAGACACCCGAGTAGCCGCTGCCGAACATCGTGAGAAGCTGGCGCCCGGCGTTCGCGCACTTGTGCTCGGAATGCCCGATCGCGCCGAGGCCGACGACGTGACAACGAAAAAGCTCGAGCAGATCGCGTTTCGCGAGACGGCCTTCGTCGCGCGCCTTGCGCCACAGCTTGCCGAGGCCGCCGGAGCCTTGCAGGAACATCATCTCCCGCTCGGTATCGTCGTTGACGTAGCGATCCGCTCCGACCGACGGCAGCTCGCGCAGGCCTTCGATGTCGAGCAGCGCGTCGTACACGGCGCCCGAGCCGGACCAGCCGTATCCGCAGACGAAGAGCTTCGGGATGCCGCGCGGCGCGGGCTCGCGGGGGGCGGCCGAAGGCGTGTCGTGGAACGTGATATCGCGCAGCGCCGAGATCGACGCGAGCATCGCGCGGCAATCGGCGATCACGGTATCGAGATCGGGGCGGCCGGCGAGCGTCTCGCGGAGCGCGGCTTCCGCGGCGAGCGCCGCCGCGTCCGCGGAGCCTTCGGCCGCGAAGACCGCGGCTTCGAGCATCCGCCAGCCCGGGTCGGCAGGCTCGCGGCTCGTGATCGCGGACGCGCCTTCCGCGCATCGTGCGGCCAGGCTCGGCAACCGGTCGAGCCTTTTCCGCGCATACCGGTGCGCGATCCGCTCCTCGGCACCGAGCGGCGCCTCGCCGCTCGCGCGGTCGAAGAGCTCCGCGCACGCGCCGAACGCGCCGAACGAGAAGCAAAGCCTTGCGAGCTCGACGTCGAGCGCGCGCCGCATGTCGACTGACATCGTCCCGCCGGCGAGCGCCTGGAGCTTCGACGCGATCCCGGCCGCGCGGGGCGGCACGGGCCAGCCCGGCGCCGGCGATTGCTCGGCGAGATCGTCGCCCTGGTCTTCGATCAAGAGCGCGAAGACTCGCCCCGCGGCGTCGAACGCATCGCGCGCCGCGAGCTTCCCGACGAGCTCGAGACCCAGATCCGGCACGACGCCGCTCTGGCGGAACGCGCCGAGCACGAGCTGTACCGCGGTGTCGACGCGCCCGGCCGTAAGGCACAGATCGATGAGCACGCGGTGCACGCCTTCGTCGCCGTGCGCGGCGGCGCCGACGGTCCGTTTCCAGCACCACTCGGCGAGGAGGCCGCTGCCGCTCGCGTCGAGCTCTTGCGCGTAGCTCGCGAGGCGGGTCGGCGTGAGGCGTCCGGCGAGCAGCCGCGGCACGAGCAGCAGGAAGAAGCGCGCTCGCGGGTCGAGCTGCGCGAAGGGCAACGTCATTCGCCTCGCCGGAGCCACCGACGTATCTCGTCGGGATCGAGCCCGGCCGTGACCGGCAAGACCGGCGCGCCGCGGTAGAGCCGGGCGAGAAAGCGCGCCTTGCGCTGCTCGTACGGCTCGCCGCCGCCCGCGAGCCGCGGCACGTACTCGACGAGCCAGCCGAGGCGCGAGAAGAACGCGAAATCCGCGACATCCGTGACGAGCACCGGCGCGAAACCCTCGACCGGCCGCTTCGCGAAACCCTCGCACGCCCGCCGCAGCGTCTCGCGGTCGGTGCCGACGGCCCAGATCAGGAACGGCTTCGTGCGGCGGCTGCCCGGCGCGTGCCTGAGCGCCGGCGGCCACGGATAAGACGGCAGCACGCGCAGCCGCTCGAGACCGTGCAGCGCGCGAGCGGCGAGCCAGCGCAGCCGCCAGTAGAAGCCTTTCGGCAGCGGCGGACGCGGCAGCGTGTAGCGCGCGTAGAGATCGTCGTCGGCGTCTCGCGCGAGCTCGTCGAGCTTTCGGCGCAGCCCATCGAATGGTTCCTGCAACTTGCCCTCCGCGGCATTCGCCTCGACTCGATTATAGGGCGGCCGCGGAAGCGCGCACCGGGGAAATCCGGACAACGAGGCTCAGAGCAGCGCGAGCATCTCTTCGGCCGCGCGCTCGGCGCCGTCGAGCGCCGGCCGCGCCGACGGCGCCCTTCCGGCGACGGCCAGCAGCCGCTCGACCGCCTCCTTGCGCTCGGCGTCGGTCTCGCACGGCGAGACGACGGCCGGCATCGCCTCGGCGAC
>CAYMAF010000139.1:0-7571 GCA_964388365.1 uncultured Gammaproteobacteria bacterium | reverse complement strand
CGCCGGCCGAGCTGCGCCTGATCGCCGAGTGGCTCGATCTCGGCGCGCAGTACTACAACGATCCGTTCGCGGTCCCGCAGGACTGAGCCGTGCGGTGCGCATCTCGATCGAAATGGATTCGATCCGCGGGTTCGGCGCTCGCGGTCGCGGCGACGCTCATCTGCGGCTTCGGCTTCGCGCCGGGGGCCGCCGCGCGCAGCGTCGAGGTCATCGTCGAGGATCCGTATCTCGAGCTGCACACGGGGCCGGGGGGCGGCTATCCGATCTTCTACGTCGCCGAGCGCGGCGAGGCCGTCGAGGTGCTGAAGCGGCGGACGAGCTGGTTCCGCATCCGCGTCCCGCGCGGCGAGGAGGGCTGGGTGCCGCTCGAGCAGATGCGCCGGACGCTCGGCCTCGACGGCGAGCCGTTCGACGTGCGCTCGTTCGACGTCGCGGATCTCGCCGAGCGGCGTTGGGAGGCGGGCGCGCTGTACGGCGATTTCGGCGGCGCGAACGTTATCTCGGTCTACGGCGCGTTCGGTATGACGCCGAACCTGTCGATCGAGCTGTGGCTCTCGCAGGCGCTCGGGCGTTTCTCCGACAGCAAGCTCGCGAGTCTGAATATCGTGCACACGCTCTTCCCCGACCGCCGCTTCTCGCCGTATCTGACGCTCGGCGGCGGCGTCATCGAGACGGACCCCAAGGCGACGCTCGTCGCTGCGCCCGACCGCAGCGACAGCGCTGCGCACGCGGGCGCCGGGCTTCGCACGTATCTCACGCGGCGTTTCGTGTTTCGCGCCGAGTACAAGACTTATGTCGTGTTCACGAGCCGCGACGACAACGAGGAAATCAGAGAATGGAAAGCAGGCTTCTCGTTCTTCTTCTGACCGCGGCGCTCGCGCTCGGCCTCGCGGGCTGCGGACGGCACCGCGTCGCCGCGGCGCCGGACGCCGACGAGCCGCCGGTGATCGAGCCGAGGCTCGAGCGCCGGCAGGTCAAGGCGGCCGACATCGATACCGAGAACTTCGAGGTCGGGATCTTCGCCGGGCAGATCAGCGTCGAGGATTTCGGCGTGAACACGGTCGCGGGCGCCCGATTCGCATACCACGTGACCGAGGGTTTCTTCGTCGAGGCTGCGGCCGGGCGCGCGGACACCGAGCCGACGAGCTACGAGCGGCTGAGCGGCGCTGCGCAACTGCTCACGGATTCCGAGAGGGAGTACACCTACTATAACGTCTCCCTGGGCTACAACATGCTGCCGGGCGAGAGCTTCATCGGACGCAACCGTGCGATGAACATGTCGCTTTACGTCATAGGCGGCGTGGGTAACACGAAGTTCGCGGGCGACGATCGGTTCACGCTGAACTTCGGCATGGGGCTGAGGCTGCTGCCGCTCGACTGGCTCGCCGTGCACGCGGACGTTCGGGACCACATCCTCGATCTCGACGTGCTCGGCAGCCAGAAGACGGTGCACAACCTCGAGGCCCACGTCGGCGTGACGTTCTTCTTCTGAGCGGGGTAGGGCAATGCGGAGGACGAGGATGCTGGGGAAGAGGATCTTCGGAGCGGCTGCGAGCGTGCTGCTCGCGTTCGCCGCGCAGGCCGACCAGATTTCCGGGCCCGCGCCGAGCTTCACGCTCGAGTCTCGCGGCGGCGGAACGGTATCGCTCGAGGACTTCGCGGGCGACGTCGTGATGATCAACTTCTGGGCGACGTGGTGCGGTCCTTGCCGCAAGGAGATGCCGCATCTCGAGGCGCTCCATCAGCGCTACAAGGATCTCGGCTTCACGCTGCTCGGCATCAATGTCGAGGACGATTCCAAGGGCGTCGAGCGCTTCCTGAAGGAGACGCCGGTCAGCTTCGACGTCCTGCTCGATCCCGCGAACGAGGTCAGCGGGCTGTATCGGGTCGTCGCGATGCCGACGACGGTGATCGTCGATCGCTCCGGCCAGATGCGCTACATCCATCATGGCTACCAGTCCGGCTACGAGCACCAGTATCAGGCGCAGATCAGGGAGCTTCTGCGGGAATGACGGGCCGAGTCGCGCCGAGAGAATTCGTCAGACGCGGCCGAGCGGCCGCGCTCGTTGCGCTTGCGGCGCTCGCGCTGCCGCCTTTGTCCGGCTGCGCGGTCGAGCCGTGGGTCAAGCCGTACGAGCGAGACCGCATCGCCGATCCGATCATGTCGTGGGATCGCGATCCGGTTTCGAGCGCGTACATGCACCATGTCTACGAGGCGCGCGAGGGTGCGCGCGGCGCGACGGGCAGCGCCGGTGGCGGCTGTGGCTGCAACTAGGCGCGCGGCCGCACTGCTGCGTTCGGCGGCCGCGGCGCTGCCGGTGTGGGCCGCGCTCGCGGGCTCGGCGCACGCGGGCGTCCTTCCCGAGGACCGCGCGGATCTCCTCTATCACTCGTATGACGGCGGCGGCGTCACGATCGACGGACCGTCGCTGCTCGTCCGCAAGCAGTTTGCGGACAAGTTTTCCGCTTCCGCGAACTACTACATCGACCGGGTGACGAGCGCGTCGATCGACGTCGTGACGACGGCGAGCCCGTATACCGAGGAGCGCACGCAGTACTCGCTCGGGCTCGACTATCTGCACGATCGCTGGCTCTTGAGCCTCGGCTATACGTCGAGCGAGGAGAACGACTATTCCGCTTCGACGTTCAGTGTCGGCGTGAGCCAGGATTTCTTCGGCGATCTGACGACGCTGTCGCTCGGCTACAGTCTCGGCAAAGGCGAGGTCGGCCGACGCGGCGACTCGAGCTTCGAGGATACCGTCGAGCGCCAGCAGTACCGCCTCGGGCTTTCGCAGATTCTGACGCGGAATCTGTTGCTCGGGCTCTCGTTCGAGACGATCACCGACGAAGGCTTTCTGAACAACCCTTATCGCCTCGTGCGCTACATCGACGAGACGACTCCGCTCGGCTACGCGTACGAGCCGGAGGTCTATCCGCGCACGCGAACGAGCGATGCGGCCGCGATGAGGCTGCGCTATTACCTGCCGTATCGCGCGGCCCTGCATACCGAGTACCGTTGGTACACGGATAGCTGGGATATCGGCGCCGATACGTTCGAGCTCGGTTATACGCACCCGCTCGATAGCGGCTGGATCATCGAGGCCAAAGTGCGGCTCTATTCGCAGACCGCGGCGTCGTTCTACGAGGATCTTTTTCCCCGCTCGCGTTTCCAGAACTTCATGGCGCGCGACAAGGAGCTCAGCACGTTCGACAGTCGGACGCTGCGGATCGGCGCGAGCTACGACGTGCTGCGGAGCGGATGGAGATTCATCGACCGCGGCACGATCAATATTGCGTACGACCGAATCCGGTTCGATTACAAGGATTTTCGCGATCTGCGCGTCGGAGGGATTCCGCCGGGGCAGGAGCCGCTCTACGGCTTCGACGCGAACGTCGTGCAGCTATTTCTGTCGCTCTGGTTCTGACGCGCTACCAGCGGAATAGCCGCGCGACGGTGCCGCGTTCGTAGGCATGCGGGCCGCGCGGCAGCTCGACGAAGCCGTCGGTGCCTGCGAGCGTGATGAAGTCGCCGGACGTGTTCGTCGGCCGCGGCTCGGCGAAGAGCACGCCGTCCGCGCGAGATTCGAGCACGACCGGCATGAACAGCCCGAGGCGTGCAGGCATATGCACGTCCGCGGCGAGCACGGCGTGCTCGAGGCGGTACGGCGCGAGCCCGAGCATCGTGCGCAGCGCCGGCAGCACGTAGCGCGTCGTGCAGACGAGCGTCGAGACGGGATTGCCGGGCAGCGCGAATACTGGCTTCCCGTCGCGCGTGACGCCGAACCACATCGGCCGTCCCGGCCGCTGCTCGATCTTGTGGAAGACGAGCTCGACGCCGAGCCGCTCGAGCACCGCCGGAACGAAATCGAACTGTCCCATCGAGACGCCGCCGGACAGAATCAGCGCGTCGTGCTCGGAGTGCAGCCGGCCGATCTCGTCGAGCAGCACGCGCTCGTCATCCGGCAGCTTCGCTCGCGTGATCGTGCCGAGCCTGTGACGCGTTAGCGCCGTCTCGATGGCGCGATCATTGCATGAGCGAATCTGGTGCGCTTCGATCGGCTCGTCGACATCGACCAGCTCATCGCCGGTCGAGACCACGGCGACGCGAGGCAACGCCGCAACGATGACCTCCGCTCGACCCGCGCTCGCAAGCACGGCCATCTCGGGTCCGCCGACGACGATGCCGCGGCGCAGCACCACGCTGCCCGCCGGCCGATCGCTGCCTCGAGCGTGCACGAACTGGCGCTCTGCGACCTCGGCGCTCGCCAAGACCTCGATCTCGTCGCCGCGGCGCTCGAGTCGTTCGACCGGGATCACGGTATCGCAGCCGCGCGGCATCATCGCGCCGGTCATGACCTCGATGCACTCGCCCGGCGCGTGGCGCTCGAGCGGCGGCGCGCCGGCGGCCTGCGTGCCGCGGAGCTTGAAGCGCCGCGTGCCGGCGGCGAAGTCCCGGTAGGCGATCGCAATGCCGTCCATCGTCACGCGGTCGAACGGCGGCTGGTCGCGCTCTGCGCGAACGTCCTCGGCGAGAACCCGCCCGGTGCAGCGGGAGAGGGGCTCGCGCACGGCAGGGGAGGGCCGCATGCGTGAGAGGATCAGGCGTTCGGCATCGGCGATCTCGGTCATTCCGGCGCTTCCTCTCGTCGGGGCTGGGTTCGGGAGGCCGGTCACGATGCTATACTCGGCGTCAGGAGGCAACCATGCCATGGGCCGCTTGCTTCTCGGCTGTCTTGCCGCGGTCCTTGCGGCTTCGAGCTGGGCCCAAACCGATAGCCGTACGGTGATGGGGCCCCGCAATCCCCTGCTCGCCGAAGGCGCCGCCGCGATCCGCGCGGGCCTATTCGACGAAGGCATACGTCTCACGACCCTCGGGCTCGAGCACGAGCCCTCGAAGAGCCCGGACCGCGCCGGCGCGCTCGCGAATCTGTGCGCCGCATACGCCGGGAAGGGCGACGCCGATACCGCGATCGCGCACTGCGACGCTTCGATCGAGCTCAATCCGCGCAACTGGCGCGCGTACAGCAATCGCGCGTACGCGTATTGGCTCAAGGAGATGTACGACGAGGCCGCACGCGACGTCGAGACCGCGGCCGGGATGGCGCCCGACGCCAAACAGGTCGTGCAGATCCGGGGCATGATCAACGAGCGGCGGCTCGCGCCGAGCGTGACGATCGAGGATCGACGGTAGCCGTGTCCGACAGCATCATCGGTCGGCTGACGCGGGGCGCCGGGCGTCTGCTCCGAGCGCTGCGCCGGGCGGCTGCGTCGGCGGTCGTGCTTGCCGCGTTCGCGGGCGCCGCGCCGAAGGCGGTCGCCGCCGGCGCCGCGCTCACGGCGTTGCCGCGCGCGATGATCGTGGTCGGGCTCGCTGCCGCGGCGCACCGCGCGTCGGCTCAGCCCGCGCGGCGCGTAGCGCGGAACCGCCGGATCGATCCGGTCGGCGTTTGGCATTGTCTGATGTTCGGCCGGCAGGGCGATCAACGCTTCTATCTCGCGCTCGAGCCAGAAGGCGGCGCGCGCATCGCGCGGGTGACCGAGGCGCTCGAGGGCCGCTGGACCGCGCTCGACGCGTGGCGCCGCGTCCACGAACGGCTCGAGATCGAGGACCGCGCGAACGCGCGCTGGTTCGTCGCGGATCTGCGCGCCGAGACGCTCGGCGGCCGTTGGATGGCGAGCATTCACGAAGGCGGATGGTGGTGCGCGCCGGTCGACGGCGCCGCACCGAACGACGCCCGACCGCCGCCGGCGCGCGGATTGATGCAGGCGCTCGTACCGGCGATCATTGCCGGGCCGAGTTATCCGCGGCAGGCGTTACGGGAAGCCAAGGAAGGACGGGCGGTCAGTTGTTTCATCGTCGACGGTCGGGGAGAGATCAGCCGGCCCGGATTCATCGAGCTGACGGACGAGATCTTTCGCGACGCGACGCTCGGAGCCGTGTCCCGCTCGCGTTTCCGGAGCCGCGGCGATGACGGCGCGCCGATGCCCGCGTGCCGCAGCTTCAAGTACGAGCTGCGCGCTGCCCGTTGAGACGGCTGACCGCGCGCAATGAGCGGTAGAGACGCCGGACGTCTGGGTCCGTCGCGCCCCCGCCTCGTCGAAGGCTCGGTCGCACGGCACCTGTGGGAGCTCGCGGCGCCGATGGTCGTCGGCCTCGTCGCGGTCAGCTCGTACAGCGTCGCCGATACGTTCTTCGTCGGCCAGCTCGGCACGTTGCCGCTCGCGGCGCTCGGCTTCACGTTCCCGGTCGCGTTCTCGCTGATCGCCGTCGCGCTCGGCATCGGGGTCGGCTGCTCGTCGGTGCTGTCCCGCCTTTACGGCGCCGGCGACCTCGAGTCCGCCCAGCGGATCACGACGCATTCGCTCGTGCTCGCCGTGCTGCTCGGCTTCGTCGTCATGGTCGCCGGGCTCGCGAGCATCGATCCGGTCTTCAGCTTGCTCGGCGCCGACGAGCGCACGCTGCCGCTCGTGCGCGAGTACATGGAGATCTACTACTTCGGCGGCTTCCTGCTGATTCTGCCGCTCGTCGGCAATTTCGCGATGCGCTCGGTCGGCGACGCGCGCGTGCCGGCGGTGATCATGTCGATCTCGGCGGCCGTCAACATCGTGCTCGATCCGATCCTGATCTTCGGGCTCTTCGGTGTTCCCCGTCTCGAGATGCGCGGCGCCGCGATTGCGACCGTGATCGCGAACGGCGTGACGGTGATCGCTTCGGTGTGGGTCCTCTATCGGCGCGAGCGGCTGGTGCGTGCGCGCTATCTGCGGCCCGCGGGCTGGTGGGACTCGTTCCGGCGGCTCGCGCACGTCGGCGTGCCGGCGACCGCGGCGAATCTGCTGAACCCGCTGACGATCGGTGTGATCACGGCGCTCGTCGCGGCGTACGGCCCGGAAGCCGTCGCGGGCTTCGGTGTCGCGTCGCGCGTCGAATCGCTCGTGATGATCGTGATCTTCGCGGTGTCCTCGTCCGTGACGCCGTTCGTCGGCCAGAACTTCGGCGCGGGCAGGATCGACCGCGTGCGGAGCATGACGCGGCTCTCGGGGCAGCTCTGCATCGCGTACGGCATCGCGATCGCCGTCGTGCTCTGGCCGGCCGGCGCGCCGCTCGCGGCGCTGTTCAACGACGCGCCGCCGGTCGTCTCGACGGCGGCCGCGTATCTGTCGATCGTGCCGGTCACGTTCGGCGGCTTCGGCGTGATGCTCGTCGCGGCCGCGGCGTTCAACGCGCTCGGCAAGCCGATGCCGCCGACGGCGATGACGTTCGCGAAGCTCTTCGTCGTCTATATTCCGCTCGCTTGGACGCTCTCCCGCGCCGTCGGGCTGCTCGGCATCTTCTGGGCGAATGCGATCGTGCACGTCTTGTTCGGCATCGTCGCGTACGTGTGGGTGAAACGGGCTTTCGACGAGGTCGAGCGCCGGCCGCTAGCGTAGCGTCGGCCGAACGTCGGTCGATGCGATGAGGCGCTGACGCCGGCTCAATCCTCGACCCGTGCCGACACGATCGCGACCTCGTACGCGTTCGCCGACGCGAACGGCCCGAGGCCCGTCGCGATGCGCTGCGCCGCGCCGGCCGG
>CAYMAF010000138.1:0-7613 GCA_964388365.1 uncultured Gammaproteobacteria bacterium | reverse complement strand
GACGTCGAGGCGGGCACGACGATCGATCAGGTCATCGCGCGGAAGATCGGGCAGGAGACGCTATTGCCGTCTCTGCAGCTCGCGGTCGAGGATCCCGGCGCGAACTCGACGAACTGTGGTGAAGGCTATAGCTGCGTCTACACGAACACGATCTCGTGGCAGACCCCGCACAGGCCGCTCCCGATGGAGATCAACCCGCAGATCGTCTTCGAGCGGATGTTCGGCGACGGCGGCTCGCCCGAGGTCCGCGCGGCGCGGCGTGAGCAGCAGCGCAGCATCCTCGATTCGATCGCGGGCGATCTCGAGCGGCTCAAGGTCAAAGTCGGCCATCACGACCGCACGCGCGTCGAGCAGTATCTCGAGGACGTCCGCGAGATCGAGCGCCGTCTCGAGATCGCGGCGAAGGCGTCGACCGAGGCGCCGTCGCGCTCGATGCCGGTCGGCGTGCCGGAGTCGTTCGACGAGCACATCAAGCTGCAATTCGACTTGCTCGCGCTCGCTTTCCAGGCGGACATCACACGCGTCTCGACGCTGCTCTACGCGAGGGATCTGACCGGCCGCGTGTATCCCGACAGCGGAACGAACATCAGCTTCCACGGCGGCTCGCACCACGCCGAGGATCCCGGCCGTATCGCCCAGTATGCGCTGCTCAACCGCTATCACGTCGCGACGCTCGCATACTTCGTCGAGAAGCTGCGGAGCATCCCGGAAGGCGACGGGACGTTGCTCGATCACTCGCTGATCCTATACGGATCGAACATGGGCAACTCGAATCAGCACCTGCACTACGACGTGCCGCACGTCCTGATCGGCGGGGCATCGGGCCGGCTGAAGGGCGACAGGCACCTCGCGTTCCCGCAGCGGACGGTGCCGACCGGCAACCTGCTCCTCAGCATTCTCGACCTCTACGGTATTCATCTCGATAGCTTCGGGGACAGCACCGGCCGGATAGAGAGCCTGTAGACCGGCACGGGGAGGCGACGGGCCGTCGCGTCCGGGTCGCCGCCGCGGCCGGCGGCGGCCGAGAGGAGTCGGATACCCGGGGAAGCGGGGGGCGGCGCCGCGGCTAGCCCGTGCCGAGATAGGGGATCAGGCGGCCGAAGCAGATCACCCCGATCCACAGCACGAGCGATGCCGCGCCGACGGCCCGAGCGAGCGGCGGCGGCTGATCGTGCGGGCCGGCCGCGGCCATCGCGGGCGCGACCTTGACCGCGTACAGCAGCGCGTTGAGCCCGGCGAGCAGCACGAGCAGCATCTTGAGCTGGAACGAGATATTGACCGCGTAGCGGTACGGGTCGCCGAACACGAACACGATGCCGGTCAGCAGATTGATCCCGAAGCCGACGAACGCGAGCGGCAGCAGCGCATGCACCGTCCGCGACGAGATGATGCGCTGCACGCCGAGCAGCCGCAGATCCATCAGCAGGATCGCGCCGATCAGCAGCGACATGCCGAGGAAATGCAGCGTCTCGAGCGTCGGCCACGTCCATGCGTAGTTGAGCGCGAGGGAGTTCAGCCAGGTCGATTGCATCCAGTCGAGCACGGAGTTCATCGCTGCGTCCCCTCGGCTACAGATAAGCGATCAGGCGACCCGTTACCGTCGCGCCGGCCCATACGATCAGCGAGACGACCGCCGCGGCCTTCGCGCCGGCCGGCACGACGCTGTCGGCGCCGGTGCCGTCGCCGAGCTTCGCGACGGCCGGCTGCAGATAACCGATCGTCGCTGCGCCGGCGAGGACGAAGGCCATCTTCGTCAGGAACGGGATATTCGTTACGTAATTCGACGCCGCCTGCGACGAGAACAGGGCGAGGCCCGAGAGGAAATTCACTAGAAATCCGATCCACGCGACGGTGAAGAACGTGCGCAGCGAAGCGAACGGAATGCTCCGGAAGCGGCCGAGCAGGCGCAGATCGATCGCGACCGCGAGACCGACGACGATCGCAAGCCCGACCGAGTGGAGCGTGATCATCATCGGATAGCCCCACGCGGAGACGCGAACCCACTCGGCGAGGGCCGTCTCCTCGATCCAGGTGAAGAATTCCAACGCGTGCCCCCCCGGCGAGCCGTTGTAGTATTTGGATAGCCGCGTCGGAGGTTATCCCGGTATTGGGCTCGAAGTCCAGGCGCCTCGGGGACGGCTTGACATATCGAAAGACTGACGGGGGGCTCGCCGGGATAGACTCGCGTATCGGGTCGGTGCTTGCGGGATTCCCCGATGGGGAAAGCTGCAGCTTGGTAGCACCATCCGATCTGGTACGCTTAGCCGCTATGTGCGCGTTTTCCTGTCCCGTGAATTGGGCCGGGGGCGACGCGGCGTCCGATTTTCATGAGGTTATGAATGGCTTTCGACGGCTTGCTTGATCTGTCCGCGTGGGGATACGTCGCGGCGGCACTGCTTCTGACGCATGTGACGATTGCGAGCGTCACGATTTTTCTGCACCGCCACCAGGCTCACCGGGCATTGACGCTGCATCCGATCCCAAGCCACTTCTTCCGCTTCTGGCTGTGGCTGACGACGGGCATGGTGACCCGCGAGTGGGTCGCCGTGCATCGTAAGCATCACGCACGCTGCGAGCGCGAAGACGACCCGCATAGCCCGCAGACCAAGGGTATCTGGCGGGTGCTGTTCGGCGGGGCGTGGCTTTATCGGCAAGAAGCCGCGAATGTCGAGACGCTCGAGGCGTTCGGCGCCGGCACGCCGGACGACTGGCTAGAACGCAACGTCTACTCGAAGCAGCGCTTCCTCGGTATCGGCATCATGCTCGTCGCGGACGTCGTGCTGTTCGGCGCGATCGCCGGGCCTGCGATCTTCGCGGTGCAGATGGTATGGATCCCGTTCTGGGCCGCGGGCGTGATCAATGGCGTCGGTCACTATTGGGGGTACCGCAATTTCGAGACCGAGGACGCGTCCCGGAATATCGTTCCGATCGGTATCCTGATCGGCGGCGAGGAGCTCCACAACAACCATCACGCGTACGGCTCGTCGGCGAAGCTGTCGAACAAGTGGTGGGAGTTCGACATCGGCTGGCTCTACATCCGGATCATGGAGATGCTCGGCCTCGCCGACGTGCGGCGCAAGGCGCCGAGGACCGGCTTCGCCGCGGGCCGGCCGGTCGTAGACATGGACATGCTCCGCGCCGTGGTGACGAATCGCTTCCATGTCCTGAAGCTCTACGGCAATCGTGTCGTGCGTCCGGTTCTGCGCGCCGAGGCGGCCGCGATCCGCAGGGATCTGCAGATGCGCCTCGCGCGAGTCCGCACGCTGATCTTGCGGGAAGAGTCGGCGCTCGACGGCGCGCGCCGCCGCGAGCTCGAGACGGTGCTCGACAAGAATGCGACGCTGCAGACGATCTACGACTTCAAGCTGCGCCTGAAGGCGCTCTGGACCCAGCAGGCGAAGACGCAGCAAGAGCTGCTCGTGCGGCTCCAGGCCTGGTGCGCCGACGCGGAGTCGAGCGGCATTGCGGCGCTCGAGGAGTTCGCGCGTCAGCTTCGCGGTTACCGCGCGCACCTCGCCTGACACGGCCGCCCCTCGCGTCGCCCGCGGCGTCCGCGCCGCGGGTTGGTATACTCCCGCAACGGCGCGAGCCGAATAGCCGCGCCGTTCCGAGCCGTACATTTCGCCATGCGGAGCGCGGGCCGATGCGCCTGCCCGCGGCGGCATCTCTCGATCCATCCGGCGGCGGACACGTACGGCATTCCCCGCAGGCGCTGCGCGGGGCGTCAAGCAACGAGGACCACGCGGGTCGCGAGGGGCTCGCACAGGGAAGGCATGATCTCGACCAACCGCACCGGCCGGGCCGAGCAAAGCTCGCTCGCCGGTCCGCTCGCGGCTTTCGCGCTGCTCGGCCTGCTGTGGGGCTACAACTGGGTCGTGATGAAGCTGGCGCTGCGCGATTCCGGGCCGATCGACTTCGCGATGCTGCGCGTCGTGCTCGGGACGCTGATCACGTTCGCGCTGCTGCCGCTGCTCAAAGTCCCGCTGAAGCCTCGTCACGTCGGCAAGACGGCGCTGCTCGGGCTGTTCCAAACCACCGGGTTCGTCGGCTTGATCTCGTGGTCGTTGGCCCTGGGGCAGGCGGGCAAGAGCGCGGTGCTCGCATACACGATGCCGTTCTGGGTCATCCTGCTCGGTTGGCCGTTTCTCGGCGAGCGGCTCAGAGGCCTGCAGTGGCCGGCCGTGTTGCTCGCGTTCGCGGGCCTCGTGCTCGTTCTCGAGATCTGGCGCGGCGACGCGGGGCTCGGAAACAGCCTGCTCGCGCTCGCGGCTGGCGCTTCGTGGGGCATCAGCGTGATCGTCGTGAAGAAGATTCCGATCTCGGGCCGCGAGGAGCTCATGTCGCTGACGGCCTGGCAGATGGCCTTCGGCGCGGTGCCGCTGATCGTCGCGGCGCTGATCGTGCCGGAGCGTCCGATCGAGTGGACGCCGTACTTCATCGGCGCGCTCGTGTACAACGCAATCGGCGGAACGGCGGTCGCAATGCTGCTGTGGCTCTACATTCTGCAGCGCCTGCCCGCGACGATCAGCGGGCTGAGCTCGCTGATCGTGCCGATCGTCGGCGTCGTCGCGGCATGGGCCCAGCTCGGCGAGCGGCCGAGCCCCGCCGAAGGCGCCGGGATCGTGCTCATGCTCGCGGCGCTTGCGCTGCTCGCGTTGGCCGGGCGTGCGTCCGGGCCGGCCGCGCCATGAGGGCTTGTCTCTCCGGGGAAGGGGAGCGAACCGCGGACGCTTGAACGGAGGCTTGATGTGAAGCTCGAAACGAAATGCATCCACGCCGGAACTCGGCCGGATCCGACGACGAATGCACGTGCGATTCCGATCCATCGCACGAGCTCCTACGTCTTCAACGACACGGAGCACGCGGCGAACCTGTTCGCGCTGAAGGAGCTCGGCAATATCTATACGCGCATCATGAATCCGACACAGGATGCGCTCGAGCAGCGGATGGCGGCGATGCAGGGCGGCGCGGCTGCGCTCGCGCTCTCATCCGGAACGGCTGCGATCTTCAACAGTATCAACAACATCTGCGAAGCGGGCGACGAGATCGTTTCCGCGAACAACCTCTACGGCGGCACGTTCACGCAATTCAACGATATCCTGCCGCAGTTCGGCTACAAGGTGCACTTCGTGGATCCGAACGATCCGGAGAACTTCGCGAAGGCGATTACGCCGAAGACGCGGCTGCTGTTCTGCGAGACGCTGTCGAACCCGGCATGCGACGTTGCGGATATCGAGGCGATCGCGGACATCGCTCACGCGCACGGGTTGCCGCTGATCGTCGACGACACGTTCACGACGCCGGTGCTGCAGCGGCCGATCGAGCACGGCGCGGATATCGTCGTGAGCTCTTTGACGAAGTGGCTCGGCGGCCATGGCACCGGGATCGGAGGCATCGTCGTCGACTCCGGTAAGTTCGACTGGAAGAGCGACAGGTTCCCGCTGATGACGCGCCCGGATTCGAGCTACAACGGTGTGCGTTGGGCGTACGATCTGCCGGAGCCGCTTGCGCCCGTCGCGTATATGATCAGAATGCGAGTCGTGCCGTTGCGCAACCTCGGCGCGTGCATCAGCCCGGACAACGCCTGGATTTTCCTACAGGGCATCGAGACACTGCCCCTCAGGATGGAGCGCCATTGCGAGAACGCGAAGAAGGTCGCCGAGTATCTGAAGGCGCATCCGCAGATCGAATGGATCCGCTATCCGGGGCTCGAGACGGATCCGGCGTACGAGCTGAACCGCAAGTACCTCAACGGAATGGGCGGCGCGATGGTCGTGTTCGGCATCAAGGGCGGCCTCGACGCGGGACGGAAGTTCATCGAAGGG
This sequence comes from uncultured Gammaproteobacteria bacterium, assembly GCA_964388365.1. Lineage (GTDB taxonomy): Bacteria > Pseudomonadota > Gammaproteobacteria > Steroidobacterales > Rariloculaceae > ZC4RG20. The sequence goes on along the minus strand of CAYMAF010000138.1, from coordinate 1,788 downwards.
CTCGAGCTCTTCAGCCATCTCGCGAATGTCGGCGATGCGAAGAGCCTCGCGATCCATCCGGCGACGACGACGCATTCGCAGCTCACGCCTGAGCAGCAGAAGGCCGGCGGGATCACGCCGGAGCTGGTGCGCCTGTCGATCGGCCTCGAGCACATCGACGACATCATCGAGGATATCGACAAGGGACTCGCTGCGGCGAAGAGATAGGAGAAGCGCCCGCGGCGTGCGCGCCGCGGGCGCCGTTCCGAGGTGAACGAAAGCATAGAAGTCTTTGCCCGTTTTCGGCTCGAGGACGGCACGACGCTCGAGCAGGTGCCGGTCGCGTACCGGACGTGGGGCCGTCTCGCGCCCGACGGCCGCAACGCCGTCGTCGTGTGTCACGCGCTGACCGGAAACGCGGACGCCGCCTCGTGGTGGCGCGAGCTCATCGGCCCGCGCCGGGCGCTCGATACCGAGCGGGATTTCATCGTCTGCGCGAACGTGCTCGCGTCGCCGTACGGCACGGCGTCGCCGATCACGATGAATCCGGCGACCGGCCGGCCGTACGGCGCGGATTTTCCCATCCCGACGATCCGCGACTCGGTCGCGCTGCACCGTATGCTGCTCGAGCGGCTAGGCGTACGGCGTGTGCGCTTCGCGATCGGCGGATCGATGGGCGGAATGCAGGCGCTCGAGTGGGCGTTTCACGGCGATTTCGTCGACGGCATCGTGCCGATCGGCGTCGGCGGGCGTCACTCCGCGTGGTGCATCGGCTGGAGCGAGGCGCAGCGGCAGGCGATCTTTGCCGATCCGGCGTGGCAGGGCGGCACCTACGCGCCCGGGGCTGGCCCGGCCGCCGGGCTCGCGATCGCGCGCATGATGGCGATGATCTCGTATCGCTCGTTCGCGTCGTTCGAGCGCCGCTTCGGGCGCGACCGGGACGGGAGCGGTGACGGCCGTTTCGCGGTCGAAAGCTATCTCGAGCATCAGGGCGGGAAACTCGTCCGCCGCTTCGACGCGAATTGCTACGTCCGGCTGACGCAGTCGATGGATACGCACGACGTCGCACGCGGCCGAGGCGAATACCGCGACGTGCTCGCGCGCATCGAGCAGCCGGCGCTCGTGATCGGCATCGACACGGATATCCTGTATCCGCTCGACGAGCAGCGGGAGCTCGCGGAGCATATCCCGCGCGCACGGCTCGCGGTGCTCGAATCCGTGCACGGCCACGACGCGTTTCTGATCGAGCAGGATCAGGTCAATGCGTTCGTGCTCGAGTGGCGGCGGGAGTCGATCGACGGCGCAGGTTGAGGACGGCGTTTCGCGCGGGCCGGCGGGCAAGGCCTCGCCGCCGCGTTCGCGGCAGCGAGGCCAGACGCATCCTAGGAACGTCGAAACAGCATCGAGAGCACGAATAGGAGCATCCGCGGACGCAGCAGCTTCAAGCCTTTACGGGCTTGCTCGGGCGTAAGGCGCGCCGTGATCGGCATCGTGCCGAAGACCTTGCCCTTGATCACGAGCTCGTTGCCGCTGCGCTCGATGCTCTGTACCTCCATCAGCGCGGAGTTGTCCGGCGAGTAGAGAATCATCGACGCGCGCCGACCTTCGAAAAATCGAGACCGAGGTCGTCGAAGACCCGGATCGCCGTCGCGCGGCCCGCGCCGAACACGCCGCCGCCCGGATGCTGGAACGGGCCGACGAGGTATAGCCGCTCGCAGCCCGGCACGGTGTTCTGCCCAAGATCCGGCGTCGGGCGATGCGCGCCGTACTGGTACGTCGTCGATGCGACGCCGTGCAGATCGCCCCGGC
>CAYMAF010000137.1:0-7776 GCA_964388365.1 uncultured Gammaproteobacteria bacterium | reverse complement strand
GCCGCGATCTCGTCCTCGCGCTCGACGATCAGCCTGAGCGCCGGGCTCTGCACGCGGCCCGCGGACAGCCCGCGCCGCACCTTCTTCCATAGCAGCGGCGACAGGTTGAAGCCGACGAGATAGTCGAGCGCCCGGCGTGCTTGCTGCGCGTTGATCAGCTCCTCGGACAGCTCGCGCGGATTCTCGACCGCCTCGCGGATTGCGCGCTTCGTGACCTCGTGGAAGACGACCCGGTGCACGGGCTTCGAATCGAGGAGATTGCGGTCTTTCAGAACCTCGTAGACGTGCCAAGAGATCGCCTCGCCCTCGCGGTCGGGGTCCGTCGCGAGGAAAACCCGTTCGGCCTTCGCGACCGCCTTCGCGATCCGATCGACGTGCTTTTCGTTCTTGTCGATCAGCTGATACTTCATCGCGAACCCGCGCTCGGGGTCCACGGCGCCTTCCTTCGGCACGAGGTCGCGCACGTGGCCGTACGATGCGAGCACCTCGAAATCCTTGCCGAGATACTTCTCGATCGTGCGGGCTTTCGCCGGCGATTCGACGATGACGACGTTCTTGGCCATGGGCGTTCGGTAAGGGGACGGCTGCCGGAGATCGCGGACCCTATGCCGCGAAGCGGACTATCTCCGCCCGGAGGGGCGGAGGCCAAGTAGGCGCGAACAACGAGACGCTGGTCAGAAGGGTCAGTGGATCCAGCCCGGACCGTCCGCGAGAACGAGATCCTCCATTTGCGCGTAGGCCTGTTCGTGGCCCGGCTGGCTGAACAGAACCATCATGACGACCCATTTGATCTGCTCGATATCGATTTCATCCGTGTCGAGGGCCAGCAGCCGGTCGATCGCGAGCTCCCTTTGCGCGGGCGCCAGGATCCCCAATTGCTCGAGATGCAGCAGATAGCCTCTCGCGGGCGTGTCCAGGCGGTCAAGCTCGACGGGATCGTAGACTCGGATCGCCGCGGAGCGCGGCACGTCTCCGCTCGCCGCTTCGGCGGCGTTCAGCCCGTCGAGCCAATCGAGCGCACGCTCGATCTCGCGATGCCCGAAGCCCGCCTGCTCGAGCTCGATCTTGAGCGAGCTGCGGCTCGGCTCCGGATCGCCGTCGCCTTCGGCGAAGGATTCGAACAGATACATCAGCACGTCGAGTACGCTTTCCTTCATCGGCTCCTCGTTTCAACACGGCAATACCGGCCGCCGGGCAGCGCCTCAACGAGCCCCTCCAGTTCCAGCAGCAGGAGCATGGAGGAAAGCTCCGCCGCCGTCAATCCGCAGCGGGATTGCAACACGCTGAACGAAACGGGCTCGAATTCCATTGCATTCAACAGGTTGCGATAGCTCGGGTCGAGCGTGAGCGGGCTTTCGGTGCGCTCGTCGGAGTCGATCTCCGCGGGCGGCTCGATGTCGAGCTCGATCTGCGAAGCGAGCTCGACGAGCACGTCCGCGCCTTCCTCGACGAGCTTTGCGCCTTGCTTCAGCAGCGCATGACATCCCTTCGCGAGCGGGTTATGGATCGAGCCGGGTATCGCGAAGACCTCGCGGCCGTACTCGGACGCATAGCGCGCCGTCTGCAGCGCGCCGCTGCGTCGGCCCGCCTCGACGACGAGCGTGCCGAGCGCGAGGCCGGCGATGATCCGGTTCCGCTCCGGAAAGTGGTGCGGCAGCGGTGCGACGCCGGGCGGGTATTCGGAAACGAGCAGTCCCGCGCCGGCGATGCGTGCGGCGAGGGCCTCGTGCTCGGCCGGATAGACGCGATCGAGCCCGTGGCCGAGCACGGCGATCGTCCCGCCGGGACCCTCGAGCGCGCCGGTATGGCTCGCCGCGTCGATGCCGACCGCGAGCCCGCTCGTGACCGTGAGCCCGGCGCGGCTCAAATATGCGCCGAACCGACGTGCCGTCTCGCGGCCGCCGTGGGTCGCATTGCGGCTGCCGACCATCGCGATCTGCGGCGCCGAGAGCAGGTCGAGCCGCTCGCCGGCCGTCCACAGCGCGAGCGGCGGGCTCGGAATCGCGGCGAGCCGCGCCGGATAGTCGCGCGAGCCCCACGGCACGAGCGCGCGGCCCGGCGCGGCGAGCCAGGCCTCGAGGCGCTCGATCGCGCCCGGATCGGGATCGCGCAGCCGCGCGATGCCGGCCGCGTCGATGCCCGCGGCCGCGAGCGTATGGTCCGAGCGGGCGAGCAGCGCCTCCGGCGTCGGCGGCTCCGCGGCGAAGAAAGCGCGTCGCCATGCAGCGCCGCTGCGTGCGGCGTTGAGCACGCGAAGCCACGCGGAGGAGATCATGCCGGCGTGCCTGGAAGCGAAAGGCGCCGGCAAAGCGGGCCGCGCCGCAGCGCGGCCCGGCGGGCGGGATCAGGGATTGCGGACCGGGTCGAGCACCCGAATCTCGCTCGTCGCCTCCATGATGAGCGCATAGCTGACGCGATCGAAGGTGCGGAACACCATCATGATGCCGGCCGGCTCGTCGGGCAAACGCACTTTCTCCCCGAAACCGCTGCGTCGGCGCACACGGTCGCGAACCGTGTCGCCGGCCTTGAACGCGCGCAGCACGTGGCCGGGCTCGAGCCCGTCGCCGGCACCGCGATTGATGATCACGACCTGGTGCTGGCCGATCAGGCGGACGCCGTCGACGACCGAGATGATCCGGCCGTCGACCGCACGCTCCGGCGCGCGCGGGATGAAGTCCATTCTCGGCGGCGCTTCCTCGTCGACGAGATAATCCCCGACGAGCGTCTCGCGCGTCGAATCGGTCAGCCGCAGCGTGCCGGGATCGCCGGCTCGCGTCATACGTCCCTGCGCGACGAAGATCCCTTCGTAGCCGAGGATGTCGCCGTTATCCGGGTCGATCAGCGGATCGCCGATGTTGACGACGTTGAAGAGCGAGTCGACCGGTGCGGCATCCGCGCCGCGCACGTAGACGTCGCGGCCCGCGCTGCCGAGCAGCCCGTCGCGGTGCGCGACGACGTACGGCAACGTTTCGAGCGCATCGGGGTCCAATATCGTCGAGCGCGTGAGGAACGCACGAACCGTTTCATACGGGACCGTGTGGATCGCCTCCTCGAGCGGCTCGGCGCGGACGCGCGGCGAAAGCCGCTCGACGTTCGCGGCGCGCTCGAGCTGGAGCACCGGCCGGCCATCGGCATCGTACGTCAGCGAGAGGACGTCGCCGGGATAAATGAGGTGCGGGTTCTCGACCTGCGGATTGATCTGCCAGATTTCCGGCCAGTACCACGGGTCGCGGAGAAACATCGCGGCGATATCCCAGAGCGTATCTCCGCGCTGGACGACATAGCGTTCCGGGTGCCGCGGGTTCAGCGCGGGACCCGCAGCGCTGCCGGCGGCCGGACGCGCCGCCGGCTGCGAGGTCTGGGCGACGCCGTGCGATACGGCGACGGCGCCGAGCGCGGCCGCGAGCACGAGAGAGGCGCGACGGACGAACGGCGATTGGATGTAGGACATGCTCGAGCTCCCTTGTCGAGGCGAAGGCGCGCACGCGGGGCGCCGGCCGTGCTGCTGCGGCTGGTATACTGGACGGGCGGCGCAAGCCAGGAAGGCGCTCGGCCCAGCCCGTCACGACCATGTACTATCCCTTTAAAGTCATAGGGTTAACAACGAATTCGCAGCGTTATACACGAAACTGAGGGCCGACCACAATGGCACGACTCCCAATTCTCGAGTATCCCGATCCGCGGCTGCGAATACGCGCCGAGCACGTCACAGTTGTCGACGATGAGATCAAGCGTCTCGTCGACGACATGTTCGAGACGATGTACGCGGCGCCGGGCATCGGCCTGGCCGCGACGCAGGTCGACGTCCACAAGCGGGTCATCGTGATCGACGTTTCCGAGGGCCGCGACGAGCCATATTGCCTGATCAACCCGGAAATCGTGTGGGCCGAGGGCCGCGACAGCTACGAGGAAGGCTGCCTGTCGGTGCCCGGGCTGTACGAGCACGTCGAGCGGGCCGAGCGCATCAAGGTCAAGGCGCTCGACCGTAACGGCGAGCCGTTCGAGCTGGAGGCCGAAGGCCTGCTCGCGCAGTGCGTGCAGCATGAGATGGATCACCTCGAAGGCAAGCTCTTCGTCGACTATTTGTCGCAGCTGAAGCGCGAGCGGCTCAAGAAGCGGTATCTGAAGCGAGCGCGCCGCGAGCGCGAAGCGGTGCCGGCCGGCGCCGACTCGGCGCCGTCGCTCTGATCCCGAACGGGGTCCTGGCATGGAGGGTGTCGGTACGGCGGCCCGGATCGCCTTTGCCGGCACGCCGGCGTTCGCGGTGCCGGCGCTCGAGGCGATCGTCGCCGCGGGCGCGTCCGTCCCGATCGTGTTGACGCAGCCGGACCGCCCTTCGGGCCGTGGCCGGCGGCTGACGCCGCCACCGGTGAAGGAGGCCGCGCTCGCGCACGGGCTTCCGGTCGCGCAGCCGCGCTCGCTCGTTGATCCGGGCGTGCTGCGAGACTGGGGGCTCGACGAGCGGCCGCCGGATCTCTTCGTCGTTGTCGCCTACGGCCTCCTGTTGCCCGAGTGGGTGCTCGACTGGCCGGCGCGCGGCTGCGTGAACATCCATGCATCGCTCTTGCCGCGCTGGCGGGGCGCCGCGCCGATCCAGCACGCGATCCTCGCCGGCGACGACGAGACCGGCGTCAGCCTGATGCGCATCGACGTGGGACTCGACACGGGCCCGGTCTACCGCTCTCGCAGCGTGCGAATCGAGCCGACGCAGACGGCCGGGGACCTTCACGACCGGCTTGCCGAGCTCGGCGCGGAGCTGCTCGCGGAGTCCCTGCCCGCGCTGCTGCGGGGCGAGCTCGAGCCCGTGCCGCAGGACGATGCGCTCGCGACGTACGCGCCGAAGATCGCGAAGGCCGATGCGAAGCTCGATTTCCGCAAGCCCGCCGTCCGGCTCGCACGCGAGGTGCGCGCGTACCAGCCATGGCCGGTCTCGTTCGCTGTCGATCGCGACGGCCGCGTGCTTCGCGTGCACGCGGCCGAGCCGCTGCCGGCGCCCGCCGATGCGGCCGGCCTTCCCCCGGGACGGGTCGTCGCGGCGGGCCGCGCGGGGATCGACGTCAAGACCGGCGACGGCGTGCTGCGCCTGTTGCGCGTGCAGCCGCCGTCAGCGCGTGCGATGGACGCCGCGGCTTATCTCGCGGCGCATTCGGTCGAGGGAGTCGAGTTTGTCTGAGCGCGGCCGCCGCCCTTCGCGCGTGCCGACGGGCGCCGCGCCGCGTGCGGCCGCCGCGAGAGCGGTCGCCCGTGTGATTCGCGGGGCGACGCTCGACGACGCGCTCCGCGATCTGCCGCCGCTCGGCGAGCGGGACGCGTCGCTCGCGCGCTCGCTCGCGTACGGTGCGTGCCGTTGGCATCACCGGCTCGAATGGCAGGTCTCCGAGCTGCTCGACCGGCCGCTTCCGGCGCGCGAGGCCGAGCTCGCCGCGCTGCTGCGCATCGGGCTGCTGCAGCTCGACGCGATGCGGATTCCGGATCACGCCGCGGTGTCGGCGACCGTCGACGCCGCGCGCCTGATCGGCGCCCCGCGCGCGAAGGGGCTCGTGAACGCGGTGCTGCGCCGTTATCAGCGCGAGCGCGGCCGGCTCGAGGCCGCAATGGCCGACGTGCCGGAAGCTTCATTCAGTCATCCTGCGTGGCTCATCGAGTTGCTGCGTCGCGAGCGGCCGGCCGACTGGCGCGAGGTGCTCGACGCGAACAATTCGCCGCCGCCGATGTGGCTGCGTGTGAATCTTGCCCGCTGCTCGCGCGAGCGCTATCTCGAGCGCCTCGACGCGGCCGGCATCGCGGTCGACCGCGCGGCGCTCGAAGGCGCTCCGCGCGGCGCGATCCTGCTCGCCGAGCCGCTGCCGATGACGCGCCTGCCCGGCTGGGACGACGGCGACGTATCCGTGCAGGATGCCGGCGCGCAGGGCGCGGCCGCTCGGCTTGCGCTCGAGCCCGGGCAGCGCGTGCTCGACGCGTGCGCGGCGCCGGGCGGCAAGGCCGCGCAGATTCTCGAGGAATGCCCCGGGCTCGCCGAGCTCGTCGCGGTCGAGCGCGACGCGGCGCGGCTCGAGACCGCACGCGAGACCCTCGGCCGGCTCGGGCTGCGTGCGACGCTCGTCCACGGCGACGCGACCGTGCCGGCCGACTGGTGGGACGGCGCGCCGTTCGACCGGATCCTGCTCGATGCGCCGTGCAGCGCGCTCGGCGTGATTCGCCGGCATCCGGATATCAAGCTGCGCAGGACCGCGGCGGACATCGAGCGTGCGGCGGAGCTGCAGAGCCGGCTGATCGACGCGCTGTGGCCGCTCCTTCGTCCAGGCGGGCGCCTCGTCTACGTCACGTGCACGTGGCTTCGCCGCGAGAACGACGCGCAGGTCGAGCGGCTCCTCGCCGCGGCGCCGGACGCCGCGCTCGCGGCCGACTTTCCGCCGCTCACGATTCGGCCGGGTGAGGCGAACCGAGATGGCTTCTATTATGCTTGCATCGACAAGCAGCGGGCGCACCTCACGCGTGTATCGGGCACTAACCACTAGCGCCGGCGCGACCAGCCTCCTGGCCGGTGCGTTGAAGTTCATTGCGGTCGCCGTGCTGCTGCTCGGCATCGGGCGGGCACCGAGCGCGCAGGAAACGGATCCTGGCCGTTTCGAGATCCGGTCGGCCACGATCGAGCTCGATGGCGGCGTCCACTACCTCGACGCATGGATGGAGCTGCGCCTGCCGCGCGAAGCCCGCGAGGCGCTCCGCTCCGGCGTGCCGCTGACGATCCGGCTCGACGTCGAGATGACGTACAACCGGCGCTGGTGGGTCGATGCCGACGTCGCCGCGCTCCGCCAGCGGTATCAGCTCGAATATCACGCGCTGACGGAGCGTTACGTCGTGACGAACCTGAACAGCCGGGACCGCAGCTCGTTCCCGACGCTGTTCGGCGCGCTGAATCACCTCGGCCGCATCGAGAAGCTGCCGCTGATCGATGCGTCGCTGCTCGAGCCGCGAAGGGCTTACGATCTCAGGATCCGCGTCGTGCTCGACACCGAGCGATATCCCGGACCGCTGCGCCTCTTAGCGTTCTGGCGCAAAGACTTCAGCATCGCGAGCGACTGGTACGAATGGCGGTTGGACGGCGAATAAGGCGCGCGCTATGGGCCGTGCTCCTCGCTTTCGGCGTGGTGCTCTGGCTCGCCGCGCTGCTGCTGTTCGCGCGCGTTGCCGAGGATTCGGACGACTTCGCGCGGCTGCAGAACTGGATCCTGCTCGTGAACTCGCTCGGCGTCGCGCTGCTGATCGCGCTGATCGCGGTCAACCTCACGCGGCTGCTGCGCGATCTGCGCCGGCACGTGCCCGGCTCGCGGCTCAAGCTGCGCATGATCACGCTGCTCGTCGCGCTCGCGGTGACGCCGCTCGTGATCGTGTATCTGTTCTCGGTCGCGTTCATCAACCGCGGTATCGACAATTGGTTCGACGTCGATGTCGAACGCGGCCTCGACGATGCGTTGACGCTGAGCCAGACGGCGCTCGACGTGCAGCGGCGCCGCAATCTCGACGAGGTCGAGCGCATCGCGGCCCGCCTCGGCGCGACCGACCCCGAGAGTCTCGTCGCGGAGATCGGCGCGCTTCGCCGCGACAGCGGCGCCGAGGAGCTGACGCTGTTCGCCCCGGGCCAGCGGATCGTCGCGACGAGCAGCGCACGGCCGGGGGCAGAGGTCAGGTATCCGTCGGAGGAGATTCTGATCCAGCTCCGCGAGCGGCGCCCGTTCGTCAGCATCGAGCCGCTGCCCGACGGCGCGTACGAGA
>CAYMAF010000136.1:0-7830 GCA_964388365.1 uncultured Gammaproteobacteria bacterium | reverse complement strand
ATTTCCTGTTCCCCGCGCCGGGCCGCCGCTGGGGCATCGACTTCACGAAGGAGTTCTAGAAAGTAAACCCGGGCTTCCCGAGGGGCCGGCGGGTTGAACCCCGGCCCCCGACCGGCTAAAAGAGGATCATGACTATGCCGAATCTCGACGCGGCCGGGCTAAAGACGTGGCTCGAACGATACAAGCACGCGTGGGAGACGAAGGACCCGGCAGCCGCCGCGGCCCTTTTCACGGAAGACGCAATCTACTACGAGACCCCCTACGCGGAACCTTTCCGCGGCCGCACCGGGGTCAGCGAGTACTGGGCGCGGGTCACGGCCGATCAGCGCGATATCGCGGTCACGGTCACGCCGCTCGGCGTGCTCGCCGACGGCACCGGCGTCGCGCGGTGGAACTCGAAGTTCGAGCTGATCTCCAACGGCGCGAAGGTCGAACTCGACGGGGTCTTCCTGCTCGAGCATGCGGACCCCGAGCATTGCCGTGTGCTGCGCGAGTGGTGGCACGCTCGCTGAGCGAACGCGCCGTCGGCCGAAGGCAGCTCTGCCCGTAACGGAAGACAAGCGAAAGCCATGGCATTCGAGATCAACCCCCTCCATCCGCTGTTCGGCGCGGAGCTCCACGGCGCCGACCTGACCGAGCCGCCGAGCCCCGAGCTCGTGCGCACCGTCGAGGACGCGGTCGGGCGCTATGCCCTGCTCGTGATCCGTGATCAGCGGATCGACGACGAGCAGCATATCCGCTTCAGCCGCGCCTTCGGACCGCTCGAGCTGCCGCCGCTGCTCGGCGTCGGCGGCAAGCGGCGGCGGCTCCGTCGAGAGCTATACGACGCATCGAATCTCGACGCGGACGGCAACCTGCTGACCGAGGAGTCGGCTCGCCGGCAATACAACAAGGCGAACCTCGTCTTCCACACGGATAGCTCGTTCAACGACCTGCCGACGAAGTGGTCGCTGCTCCTCGCGCACGAGCTGCCGCCCGAGGGCGGCGAGACCGAGTTCATCGACACGCGGGTCGTCTACGCCGATCTTCCGGACGAGATGAAAGCTCGGATCGAAGGCCTCGAGGCCGAGCACTATCTCTGGTATTCCCGCAGCAAGGCCGGGCTCAAGGAGATCACGGACGAGATGCGTCGCCTGATGCCGCCGGTGCAGCACCCCGTCGTCAGGACGATGGCCGACGGGCGCAAGGCGCTTTATATCGGCGCGCATGCGTCGCATATCGTCGGATGGCCCGAGGACGAGGGCCGCGCGCTGCTCGACGAGCTCTATCGTTTCGCGACGCAGCCGAGGTATGTCTACCGCCACACATGGCACCTCGGCGACCTCGTGATCTGGGACAACCGCTGCACGCTGCACCGTGCGGCGAGCTTCGACGATCTGAAATACCGGCGCGACCTGCGGCGCACGACGATCAACGAGTACGGTCCGGAGCGCACGTCGTACGATCCGCTGCCCGCCGAGACCGCCGAAGCCTGATCCGTCGATCCGCTCGGTGCTGGCGATCGTCGGCCCGATCGCGGATCGGGATGGCGTAGCCCGACGCGGACCTTATTCCCCGGCCGCTTGCGGCGGCGGCAAGCTGCAGCCCGGCTGCGCATCGCAGAGCTCGCGCAGCAGCGCCGCCGTCTCCGGGAACTCGAGAATCGCGGCTCCGCGATCGTGCCCGCCTGCGCGGCCGAGCGCCGCATCGACGGCGGTTCGTCCTTCGGCATCCGTCGCATCGATCGCAGCGCCGTGCTCGACGAGGAAGGCGACGACGTCGTTCCACCCCCAGAACGCGGCGCCGAACAGCGCCGTCTGGCCGGGCCCTTTGCCCCGGGCCGTGCCGCCGGTCGTGCGCGCATTCACGTCGGCGCCGGCATCGAGCAGCATGCGCAGCGTGTCGATCGACTTCTGCTGGACGTCATCGGTCACGTAATGCGGGATCCCCGGGCCGTAGCCGCGGATATCGCACTCGAGCGAGCCGTATCCGGCGGCTGCCATCAGCGGAGTCACGCCGGCCTCGGTCGGCAGCTCGAGGTCCGCGCCGTGAGCGATCAGAAGGCGCATCGCGTCGACGTCGAACGTCTTCGCGGCGCGGAGCAGCGGTGTCGTGCCGGCCGTCAGCAGCTGGTCGCAGCCGCGGTCGTCGCCGCGGTGCCGATACGGCGGCAAGAGCTTGAGCTGCAGGTTCGGGTTCGCACCCGCGGCGAGCAGCTTCTCGATCAGCTCAAGGCTCGTCGTCTCGTCCGTCGAGCGGCGATCCGGCCGCCCGCCTTTCGGGATCGTGTTCATGTCGACCGCCGAATAGAGCGGCGACCGGCCCCACCAGTCCCACTTGTTCACGTCGGCGCCGGCGTCGATCAGATACGCGGCGACGTCGAAATGGAAGTTGTTGATCGCGACGATCAGCGGCGTCTCGTTGCGCGGTCCGCCAAGATCGGGATCGGCGCCGCCTTCGACGAGCGCGCGGGCGCACTCGACGCATCCCTCGCGCGCCGCGTACATCAGCGCGGTCATGCCGCCCCACGGCCGAAACATCCGGCGCCGCTCCGCCGAGACCTGCCGCTCCCAGCGGTTGATCTTCGATCGCGCATTCGGGTCTGCGCCGTGCGCGAGCAGCAGACGAATCATCTCGGGCTGGCGCTCGGCCGCGGCCCAGATCACCGCGGTCTGATCGCGCCACGTCTCGCGCGCGTTCGGGTCGGCGCCAGCGTCGAGCAGCCGCCGCGCGGCGTCGACGTGGCCGCCGCGCGCCGCGATCATCAGCGGCGTCTGCCCGTCCGCGCCGGGCAGGTTCGGGTCGGCGCCGGCATCGAGCAACAAGCCGACGATCTGCGCATTGCCGTTCAACGCGGCCTCCGACAGCGGCGACGCGCCGTAGTCGTTGACGACATCGACGTCGGCACCGGCGTCGACCAGCCGCTTCACGAGATCCGCGGCATCGTGGTACACGGCCCAATGGAGCGCCGTCGTGCGGTCCGAAGAGCGAGCGTTCGGATCCGCGCCGTCGTCGAGCACGGCGATCGCCGCAGACGCGTCACCCGCGCGGGCCGCGTCGACGAGCCCGGATGCCGCGAAAGCCGGCAGCGCCGCGGCGGCCGCCGCAACGGCGACGAGCCCCGCCCCAAAGCGTGCCCGCGAAGGCAAGAGTTTCCGCATAGCGAGTTCCCCGTTCAGGGCGTCAGCGACGCGTCGCTCGGCGCGCTCGCCGATGCGCCGATGCCGACGTCCGCGGAGATCATCCCTTCGGGCTGCGCCGCCGCGCGCATCCGGAACGGGACGCTCTTCGCGATACCCATCACGATCGACGAGAAGCGGTAATCGTCCTCGGCCGCGCCGCGCACGATCGCGCGAACCGTCGGCATGTCGTAGTACTCGAGCCGTCGGCCGAGCGCGAACGTCAACAGCTTCTCGGTCAGCGCTTGCACGAACATCTCGGGCTCGGCTTTGAGCGCCCGGCGCAGATCGACGGGTCCTTCGATCTCGACCCCGCTCGCGAGCTGCCCGGTCGAATCGACCGGCACTCCGGAGTCGCGCTCGATCTCGCGCCACTCGCCGATCGCGTCGAAGCTCTCAAGCGCCTGGCCGAGCGGATCGATGACGCCATGGCACTGGTTGCACGACGGATCGGTTCGATGCCGCGCGAGCCGCTCGCGCACCGACCGCGGCACGTCGCCGAAGACCGGCGCGAGATCGGTCTCGACGTTCGGCGGCACCGGCGCCGGCGGCGTGCCGAGCAGGTGCTCCATGATCCACGCGCCGCGCAGCACCGGCGACGTGCGGTCGGGATACGACGTCACCATCAGCACGCTGCCCTTGCCGAACAGGCCGTGACGCCGCTCGTCCTCGAGCTCGATCCGGCGGAACCGGTCACCGAGCACGCCGGGGATGCCGTAGTGCCGCGCGAGACGCTCGTTGACGAACGTGTGCGTTGCGTCGAGCAGATCGACGACGCTCGCATCGTCGTCGAAGAAGATGCTCTCGACGAACAGCTCCATCTCGCGCTTGAACGCGCGGCGCAGATCCTCGTCGAACGTCGGGAACAGACGCGGGTCGGGATCGATCGCGTCGAGCTTGCGCACGCTGAGCCACTGGAACGCGAAGTTCGTCACGAGCGAACGTGCGCGCGGGTCCGCGAGCAGCCGCCGCACCTCGCCCTCGTAGACCGCGGGCTCGGACAGCCGGCCCCCCTCCGCGAGCCTCAACAGCTCGTCGTCCGGCCCCTGGCTCCACAGGAAGAACGCGAGCCGCCACGCTAGCTCGATATCGTCGATCGGATACACGTCGCCGGGCACCGCGTCGGTCGTCGGAAGCTCGGTCCGGTACAGGAACTTCGTGCTCGCGAGGATCGCCATCAGCGCGCGCTGGATGCCGACCTCGAATCCGCCCTCGTCGCGCCCGGTCCGATAGAACGCGAGGAGCGGCACGAGATCGGCCTCGCCGACCGGACGGCGGAACGCCTTGCGGGCGAGCCTCGTCAGGATTCGCTCGGCGCACGGGAGCTCCTCGGCCTCGGTCTCCGGATAGCACGTGAAGATCCGACGGCGGCTCTCGGTCGGCTGCTCGAGGCCGGTCGGCCCATACGGGCCAATGATCTCGACGCCGAGCATACGCGGCACGTCGGGAACACCCTCGCCGGGGATCATCGAGTGCAATTCGTAATCGGACTGCGCGAAGCTCCTCGCGACGAACGTCGCGCCGACCTCACGATAGCCGGCCTTGACGGGGAAGCGAAGGTTCCGGAAGCGGTCCTTGATCTCGCCGACGGCCTCGATCTGACGCTGGTCGACAGCACGCAGATCTTCCTCGCCGCCGAGCTCGCCCTCGAAGACCTTCTCGCCGTCGATCGTCAGGATGACCTTGTGCCGGTCATCGAGCCAGCCCTGCGGATACGCGCGCAGCTCCGCGCCGATCACCGACGAGACGTTCAAATTGAACACGTACTCGCCGTCGGCCGGAAAATAATGCTCGATCAGCAGCCCGCCGCGCGTGCCGAGCGGCAGGCCGTGCACGTGCCGCGTGACGTTCGCGAGATCGGAGCGGTACTCGGCACGCGCCGGCTCGGGCGACGCATCGCCGACGGCCATGATGCTGATATCGCGCGCCGCGGCGAGATACTGGTCGATATGCGTCGGCGAGACGCGCAGCGCGTCGGCGATATTGTCGAAGCCTTGACTCTCGGCATCGGCCGGCAGCATCGCCTGCGCGTCGATCTTGAGGCCGAGCAGATCCTCGATCGCGCGCGCGTACTCGGTGCGGTTCAGCCGGTGCATCGCGACACGGCCCGGCATCGGGCCGGCCGTCTCCGCCGCCTCGTCGAGCCGCGCCTCGAGCGCGGCAACGAGCGCATCGATGCGCTCGCCGTCGGGGCGATGCGCGCCGGGCGGCGGCATCAGGTCGCCGCGCAGCTTCATCACGACGCGCTCGTAGAGCGCGGGATCGCCGACGACATCCGCCGGCTTCGCGTGCTCGAGCGAAAGATCGCCGGCGTACTCGACGTCGTTGTGGCAGTCGACGCAATACCGACCAACGAGATCCCATTCGGCCGCGACCCGCTCCTCCGGCGATTTCGCGCAGCTCGCGGCCGCGAGCGCAGCGACGGCAGCGGCTGTGAAGCGCGCACGCAGCCCTTCGATTCGTCTCATGCGACGATGCCTCGCATTCGTCCCCCGGTCCACCACATACTCTCGTACGCGTTGCGCAGAAACCCGCGAGCATCGCCGCCCCAGGCGGCATCGAAGTCGCGCGTGATCCCGGCGTCGAACATCTCTGCGGGGCTCATGCCCTGCACGGCCATCTCCTCGATACGCTCGCGTATCGCCGTCAGCATCTCGCGCTGCGCTTCGAGGTGCGCGCGCCTCTGCGCGGGTCCCGACTGCGGCACGATCAGCGTCTCGCGGTCGCAGAGCTCGAGCAGGCAGGCGGTCGCGTCGATCGTGCCGCCGATCCACCCACCGGTGATGTAATCGATCACCGGATACTGTCCGACGCTGACCGCGCCGCCGGCGACGACGACGTTCAGCTCCGGGAAATGCACGTAGATGTCGCCGTCGGTATGCGCTTCCTTGAGATGCGCATAGTTCATCTTGCGGCCGCCGAGCTCGATCTCGATCGGCTGCGGATCGGAGGACCGGAACGTGCGCGTCGGCCAGGCTTCGGAGCGGCGCCGCGGATACGTGCGGTCCTCCCAGTCGACGTAGAACTCCGTCGTCATCCACAGCCGCGTATTCTCGTGCGCGACGATCGTCGCGCCCGCCTCGCCGAAGAGGTCGTTGCCGCCGGTATGCGCGAGATGCCAGTGCGTGTTGAACAGCAGCTCGACCGGGCGGTCGAGCATGTCGGCGACGAGCCTCGCGAGCGTATCGGCGTGCTCGGCCGCGCCGCTGTCAACGAGCACGACGCCTTCGGAGGTCTCGAGCGCGACGATGTTGCCGCCGGCGCCGTCGATCCTGACGAGGCCGCCGCGCAACGGCTCGGCGGCGAGCGTTCGCGATCTCGGCTGCGCGCGAGGCGCGGTCCAGCCGATGCCCGCCGCGAGCGCGATTCCGCAGCTTCCGAGGCCGCGCAGGAATCGCCGGCGATCCGCCCACCCCATCATCCTTCTCGCCCCCTCGAGTTCCGGATGCTTTACGGCTCATCGGCTTAGCCGACGCACCGCCGCTCGGGCAATGGTAAGCGATGGGGTCGCGACGGTCGAGGCAGAGCAGCTCGCGAGCGTTGCGCATCGGAACGCCGATTTCGGGGAAGCCCTGCGGGCTATGCCGCCGACTCCGCGGCGCCGCCGTCCGTGCCGCACTGGTCGCCGCGGCGACGCTGAAGTAGGCTGAATCTGCTAGCAGTCCCCGCACCACGTGCGACGCGGCAGGCCCTGGTAAACTGCGCGCCCATCCAAGGCGCTCGAGATTCGTACTACCGCTACAAGCGGAGCGGGGTCGGAAGCCCTCTCCGTCTGGGCTTTTACAGGAGCACAAGATGAGCATGAACAACCTGACCTCTGTGATCGAGGCGGCCGGCGGAGCCGTCAAACTGCTGCGCAACTCGAAATCCGGCATCTACGTATACCCGGTCGTCGCCCCGGAATTCTCGAACTGGCGCGACGAGCAGCGCGCATGGCGGGAATCCGCGGTCCTGTTCGATCAGACCCACCACATGGACGAGCTCATCGTCGAAGGCCCGGACGCCGAGAAGCTGCTGTCCTACGTCGGCATCAACAGCTTCTCGAATTTCGATCTGAACCGCGCGAAGCACTACGTGCCCGTGACGCCGGCCGGCCACGTGATCGGCGACATGATCATCTTCCGCGAGCGCGAGGATAAGTTCGTGCTCGTCGGCCGCTCCCCGACGGCGAACTGGGTGCGCTTCCAGGCTGCGGTCGGCAAGTACAACGTCCGACTCACCTACGATCCGCGCTCTGACAGCCGTCCGGACGGCAAGGCGATCTATCGCACGCACTATCGATTCCAGATCCAGGGCCCGGACGCGAACAAGATCCTCGACAAGGTCAACGGCGCGAAGGTGCCGGACATCAAGTTCTTCCACGTCGATTGGATCAACGTCGGCTCCCGCCGCGTGCAGGCGCTGCGTCACGGCATGGCGGGCGCGCCCGGTCTCGAGATCTGGGGCCCGTACGCGGACAAGCACTATATCCAGACGACGATCCAGCAAGCCGCCCGCGACGTCGGCGTGGACCTGCGTCTCGTCGGCAGCCGCGCGTACTCGACGAACACGCTCGAGTCGGGCTGGATTCCGTCCCCGCTTCCGGGCATCTACACCGGCGACGGCATGCTGAAGGACTACCGCGACTGGCTCGGCGCCGACAGCTACGAGGCGGTCGGCTCGCTCGGCGGCA
>CAYMAF010000135.1:0-7854 GCA_964388365.1 uncultured Gammaproteobacteria bacterium | reverse complement strand
TGCCGGCCTCGGCGAGGAACCGGCCGTCCGCGTACCGCGCGCCCTCCGAGACGACCGCGACGCAGTAGTCGTAGCGACGCACGCTCTCGGCGACGCGATCGAGAAATGCCTGCTTGTCGAACGGGATCTCGGGGAACACGATCACGTGCGGCGGCTCGCCTTCGCCCTGCCCGGCGAGCCCGGCGGCCGCGGCGATCCAGCCCGCGTGCCGGCCCATGACCTCGAGGATGAAGACTTTCGTCGACGTCCTCGACATCGATGCGACGTCGAGCGCGGCCTCGCGCGTCGAGACCGCGACGTACTTCGCGACCGATCCGAAGCCGGGGCAGGTGTCGGTATACGGGAGGTCGTTGTCGACGGTCTTCGGTATCCCGATGCACTGGATCGGGAACTTCAGGCGCTTCGCCATCTGCGACACCTTGTGCGCGGTGTCCATCGAGTCGTTGCCGCCGTTATAGAAAAAGTAGCCGATATCGTGAGCCTGGAACACCTCGATGAGGCGCTCGTACTCGGCGCGGTTCTCGTCCAGCCCCTTCAGCTTGTAGCGGGCGGACCCGAACGCGCCGCCCGGCGTGTGGCGGAGGCCCGCGATCGCCTTCGCGCTCTCGGCGCTCGTGTCGATCAAGTCCTCGGTCAGCGCGCCGATGATGCCGTTGCGCCCGGCGTAGACCTTGCCGATCTTGTCGCGGTGCTTGCGCGCGGTCTCGATCACGCCGCACGCGCTTGCGTTGATCACGGCCGTGACGCCGCCGGATTGCGCATAGAAGGCGTTTCGCTTCACTCTGGCTCTCCTCGAACGAAACGGCGGAAGGATAGCAAACCGCGCCTCGCGTTTGACGCGGCGAACCGTACCGTTTGACGGCGGCGATGCGCGCCGCTAGCTTACGCTGCCTCGAACCGGAGGCGCGACCCGGGAGGAATTCGAATGCGTATCGTGATGCTTGGAGCACCGGGATCGGGCAAGGGCACCCAGGCCAAACGGCTCGAGGCCGAGCGCGGCTGGCTGCAGGTCTCGACCGGAGATCTGCTCCGCCAGGCGGTCGCGGACGGGACGGAGCTCGGGCGGCGCGCGAAGGCCGCGATGGATGCCGGCGAGCTCGTGTCGGACGACATCGTGCTCGGGATGATCAAGGAGCGGATCGCGAAGCCGGATGCGGCAAGCGGCTTCGTCCTCGACGGCTATCCGCGCAACTCGAAGCAGGCCGAGGATCTCGAGCGCGTGCTCGGAGAGCTCGGTCTTGCGCTCGACGCAGCGATTCTGATGGACGTCGACTTCGACATCCTGATGAAACGGCTGACCGGCCGGCGCACGTGCTCGAAGACCGGCAAGCTGCTGAACATCTATTTCTCGCCGAAGGAAGAGATCGACGCGTGCATCGCGGCCGGCGGCGAGCTGATCCGGCGCGACGACGACAACGAGGAGACGATCCGCAACCGCCTCGAGGTCTACAAGAGCCAGACCGCGCCGCTCGTCGACTATTACGCGGGCCGCGGGCTGCTGCGCCGCGTCGACGCCGAGGGCTCGATGGACGAGGTGCACGACCGGCTGCTCGCCGCGCTCGGTCTGCGCTGATTCCGTCTCGGCCTGCCCTGTCTCAGCCCGCGTCGTCTCGGAGCGCGGCGATCTCGGCCGCCCGCCAGCCGGAGACGAGGTGCGCGGGCGGCGTGCCGCGCAGCAGCGCCGCTAGATCCCGCCGGGACGCGAGCACTTCCGCCTCGATCCCGAGCTCGAGCGCCCGCGCCTTGACCTTCGCCTGCAGCGCTTTCAGCTCATCCCGGTCGGCGCGCTCGCCGTTGCCTGCCCGCGCGAGGACCCGCTCGAGCGAGGGATCGTTGCGCGCGGCGAGCTCCGCGACGATCTCCGCGCCGTGCCGCTGCGCGAGGCGTCTCGGCATCTCGGGGACGGACGCGAGCGCCGCGGCGCTCGTCGGCCGAGCTTGCGCGATGCGGATCAACAGCTCGTCGCTCATGATCCAACGGCGGGGCCGATCGAGCCGCGCGGCGGCGCGCTCGCGCCACAGCACGAGCGCGAACGCCGCCTTCTGCTCGTCGGCGCCGAGACCCTGCACGCCCTTCAGCCGGAGCCAGATCGGCAGCACGTCGTCGCGCGCCGCCTCCTCGACGAGCCGCGCGCAGTCCTCGGCGAGCCAGTCGAGGCGCTCGGCTGCGCGGAGCTTCGCCTCGAGCGCGCGCCACAGCGGCAGCAGGTGGCGGACGTCGTCGAGCGCATAGCGAAGCGGGCCCTCGGGCAGCGGCCGCGCGCTCCAGTCGGCACGCGTGTGGTCCTTGCCGATGTCGACGCCGAGCGCCGTCGAGAGCGCTTCCCGCAGGCCGATCTGCGCGGCATGACCGATGAGCGCGGAGGCGATCTGGGTGTCGATCAGCCGTGCGGGGAGCACGTTCGCGTATTGGCGGACGACCTCGAGGTCCTGACGGCCGCTGTGCAGCACCCACGTCGCGCCGGGCCGCGCGAGCGCGGCGAAGAACGGCGCAAGATCGAGGTCCGCGAGGCAGTCGACGCAGGCCGTCACGCGGTCCGTCGCGACTTGCACGAGGCAGAGCTGCGGGTAATAGGTTCGCTCTCGAATGAACTCCGTATCGAGCGCCACGAGCTCCGTCCGCCCGAGCTCGGCGACGAGCTCGCGCAGTGCCGCGTCGCTGTCGATCAGACGGTCCATGGCGCCGCCTTGCGCGTTTTCGGGACTTCGGTCATTCGGTTATTATCGCGGCCCGGCTCGCCGGAAGCACTCTCGTGGACCGGACGGAGAACGCGAACCATGTTCAGAACGCACCGGCGTCGTTAGCAGTGTGGCCGCTGATCTCCGTCTTCTTCGACATTGCGCTGCACCGACGCGGTCCGGAAGCGCTGCCCGCGTCGCACGCGCTGCTGCGTTTCGCGCTGGTCGCGTACGGCGTCGTGCTGCTCGCGACGCTGTCCGTCGTGCCGATGACCCAGGCGCAGCTGCTCGTGATCGTCGTCCGTCCGGCCGTCGATATTGCGGCGCTCTACCTGCTGCTGAAGCTCGTGAACAAGGCCGAAAGGTTCCTGCAGGCCGTCACGGCGACATTCGGTACCGCCGTGATCCTGAACGCGCTCGCGCTGCCGGTCCTGTATTGGAATGAGGCGCTCGCGGCGCCCGAGGGCGAGATGACCGGGCCTACGCTGTTGCTCCTTCTTTTGTTCTTCTGGAGTCTCGATATTTTTGGATTCATCGTATCGAGGGCCATTTCCCAGCCGTATGTCGTCGGCTTGGCCGTCGTGGTAGGGTACGAGCTCACGTCGATGGCGGTGCTCGAAGCGATTCTCCCGGCGGCCGGCTGATGCGCGTTCACATCCTCGGAATCTGCGGCACGTTCATGGGCGGCATCGCGGCGCTCGCGAAGGCGGCCGGCCATCAGGTCTCCGGCTCCGACCAGAACGTCTACCCGCCGATGAGCACGCAGCTGCGCAAGCTCGGCATTCGGCTTCAGGAAGGCTACGACCGGCTCGACCTCGATGACGTCGACTGCGTCGTCGTCGGCAACGTGCTGCGACGCGGCTACCCGGCGGTCGAAGCGATGCTGAACTCGGGCATCCCGTATTACTCCGGCCCGGAGTGGCTCGCGGACAACGTGCTGAAGGACAAATGGGTCCTCGCCGTTGCCGGCACGCACGGCAAGACCACGACGACGAGCATGCTCGCGTGGATTCTCGACTATGCGGGGCTCGACCCGGGCTTTCTCGTCGGCGGCATCCCGACGAACTTCTCGATTTCCGCGAGGCTCGGACGCTCGAAGTATTTCGTCGTCGAGGCGGACGAGTACGATACCGCGTTCTTCGACAAGCGCGCGAAGTTCGTGCACTACCGGCCTCGGACTCTCGCGATCACGAACATCGAGTACGATCATGCGGATATCTACCCGGACCTCGACTCGATCCTGTGGCAGTTCCACCAGCTGATCCGGACGGTGCCGGGCGAGGGCAGGATCACCGTCAGCGGGCACGACGCGAATATCGACACGCTGCTGTCGAAGGGCGTCTGGACGCCCGTCGACACGTTCAGCGCTCGCGACGACGCCGCGACCTGGACCGCCGCGTACGACCTGATCGGCGCGAAGTCGCGCTTCAGCGTGTTCCGGGACGGCGCGAAGGTCGGGCAGGTCGGCTGGGCACTCGTCGGCGCGCACAACCTCGAGAACGCGCTCGCGGCGCTCGGCTGCGCGGTTCACGCAGGCGTGTCGGTCGAGGTCGCGCTCGAGGCGCTGTCGCAGTTCAAGGGCGTGAAGCGCCGCCTCGAGAAGCGGGGTGTCTTCGCCGGCATCGGGCTGTACGAGGATTTCGCGCATCATCCGACCGCGATCGCGTCGACGCTCGAGGCGCTGCGCAGCCAGCAGCCGGAGCGGCGAATCATCGCGGTCGTCGAGCCCCGCTCGAACACGATGCGGATGGGCGTGCATCGCGACGCGCTGCGCAAGGCATTCGACTCGGCGGACAAGGTCTACGTGCTCGCCGCCGAGGATCTCGGATGGCGGCCCGAAAAGACCCTCGCGACGCTCGGCGCGAAGCTTACGGTCGCGCTCACGGTCGACGAGCTTCTCGAGACGCTGCTCGACGAGCTCACGAGCGGCGATCAGGTCGTGCTGATGTCGAACGGCAGCTTTCACGGTTTGCCTCGTCTGCTGCAGCAGGCGCTGCGCAGCCGCGAGGTGCGTGAGGCGAGCGGTTGACTGCGTTCGCCGCGATGCCGGAAGACGCGACTCCGCTATTTCCGCTGAAGACCGTGCTGTTTCCAGGCGGCGTGCTGCCGCTGCGGATCTTCGAGCCGCGTTATGTCGACATGATCGGACGCTGCATGAAGCAGCCGCAGAAGTTCGGCGTGCTGCTGATCGTCGAGGGCTCGGAGACGGGAGCTGCTCGCACCGCCGAGATCGGGACTCTGGCCGAGATCGTCGACTGGCATCAGGAGACCGACGGCCTGCTCGGTATCGTCGCGCTGGGGCGCGAGCGCTTCCGGCTCGAGCGCACGGCGAGGCGGCCCGACGGCCTGTACGTCGGAAGCATCGAGGTCCTCCCCGATGAGGAGCCGCGGCCGCTGCCCCCGCGGCATCGCCACCTCGCGAAGCTGCTCCGCCAGGTCCTGCCGCGGCTCGGCTCGCATTCACAGCACCTCGACGAGAACTATGCCGATGCGTCGTGGGTCTCATATCGGCTCGCGGAAGTGTTACCGTTGACGCTCGAGGCGCGCCAGGAATGCCTCGAGATGGACGATCCGCTCGCGCGGCTCGATCGGCTCGGCGCGTCGTTGAATTGAAGTGTGGAATGCCGCGCCGCCGTGCGGCACGAGAGTCATGGAAGCAGTACAAGAGCAAACTTATAAGCGGTTCATGTGCCTGATCTGCGGGTTCATCTACGACGAGGAGAAGGGCCTGCCGGAGGAAGGCCTTGCGCCCGGCACGCGATGGGACGACGTGCCGTTGTCGTGGCGATGCCCGGATTGCGGCTCCGGCAAGGAAGATTTCGAGATGGTGGAGATCTGATCCGCGGAAAGCCGCGGCGGGCCCGCCGCGGCTTGCAGGATCGCCATCACGTTTCGGGCGTCACGTCGGCCCAGCCGACCTCGGTCTCGATGCGGCCGTCCGCATGCAGCACGAGCCAGCGGAAGCCCGGCGGCCGGTCGTCGAGCGCGAAGAACTCGCTGCCCGGCAGGAACTGCGAGCACGTCGACGGTGTGCTGATGAAACGGACGCCGCGGCGCTCGCGGTCGCTCGCCTGATGCACGTGGCCGCAGACGACGGCGCGGACGTGGGGGTGCGTATCGAGCACCGCGAGGAATCGGTCCGCGTCTCGTAGGCCGACGCCGTCGAGCCATCGGCTTCCGAGTGGCAGCGGATGGTGGTGCATCGCGACCAGCACGTGGCGGCCCGCATGCTCCGAAAGCGCGGCGTCGAGCCCTTCGAGGCGGCGATCGCCGAGCCCGCCCGCGTCCTCGCCGGTCAGGAACGTCGAGAGCATGATCAGCGACCACGCGTCGAAACGGACCTCGCCGCCGACACGGAAGTTGCCGCCGGTCAATACCTCGCTCAACAGGTTCGGATCGTCGTGGTTGCCCGGGATGCAGTAGACCGGCAGGCCCAACGGCTCGAGCGTCGAACGGAACCGTGCATAGCCGGCGCGGCTTTCGTCCTGGACGATGTCGCCGGTTACGAGCACGGCCGCCGGCGGCCACTGCTCGGAGCTTCGCGCGCGCTCGAGCACGGCGAGGAACGTCTCGTAGGTTCGTACGCCGCGCATTCTGCTGTCGGCGGCCGCGTGCAGGTGCGTATCGGTGATGTGCAGCAGAACGAGCGGCTCTGACATCAGCGCGACTCCGTCGTCGGGAGCGGGCGCCGTCGTGGAAGTGTCCCGGCGCGAGGAGCTCTCGAGCGCGCGCCGGGGCCGGCGCCGCGATCGGCGTCGTCGGGGACGGGTTGCATCATCGAGCGAACGACAGTGGGAGACAGGCCGGCCATGATACTGGATCCTTCCGCGCGGAAACCCGGGAGTGGTCGGAAATTTTCTCAAACGGGGCTCAAGTTGCGGGAACTGCACGCATTAAGCGACAATCCTCTGCTTCGCCCGACCACCTCCTAATCACACGAAAGCAACGGTCAAAGAGCCCGAGATGGCCTCTCTCGAACAGAATTCGACTCCTGGAACCACGAGCTCGTCCTCGTCCGGACGGCCGCCGCGCCGGCTCCTCGCGAACGCGGTGCGCATGCTCGCCGTCGACGCGGTCGAGCGCGCGAAGTCCGGCCACCCCGGCATGCCGATGGGCATGGCCGACATCGCCGAGGTGCTTTGGAACGACTATTTGAAGTTCAACCCGGCGAATCCCGAGTGGATCGATCGGGACCGTTTCGTGCTGTCGAACGGTCACGGCTCGATGCTGCTCTACGCGGTCGCGCATCTCGTCGGCTATCCGCTCGGCATGGACGAGATCGAGCGCTTCCGCCAGCTCGGCTCGCGAACGGCCGGGCATCCGGAGCGCGAGCTCGCGATCGGCATCGAGACGACGACCGGTCCGCTCGGCCAGGGGCTCGCGAATGCCGTCGGCATGGCGATCGCCGAGAAGGTGCTCGCCGCGCGGTTCAATCGCGACGGCCACGAGATCATCGATCACTACACGTGGGTGTTCGCCGGCGACGGATGCCTGATGGAGGGCGTATCGCACGAGGCGTGCTCGCTCGCGGGCACGCTCGGCCTCGGCAAGCTGATCACGTTCTGGGACGACAACGGCATCTCGATCGACGGCCCGACCGAGGGCTGGTTCACCGACGACACCGCGGCTCGGTTCCGAGCCTACGGCTGGCACGTCATCGAGAACGTCGACGGGCATGATCCCGAGGCGATCAAAGCCGCGATCGACGCCGCGCGCGCCGAGCGCGACCGCCCGACGCTGATCTGCTGTAAGACGACGATCGGCTGGGGCGCGCCGACGAAGCAGGGCACCGCGGCGACGCACGGCGCCGCGCTCGGTCCGGAGGAGGTCGCGGCGACGCGCAAGGCGCTCGGCTGGGAGCATCCGCCGTTCGTGATTCCCGACGAGATCAAAGCCGCGTGGGATGCGACCGCGCGCGGCAAGGCCGCGGAGGCCGAATGGCAGGCCCGCTTCGAGCGCTATCGAGCCGCGTATCCCGATCTCGCCGCGGAGCTCGAGCGCCGCATGCGCGGCGATCTTCCGGAGCGCTGGAACGAGATCGCCGATCGCGCGATCGAGGAGATCGCGGCCGAGGCGAAGCCGCTCGCGACGCGTCTCGCGTCGCTGCGTGCGCTCGAGGGCTTCGCGCCGCATCTGCCCGAGCTGCTCGGTGGCTCCGCCGATTTGACCGGCTCGA
>CAYMAF010000134.1:0-7864 GCA_964388365.1 uncultured Gammaproteobacteria bacterium | reverse complement strand
GGATGACCTGACGCTCCGCGAGCTCGGTGCCGCTCTCGCCGCCGATCGGGCCCGACGGCGCGTAGTCGCGGCTGCACGCGGCGAGTATCGAAAGCGCGCAGCACAGAAAGGCCAGTCTCTTCATATCGTCTCCGTCCGTCGGTCGTGCGGCGCCGCCGAGCCGCTCCCGGGAGCCCGAGCCGTCGGGACCCGGTCAGGCGCTCTGGCGCTGCCGCCGCTTCAGGTGAATCAGTAGCAGGGAGATCGCCGCCGGCGTCATGCCGGCGATTCGCGAAGCCTGGCCGATATCCGTCGGCCGGATCCGCTCGAGCTTCTCGCGTACCTCGTTCGACAGCCCGCGAACGGCCTTGTAGTCGAAATCCTCGGGCAGCGGCGTCCCCGCCTCGCGGCGCTGACGCTCGATCTCCCGCTTCTGGCGATCGACGTAGCCGGCATAGCGGGCCTCGATCTCGAGCGCCTGCTCGACCTGCTGCCGCTGCTCGTCGTCGAGCGCCTCGACCTCGGCGCACGCGCCGACCGACTCGAGCGAGACGACGTCCCGATAACGCGTCTCCGGGCGCTTCAGCAGCTCGAGCGCCTTCAAGTCGCGGCCGATCGGCCCGAGCGCGTGCCCATCCGGCACGTCGCCGGCGCGCACCGTCGCACGACCGAGGCGCTGCGTCTCGCGCTCGATCGCCTCCCGTTTGATCGAGAAAACCCGCCAATGTTCATCGCCGACGACGCCGAGCTCGCGGCCGACCGGCGTCAGACGCCGATCCGCGTTGTCCTCGCGCAAGGTCAGCCGATACTCGGCGCGGCTCGTGAACATGCGGTAGGGCTCGGGCGCGCCGCGCGTGATCAGGTCGTCGATCAGCACGCCGATATAGGCCTCGTCGCGCCGCGGCCACCACGGCTCCCGGCCCTGCACGGCGAGCGCAGCGTTGATGCCGGCGACGAGGCCTTGCGCCGCGGCCTCCTCGTACCCGGTCGTGCCGTTGATCTGGCCCGCGAAGTACAGGCCCTCGATCGCCTTCGTCTCGAGCCACGGTTTCAGATCGCGCGGATCGAAGAAGTCGTATTCGATCGCGTAGCCCGGCCGCGTGATGTGCGCGCGCTCGAAGCCCGGGATCGAGCGCACGAGCTCGTACTGCACGTCGAACGGCAGCGACGTCGAGATGCCGTTCGGGTAGACCTCGCTCGTGTCGAGGCCTTCGGGCTCGATGAAGACGTGATGCGTCGCGCGCTCGGGAAAGCGCACGACCTTGTCCTCGATCGACGGGCAGTAGCGCGGCCCGATCCCCTCGATCGCACCGCTATAGAGCGGCGAGCGGTCGAGCCCCGCGCGAATGATCTCGTGCGTCCGCTCCGTCGTGTGCGTGATATGGCACGGCACCTGGCGCGGATGCATCGCTCGCTTGCCGCGGTACGAGAAGACCGGCACGGGCTCGTCGCCCGGCTGCACGGTCAGTCCCGAGAAATCGATCGTCCGCGCGTCGATGCGCGGCGGCGTGCCGGTCTTCAGGCGCCCAACCGCGAGGCCGAGATCGCGCAGCCGCGCCGCGAGCCGCATCGCCGGCGGATCGCCGGCGCGTCCGCCGGCGTAATTCGCGTCGCCGACGTGAATCTTGCCGCCGAGGAACGTGCCGACGGTCAGCACGACGGTCGCCGCGCGGATCACGAGTCCCATCTGGGTCACGACGCCGCGGACGCGGCCATGCTCGATCACGAGATCGTCGATGCCTTGCTGCAGCAGCGAAAGATGCGGCTGCCGCTCGAGGATGCCGCGGATCGCCTGCTTGTAGAGCACCCGGTCGGCCTGCGCGCGCGTCGCGCGAACCGCGGCGCCCTTGCTCGCGTTCAGCACCTTGAAATGAATGCCCGCCGCGTCGGCCGCGAGCGCGATCGCGCCCCCGAGCGCGTCGATCTCTTTCGCGAGATGCGCCTTGCCGATCCCGCCGATCGACGGGTTGCAGCTCATCTGACCGAGGGTCTCGATATTCTGCGTGACGAGCAGCGTCTCGACGCCCATCCGCGCGGCCGCGAGCGCGGCCTCGGTGCCGGCGTGACCGCCGCCGACGACGATGCAGCCGAAACGGCCTGGATGCTCGAGAGGTCGGATCGTCGACATGCGCGGAATTCTAACAGTGTGCATCCCGCACCGCGCGGCAACGCCCGCCGGGCAAGCGGTGATTTACGGTTTCGCGGCCGCGAAAGCCTCTGGCAAGTCGCCGGCGTTCCGGTCACCATTCGCCGATGCTCGCCGCACGCACCTGCCGACGGATCGCCCGCGCCGCTTGCTCGGCGCTCGCCGCGCTCGTCGCCGCGGGCACCGCGTTCGCCGAGCGGGTCGGCGCCGCCGATTCGCTCGACGAGACACGCTGCCGGCTCGAGGCACCGCGCCTGCCGGCCGCCCTCGCTTGGTGCAGCGAGCTCGTCGTGCCCGAGGACCCGGGCGCGCCCGATGGGCCGTCGCTCGCGCTGTTCGTCGCGCGCGTGCCCGCGCTGACCGCGGCGCCCCGTCCCGATCCGCTCGTGCTGCTCGCCGGCGGGCCCGGGCAGTCGGCCGTCGACCTCTATCTGCAGCTCCGCCGCGCGTTCGAGGGCGTGCGGCGCGAGCGGGATATCCTGCTGCTCGACCAGCGCGGCACCGGGCGCTCGGCCGAAGGCTTTCGCTGCGAGCTCACGGATGCTCCGGCGTTCGACACGGCCGCGATCGACGAGCTCGCGGACGCGGCGCTCGGATGCCTCGCGGAGCTGACGCGCGATCCGCGCCATTTCGGGACCGAGCCCGCCGTCGGGGATCTCGAAGCGCTGCGCGCGGCCGTCGGAGCCGAGCGGTGGAATCTCTATGCGATCTCGTACGGCACCCGCGTCGCGCAGCGCTACGCGGCGCGTTATCCGGCCCGCGTCCGCGCGATGGTGCTCGACGGCGTCGTGCCGGCCGCGCTCGCGCTCGGGCCGGCGATCGCCGGCGACGCGCAGGCCGCGCTCGACGGGCTCTTCGCGCGCTGCGCCGCCGATCCGCACTGCTCGGCCCGTTATCCGGATCTCGCGCAGCGCTTCGCAGGCCTGCGCCTCCGGCTCGAGTCGGGGCCGGTCTCGCTCGAGATCCCGAATCCTCGGACCGGCAAGCTCGAGAACCGGCTATTCTCGGCTGCGGATCTCGCCGGCGTCGTGCGGCTCATGAGCTATACGTCGGCGACGGCGTCGCTGCTTCCGCTCGCGATCGACAGCGCGTACGAAGGCGACTACGGGATGCTCGCCGCGCAGGCGGAGCTCTTGACGTCGGATCTTTCCGCGGCGATGAACATGCCGATGCACAACTCGGTCGTCTGCACCGAGGACGTGCCGTTCTATCGCCCGGGCGCGGCGAGCGCGGCCGCGGAAACCTATCTCGGCGACTCGATCGTCGGCGCGCTCGAGACGATCTGCGGCGTATGGCCGGCGACGCCGGCACCGCCCGAGATCAAGCGTCCGCTCGAGTTCGACGGGCCGGTGCTGCTTCTATCCGGCGAGCTCGACCCGGTCACGCCGCCTCGCTACGCGAACGAGGTGATCGCCGCGGGGCTGACCCACGCGAAGCACGTCATCGTGCCCGATCAGGGTCACGGCATCGCCGGAATAGGCTGTGCTCCGCGCGTGATCGCGGACTTTCTCGAAAGCGCGTCGACCGATATCGACGCCCGGTGTCTCGCGGCCGAGCCGCCGGCGCCGTTCTTCCTGTCCGCCGCCGGCCCCGCTCCCTGAAGCTTCATCGATGATCGAGGTCGTTTCACTCGCGAAGCGGTTCGGCGACGTGCGCGCGCTCGACGGCGTGGATTTCACGGCCGGAGACGGGCGCATCACGGGGCTGCTCGGTCCGAACGGCGCCGGTAAATCGACGTGCCTGCGGATTCTTTCGACCGTGCTGAAGCCCGATGCCGGCACCGCGCGGATCGGCGGTGTCGACGTCACGGCCGCGCCGCTCGACGCCCGCCGGCTCGTCGGCGTGCTGCCGCACAACGCCGGGCTCTATCCGCACCTCACGGCGCGCGAGAACATCGAATACTACGGCCGGCTGCACGGGCTCGACGAGCGGCGGCTCCGGGCACGCGTCGACGCGCTGCTCGAGCGGCTCGCGCTCGAGCCGATCGCCGACCGCAAGGCCAAGGGCTTCTCGCAGGGCGAGCGCACGAAGGTCGCGCTCGCGCGGGCGATGGTGCACGCGCCGCGGCACGTCCTGCTCGACGAGCCGACGAGCGGCCTCGACGTGATGGCGACGCGCGAGCTTCGCGACTGGCTGCGCGAGCTTCGGGCCGACGGCTGCTGCGTGCTGCTGTCGAGCCACGTGATGCAGGAGATCGAGGCGCTCGTCGACGAGCTCGTGATCATCGCCGGCGGGCGGATCGCCGCGCGCGGCACGCCGGCCGAGCTCGAGGCGCGCTATCCGGGGCGAAGCCTCGAAGACATTTTCGTCGAGGCCGTCGGGGAGACCGCGCGATGAGCGCGATCCTCACGGTCTTCCGCAAGGAGGTGCTCGACAACGCGCGCGATCGGCGCACGCTGTTCTCGGCGTTCGTGCTCGGGCCGCTGCTCGGCCCGGTGCTGTTCGCCGTGCTCGTCAACGTGCTCGTGTCGCAAACGGTCTCGACGGCCGATCGGCCGGTCGACGTGCCGATCGTCGGCGCCGATCTCGCGCCCAATCTCGTCGCGTATCTCGGCGCGCGCGGCGTGCAGGAGGCGAAGGATCACGGCATCGGGAAGCTCGAGCAGGCGATCGACGCGGTCGAGCGGGGCCGGCACGATGCGGTGCTGTTGTTCGACGCGGATTTCCC
Organism: uncultured Gammaproteobacteria bacterium; assembly: GCA_964388365.1. Taxonomy (GTDB): domain Bacteria; phylum Pseudomonadota; class Gammaproteobacteria; order Steroidobacterales; family Rariloculaceae; genus ZC4RG20. The sequence continues at coordinate 3,071 of CAYMAF010000134.1, read as the reverse complement.
CGAGCGTTTCGCGGCCGGCGAGACCGCGCGCGTGACGCTCGTCTACGATCAATCGAATACCCGCGCGGGCAGCCGCGTCCGGCGCATCCGCACCGCCGTGCAAAGCTATGCGCGTCAGCTCGGCGTGCTGAAGCTCGTCGCACGCGGCGTCGACCCGAGCGCGCTCGAGAGCGTGACGCTTGACGAGCTCGACGTCTCGACGCCGGCGGGGCGGTCGGCCGTGCTGCTCGGCATGCTGACGTATTTCCTGCTCGTCGCGACGCTGATGGGCGGCTTCTATCTCGCGATCGACAGCACGGCCGGCGAGCGCGAGCGCCGTTCGCTCGAGCCGCTCCTGACCGTGCCGGTGAAGCGCTCGAGCCTGCTGCTCGGCAAGATGGCGGCGACGACCGCGTACATGCTGCTCGCGCTCGTGCTGACGCTCGCCGGGTTCACGGTCGCGCTCCGCTTCGCGCCGCTCGAGCCGCTCGGCATGAGCTCGAGCTTCGGCGTCGGCGCCGCGGTCTCGGCGTTCGCGATCGTGCTGCCGTTCGCGCCGCTCGGCGCGGCGCTGATGACGCTCGTCGCGTCGTTCACGCGCAGCTACAAGGAGGCGCAGACGTACGTGACGCTCGTGCTGCTCGTGCCGACCGTGCCGCTGATCTTCGCGACGATGCTGAACATGAAGGCGACGGGCACGCTGATGTGGATCCCGAGCCTGAGCCAGCACCTGCTCGTGACGGCGCTGATCCGCCAGGAGTCGATCCCGCTCGCGTTCTACGCGCAGTCCGCGGCCGCGACGCTCGCGGCCGCGGCCGTCCTCGGGTTCGCGGCGGTGCGGCTCTACGAGCGCGAGAGCCTGCTCGGCTAAAGCCGCGCGCTACGGCGCATCCGGTCCGGGCGGAATGAGCTTCAGCGTGCAGAGGCCGAAACACGCGACGGACGTTATCGGCCATATCTGCTTGCCTTCCGGACCTTCGGGCGGATCGATGTCCGTGAACGCGACCCGCTCGCCCTCGAGCGTCCACGTCTCCTCGCCGACGAGCTTCGTATAGAAGCTGAGCGTGCCGGCGGAACCGTCGTACTTCAACAGAATGCGGTCGCCGACATTGCCGACCGGGCGGCCGAAAGGCGTCGACACGTTATTCGCGAACAGGTTCCCGTTGATTCCCTTATAGGCCCATTCGATCGGAAGCTGGCCGAGCTCGTGTACGACCTTTGCCAGTTCGAGCGCGATTCCGAAGTTGAAGCCGGGCACGTTCTCATACCACTCGTTCGCGATGATTTCGTAGGCCCACATGACAGAATCCGTCGCGTCCAGCGGCTTTAACACGCCCGGCAGATGGACCGGTAGACGCGAAGGCCAAGTGTACTCCCACCGCCACCCACTGCGAAGACGAGCTCCTGATCGCAGCGCCGGCCGGTGTAGAGCCCTTCGCATTGGCAAGTGTCCTCCGCGATGCACACGCCGTTGCCGCTGCAGACGTCGGGATCGTCGCTCGGCAGCGCGAAGCACATCGCGTGCGGGGTCGCCGAGATCAATGCGCTCGGGGGACCGAGCACGGAGCCGGTGCGTGCGCGCACGCTGAAGAAGTATTCGGTGTCGTTCACGAGGTCGGTCACGACATGCGGCGCGGCCGGAACGTTGAGCGTCAGCGTGCCGCCTTCGTAGACGGAGTAGTTCTCCGGATCGAACGGCTCGAGCGCGCGATAGACGTCGTAAACCTCGGCCATCTCGACGGGATCCCAGTTCAGCGTGACCTGTTGGTCTCCCGGCTCGGCCGTGAAGCGCTCCGGCGCGGCGAGATCCGGCTCGAACGCGGCCGTGACGCTGCAAGCCGCGGTAATCGGTTCGGTCGTATAGGTTCGGTCCACGAGCTCGCCTGCGCAGCCGCTCACGGCGGCGATGCGATATCCCGCATCGGGAAGCACGTCGAAGGCGGCCCGCTGCCCGTGGTCCACCTCGGCCGAGCCCGGCTCGATGCTTCCGCCGGCGCCCGCGTGCGCGGTGATCGTATAGGTCTTGCGCGCGAACGCCGCGGTCACGGTGCAACTCGTGGTAATCGGTCCCGTCGTGTAGGTCTCGCCGGCGAGCAGGCCGCCGCAACCCGAGACGGTCGCGATGCGGAACCCGTCGTCCGGGCGGATCGTGAGCTCTAGGCGCTCGCCGTGAGCGACGTGGCTCGATGCCGGCGCAATCGAGCCGCCTTCGCCGGCGCTCGTGCTGACCACATGGGTCTTAGGAGCGAAGCTCGCGGTCACGGCGCAAGCCGCGGTGATCGGCGCAGTCGTGTAGATGTCTCCATCGAGCGTGCCGCCGCAGCCGTGCACTTCGTCGATGTCGTAGCCCGCATCGGCGGTCACGACGAAGCTCACCGGCTGCCCGTGCTCGGCCTCCGTGCTGGCCGGCGCGATGCTGCCGCCTTCGGCGGCGCTCGCGGTGACCGTGTATCGAAGGAGCGAGAAGCTCGCGACGACGCTGCAGGCCTCGGTGATCGGCGCGGTCGAGAAGACGTTGCCGTCGAGCGTGCCGCCGCAGCCGATCACCGTGTCGATGGCATATCCGGCATTCGGCATCAGCGTGAAGCTGACCGCTTGGCCATGGGAAACCGTTGCGGTCGAAGGGGCGATCTGCCCCCCTTCGGTCGCGGTCGCCGTCACCGAGTAGGTGTTCGAGGCGAAGCTCGCGGTCACCGCGCACGATCCGGTGATCGGTCCGGTCGTGAAGACGTCGCCGCTCAGCGTGCCGTCGCAGCCTGCCGCGCCGGCGATGTGATAGCCGTCATCCGGAGTCAGCGTGAAGCTCGTCGACTCCCCATGCGCGACCGTGCGGGACGCCGGAGTGATCACGCCGCCTTCGCCCGCGTCGGCGGTCACCGTATGCTGAACTCGAATGAACGTCGCAGTGACGCTGCATGCGGCCGTGATCGGGCCGGTCGTGTAAGTATCTTCGATCAAACGACCCTCGCAGCCGGTGACGGTGGCGATGCGATATCCCGTATCGGGGGTCAGCGTAAAGCGCGCAAATTCGTCATGCGAAACGGTTACGGCCGAAGGGGCGATTCGGCCTCCTTCGCTTGACGTCGCCGTCA
>CAYMAF010000133.1:0-7905 GCA_964388365.1 uncultured Gammaproteobacteria bacterium | reverse complement strand
TCCCGGCCGCGCCGAGCTCGCCGGCCATCAGCTTCGAGAACGCGATGATGCCGGCATTCGGAATGGTCGTCGTCAGCGCGCCCGGCATCAGCTGCCGACCGGTCACGCCCGAGACATTCAGGATCCGCGCCGCGCGGCCTCGCTGCAAGTGCGGAAGCGCGTAGCGGGTCGTGTAGACCGCGGCCATCAAGTTGACGTTCAGCACCGTCGACCATTGCTCGGGCGTCAGGCTGTCGAGCGTGCCGGGGATCATGCCGCCGACGTTGTTCACGAGAATGTCGAGGCCGCCGAGCTTCTCGGCCGCGCCTTCGGCGAAAGCCCTGCAGCCGTCCTCGGTCGAGAGATCCGCGACGATCCCGTGCGCTTGCACGCCGAGCGCTTCGATATCGGCGACGGCGCGGTCGAGCCGCTCGCGCCCGCGTGCGCAGAGCGCGACGTTACAGCCTTCCTTCGCGAGCGCCTCGGCTATCGCGAAGCCGATGCCCTGGCTCGATCCGGAGATCGCCGCATTCTTCCCTTGAAGTCCGAGATCCATCGTATCCCCCTTGCACCGAGTTGGGTCCGGTCGACCACGAAAATCGCGTCCCCTACGGCGCGAGCGCGAAGCGCAGCTGGTCGACGAGCCAGTCGAGCTGGTCCTTCTGCACGATAAGCGGCGGAGCGAGACGAATCACTTGCTCGTGCGTATCTTTCGACAGCACACCGCGCTCGAGCAGCTTCTCGGAGAATTGACGTGCCGTCCCCGCGTCGCGCGCGATCTCGATGCCGACGAGCAGCCCGCGGCCGCGAATCGACACGACGTGCGGCGATTTCAGCGTCGCGAGCCGATCGAAAAAGTAGCTGCCGAGCTCCGCCGCGCGGGTGGGCAGACGCGATTCGATCACGACCTCGAGCGAGGCTTCGCCGACGGCCGCGGCCAGCGGATTGCCGCCGAACGTGCTGCCGTGATCGCCGGGCCGAAGAAGGCCCATGATCTCGGCGGATGCGAGCACCGCGGAGACCGGATAGATGCCGCCGCCGAGCGCCTTGCCGAGGATCAGCACGTCCGGCTTCGCGTCCGGCTCGTGCTGGTAGTCGAACAGTTTCCCGGTTCGGCCGAGCCCGGTCTGAATCTCGTCGAGCATCAGCAGCACGCCGTGCTCGCGGCAGAGCGCACGAGCCGCCGAGAGATAGCCGGGCGGGGGCACGATGATGCCGGCCTCGGCCTGGATCGGCTCGACCAGAAACGCGACGGTGCGCGGCCCGATCGCGCGCTCGAGCGCCGCGATATCGCCGAAGTCGACCGTGACGAAGCCCGGCGTGAACGGCCCGAAATCCTCGCGGTACTGCGGCTCGCTGGAGAAACCGACGATCGTCGTCGTGCGCCCGTGGAAGTTGTTCCGGCAGACGACGATCTCGGCCTCGTCCTGCGGCACACCCTTGACGCGATAGCCCCATTTGCGCGCGAGCTTGATCGCGGTCTCGACGGCCTCCGCGCCGGTATTCATCGGCAGCGCCATATCCATCTGCGCGGCGTTGCAGAGTTTCTCGAGGAACGGCCCGAGCCGGTCGTTGTGCACCGCGCGGGACGTCAGCGTGAGCCGTCCGGCCTGTGAGACGAGCGCCTGGAGAATCCGCGGGTGACGATGGCCCTGGTTCAGCGACGAGTAAGCGCTGATGCAATCGAGATAGCGTCGTCCCTCGACGTCCCACGCGAACACTCCCTCGGCTCGCGTGATGACGACCGGCAGCGGCGCGTAATTGCGCGCGCTCACGCGCTCGGTCTGAGCGATGATCTGTTCCGTTCTTTTCACAGCGTGTACTTCGTATCCGGTCCGCCGCCCCGGCGGGCGAGGATCTGCTGGCCGAACAGGCTTTCGACGAGCTCGACGGCGAGCTCCGCCGTGCGATTCCGATCGTCGAACGCCGGATTGAGCTCCATGATATCGAGGGATCTCATCAGTCCCGAGTCGTGAATCATCTCCATGCAAAGCTGCGCCTCGCGATAGGTCGGCCCGCCGGGCACGGTCGTCGGCACGCCCGGCGCGATCGTCGGATCGAGAAAATCGACGTCGAACGTGACGTGCAGATGTCCGCCGCGGCGCGCGACGTGCTCGAGCGAACGCTCGACCGCGGCCCGCATCGTGATCTCGTCGATCGTTCGCATGTCGAAGACGAGCATGCCACTGTCGACGACGAGCTTCTTCTCGATCTCGTCGACGGAGCGAACGCCTATTTGAACGATCCGGTCCGGAGGCACGATCGGCACGGACGGCCCGAGCTCGACGAGCTCGCGCGGGCCGTGACCCGTGATCACGGCGACCGGCATCCCGTGGAGGTTGCCAGTCGGCGACGACGACGCGTCGTTGTAGTCCGCATGCGCGTCGAGCCAGAGAACCGTCGGCGCGATCCCGCGCTCCGCGCAGTAGCGCGCGACGCCCGCGATCGAGCCGATCGCGAGGCTATGATCTCCGCCCATCAGAATCGGCACGTCGCCGTCGGCGAGCGCGGAGTAGACCGCATCGTGCACCGCGCGGCACCACGCTGCGACCTCGGGCAGATGGCGGTATCCGGCGACACGCGGCCCTTCGGGATTGATCGGGCCGCTGACGTTGCCGCGGTCGATCACGTTGCGGTTCAGGCGCTCGAGGGCGCTCTTCAGCCCCGCGACTCGGAGCGCCTCGGGGCCCATCGACGCGCCGCGGCGGCCCGCGCCGACGTCGGTCGGTGCGCCGATCAATGAAATGCGTTGGGCGGGCGTGGAGGTCACGTAAAGACTGAAGGCGGCTGAGGAACGTTGCGTTTCGAGTGTCGCACGGCATCGGTAGGAAAGAAACCGGCGCGGTCGGCGTCCGTTGCGCCGCGTGACACCGTTGCAGAGTAGAATCGACGCGGCACGCGCGATGCATCGGCGTCGGCCGTGCTGCCGGTCGGCATCGGCGCGAAGGCTCGTCGCACGGCGGACGAGCGCGCGGAGCGGACGCAGGACAATCGCATGACGGAACGCATCGTGATCAAGCCGGGGCGCGAGAAGTCGCTCCTCCGGCGTCATCCATGGATCTTCTCCGGAGCGATCGAACGGATCGACGGAGCGCCTGCGAGCGGCGCGACCGTCGAGGTCGTCGATGCGCGCGGCGGATTTCTCGCCCGTGCGGCGTACTCGCCCGCGTCGCAGATTCGGGCTCGCGTATGGAGCTTCGATCCGTCGGAGCCGATCGACGAGCTTTTCTTCCGACGCAGGATCGAGCGCGCGGTCGATACGCGGCGCCGGCTCGGGTACCTTGCCGACGACGGCGCTTGCCGGCTCGTATTCTCCGAGTCGGACGGTTTGCCCGGGTTCGTCGTCGACCGGTATGCCGGCCACCTCGTATGTCAGTTTCTGTCGGCCGGCGCCGATCGCTGGCGCGAGGCGATCGTCGGCGCGCTGACGGACACGCTTCGCCCGCGTGCGATCCACGAGCGGTCCGAAGGGGCCGCGCGGCGAAAGGAAGGCTTGGAGTCGAGACGCGGCACGATCGCGGAGGCGAACGGCGAGGCGGCCGTCGAGTACCGCTCGGGCCGCTTGCGCCGGCGTTTCGTCGTCGGCAGCGGTCAGAAGACCGGCGCCTATCTCGATCAGCAGCGAAACCTCGAGCGCGTCGCGCGTCATGCGCAAGGAGCGCGCGTGCTCGACGCGTTCGCGTACACGGGTGCGTTCGCGCTGACGGCGCTGCTTCACGGCGCGGAGCACGCGACGCTCGTCGAAAGCTCGGGCGAGGCGCTCGCCCAGGCACGCTGGGACGCGGACGCGAACGGCGTCGCGTCGCGCTGCGTCGCGATCGAGGGCAACGTGTTCGAGGAGCTCCGCGCGCTGCGCGAGCGCGGCGAGACCTACGATCTCGTCGTCGTCGACCCGCCGAAGTTCGTCCATGCCGCCAACCAGGTGCAAGCGGGAAGCCGCGGCTACAAGGACGTGAATCTGCTCGCGCTGCAGCTCGTCTCAAAAGGTGGAACGCTCGCGACGTTCTCGTGCTCGGGCCATGTCGACGCGGCGCTGTTTCAGAAAATCGTCGCCGGCGCGGCCGTCGACGCCGGGCGCGACGCGCAGATCATCGAGCGCCTGACGCAGCCGCCCGATCATCCGGTCGGCCTGCATTTCCCCGAAGCGGAGTACCTGAAGGGCCTGCTCGTGCGCGTCTTCTGACGCGCGGGGAATGCGCCGCCCCGATTTCGGTATCCGCGAGCGGGCCGGCTGCAGCGCCAAAACGTATACTTCGCCCCTTCGATGCAACACGACCGTTTTCAATTCCCGTTTTTCGCCGTGGGCGGCCCCGGCGCGGCGGCGCGAGAATGAGCGCCGCGCCCGCGCTGAAACCGGCGCGCATCCTCGCCGTGCTGTTCGCTGGCGTGCTGATGGCCGCGCTCGATATCGCGATCGTCGGACCCGCGCTGCCCGCGCTTCGCGCGGAGTTCGGCGTAGGGGAGCGCCCGCTGTCCTGGGTTTTCTCGATCTACATCCTGTTCAACCTCGTCGGCGCGCCGCTGCTCGCCGCGTGCTCGGACCGCTACGGCCGTAGGCGGCTGTACATGCTGAGCGTCGGCGTCTTCGCGCTCGGCTCGGCGCTCGTCGCCGCGGCACCGTCTTTCGGCTTTCTGCTCGCCGGGCGTGCGGTGCAGGCGTTCGGTGCCGGCGGCATCTTCCCGGTCGCGAGCGCGGTCGTCGCGGATGCGTTTCCGGTCGAGCGCCGAGGCCGCGCGCTCGGCCTGATCGGCGCGGTGTTCGGCGTCGCGTTCCTGCTCGGCCCGTTGCTCGGCGGCGTGCTGCTGCGCTACGGCTGGCAGTGGCTGTTTCTGATCAACCTGCCGATCGCCGCCGCCGTGATCGGCGCGAGCGCCGCCGCGTTGCCGAAGCATTCGGCCGATCGAGGCCGCCGGGGCAGCTTCGATACTGCGGGTGCGCTCGCGCTCTCTACGTTGCTCGCGGCGGCCGCCGTGGGGCTCAACGCTCTCGATGCGTCGAGCCTGCCTCGGGCGCTCGTCGCGCCGGCCGTCTGGCCTTGCTGGCTGATCGCCGCGGCCGCGGCGTGGTGGCTGCTCGCGGCCGAGCGCCGCGCGGAGCATCCGATTCTGCCGCCGGTGTTCCTCGCGAATCGTCGGCTCCGTGCCGTCGGCGCGATCGGGCTCGCGGCGGGCGCCGTCGAAGCGGGCATGGTATTCGTCCCGGTGCTGGCGGTCGGTGTGTTTGGCGTCGAGCCGGCGACGGCGAGCTTGATGCTGCTTCCGCTCGTGCTGACGCTGATCGCAGGGGCGCCCGCGACCGGATGGCTGCTCGACCGGATCGGCCCGCGGCCCGTGATCCAGGCCGGTTTGCTCGCGACCGCGGCGGGGCTCGCGGTTTTCGGTGTTGGCCCGCTCGGGCTGGCGGAGTTCTATGCCGCGGGAATGCTCGTCGGCCTCGGGCTTGCGGGGCTGCTCGGCGCGCCGCTGCGCTACGTCGCGCTGGCCGAGGCCGGCGACGCGCGGCGCGGCGCCGGGCAGGGCTTCCTGACGCTCAGCTTGGGCGCCGGCCAGCTTCTCGGCGCGGCGGCGATCGGGGCGCTCGCCGCGTCGGCGGGCGGAGGCGCCGGGTATGCCGACGCGCTATGGCCGCTCGCGATCGTGATCGTCGCCGTGCTGCCGCTGACGTTCCGGCTCGAATCCGGCGGCGCCGCTGCACGGTCGGACGCTCGCCGGGGAGCCGTGCGAGGTGAGGCGGAAGAGGGATCATGAAATAATCTCGGGGTAGTCATTCGCGCGCTCGGCATGGAGCTGTGCGCGTCCTCGAACGAAAGGCCGAAACCGTCATGCCGCTCCGTTCCGCCCATCCCTTGATCGCGCCGTCGATCCTGTCGGCCGATTTCGCGCGCCTCGGCGAGGAGGTCACGGCCGTGCTCGATGCGGGCGCGGATCTGATCCACTTCGACGTGATGGACAATCATTACGTGCCGAACCTCACGATCGGACCGTTGGTGTGCGAGGCCCTGCGCCGCTATGGCATCGACGCGCCGATCGACGTGCACCTGATGGTCAAGCCGGTCGACCGGATCATTCCGGACTTCGCGGCGGCCGGCGCGACGCTGATCAGCGTCCACCCCGAGGCCACGGAGCACGTCGACAGGACGCTCGCGCTGATCCGCGAGCACGGCTGCAAAGCGGGGCTCGTCCTGAACCCGGCGACGCCCGTCGACTGGCTCGAGTACGTCCTCGAGCGGCTCGATTTCGTGCTCGTGATGTCGGTGAATCCGGGTTTCGGTGGGCAGACGTTCATCGATTCGGCATTGCGCAAGATCGAGGCCGTACGCGGAATCATCGACCGGTCCGGGCTGCCGATCCGGCTCGAGGTCGATGGGGGCGTGAAGGTCGAGAATATCGGCCAGATCGCGAGCGCCGGCGCGGATATGTTCGTCGCCGGCTCCGCGATATTCCGGAGCGCCGACTACGCCGAGACGATCGCGGCGATGCGGCGTGAGATCGCGGCCGTGAAAGGCTGACGCGCCCGGCGGCACTCGCTTCCGCCGGCCGTTCTGTTATCCTCGCGGCGCGCCATTTCGCGGCGGCCACCCCGGCCGCCGCTTGCATGATGAAGGTTTTTTCCGATGGCCTGGACCGTTCATAAGTTCGGAGGCACGAGCCTCGCTGACGCACGCTGCTTCGAGAGGGTGGCGGAGATCGTCGCCGGAGGCGGAAGACCGCTCGCCGTCGTCGTCTCGGCGATGCGGGGCATGACCGACCAGCTGCTCGGGCTGATCGATCGCGCCGCCGCGCGCGATCCGGTCGACGAGACGTTGGCCGAGCTTGCAGCCCGCTACGAGACGGCCGCGCGCGATCTGCTCGACGGAGCGGCCGCCGAAGAGGTGATTGCGGCGTTTCGCAAGGATCTCGCCGATATCGAGAGCGTCTTGAAGGCGCTCGCGCTCGTGCGAGCCGCATCGCCGCGGAGCCGCGCATTGATCGGCGGTTTCGGCGAAATGTGGTCGGCGAGGCTCCTGACGGAGACGCTTCGCCGCCGGGCCGATGTCACGCAGCCGGTCGTCTTCGTCGATGCGCGCGAGGTGCTCGTGATCGAGCACGGCGAGATGGGGCCGATCGTCGTGTGGGAGGAGGCGCGCGAGCGCGTCCACCGCATCCTTCCGGAGGGGTTCGACGGCATCGCGGTCATCACCGGCTTCATCGCGTCCGATCGCGACGGTCTGCCGGAGACGCTCGGCCGAAATGGCAGCGACTACTCCGCGTCGATCTTCGGCGCACTGCTCGGCGCCGCCGAAGTCAATATCTGGACCGACGTCGACGGCGTGATGAGCGGCGATCCGCGCCGCGTGCCCGAGGCGACCGTGATCCCGCGGATCTCGTATAACGAGGCAATGGAGCTCGCGTATTTCGGCGCGAAGGTGATTCATCCGCAGACGATGGCTCCGGCGGTCGCGAACAAGATTCCGATCCGGATCAAGAATACGTTCAAGCCGGAGCTTCCGGGGACGGTGATCGCGGCACGCTCCGACGACCAGAACGGTGCCGTCAAGGGCATCAGCGGCGTCGACGGCGTCGCGCTGATCAATCTCGAGGGCGCCGGGATGATCGGCGTGCCGGGGACCGCGGACCGGCTCTTCGGCGCGCTGCGCAGCGCCGGCGTCTCGGTGATGCTGATCTCGCAGGGTAGCTCCGAGCACTCGATCTGCTTCGCGGTGCCCGAGGCTTCGGCGGACGCTGTCCGCAAGGTCGTCGAGCGTGCGTTCCGGATCGAGCTCGAGCAGGGGCAGGTGCACCGCGTCGGCGTGACGCGCGGCTGCGGGATCCTCGCCGTCGTCGGCGACGGCATGGCCGGCGTGCCCGGCACAGCCGGGCGGTTCTTCCGTACCCTCGGCAACGCGGGCATCAACGTCATCGCGATCGCGCAGGGCGCGAGCGAGC
>CAYMAF010000132.1:0-7952 GCA_964388365.1 uncultured Gammaproteobacteria bacterium | reverse complement strand
ACGCTGCTCGCGGAGTTCCGGCAAAGCCACAACCACATGGCGATCGTCGTCGACGAGTACGGCGGCGTCTCCGGGCTCGCGACGATCGAGGACGTGCTCGAGCAGATCGTCGGCGACATCGACGACGAGCACGATCCCGAGGGCGCTGCGTATATCCAGGACCAAGGCGACGGCCGATATCATGTCGTCGGCCTGACGCGGATCGAAGACTTCAACGAGTACTTCGAATCCGATCTGAGCGACGAGGAATACGACACCGTCGGCGGGCTGATGATGCACGAGCTCGGCCGGCTGCCGAGGCGCGGCGAGCAGCTCGATTTCGGCGGTTTTCGGTTCAAGGTCCTGCGCGGCGACCGACGGCGTATCCAGACCGTCGAAGTCACGCGGCTCCCCGGTGACGGAAGCGGGGGCTGATCGCACCCGCGCGACCGGGCGGCGCCGCCGCCGCGTGACGAGGTTTCGGTAAGCTTGCGCACGCCCGGCGCGCCGTCCCCGGGCCGGCGCCGACGCGCGTGCGGACGCTCGGTGCCCGCCTCACGGTCGGTGCGAAGGACGCAGCTTGGAGCGGATGAGCGTGCACGAACGTGACATCGGGGCCGGGCGCGGCGCCCGGATCGTGAAGCTCGGCCTGGCGGCGGCGTCGGGTGCCGCGCTGCCGCTCGCGTTCGCGCCTTTCGGGCTGTTTCCGGTCGCGCCGCTGTCTTACGCGCTGCTGTTCGTGCTGTGGCGCGGCGAACGGCCCGCGAGCGCGTTCCGGATCGGGCTCGTCTATGGGCTCGCGAGCTTCCTCGGCGGCGTTCACTGGGTCTACGTCAGCCTCAACGAGTACGGTCTGCTTCACCCGCTGATCGCGGGAACGATGACGGTGCTGTTCGTCACGGTCCTCGCGCTGTTTCCCGCGGTCGTGGGCGGGCTCGCGGCGCGTCTCGGCGTGACCTCCGGGCCGTCCGCGTGGCTCGCCGCGCTGCCCGCGCTCTGGGTGCTCGTCGAATGGCTGCGAGGCTGGATCTTCACGGGCTTCGGCTGGCTTTCGGCCGGCTATAGCCAGACCGATTCGTGGCTCGCGGGCCTCGCGCCGATCGGCGGTCTGCACGCGATGAGCTGGGCCGTCGTCGTCACCGCCGGAGCGCTCGTGACGTTCGCGCTCGGCGATCGGCGCGGCCGGATCGCCGCGGCGGCCGTGGCCGCGGTCATTTGGATCGGCTCATATGCCGCCGACGGCCTGCGCTTCACGCGGCCGAACGGCGATCCGATCAGCGTCGCGCTGCTGCAAGGCGCGGTGCCGCAAGACCTCAAGTGGCTGCCGACTCAGCTCGAGCCGACGCTGAGGTTGTATCGGGAGCTGACCCGCCGGGCCGCGGGCAACCGGCTGATCGTCTGGCCGGAGGCGGCGATGCCGGTGCTCTACGACGATATCGCCGGCTGGCTCGACGACGTCGCCGCGGAGGCGGCCGAGCACGACGGCACGCTCGTGCTCGGCATCCTCGTCGGCACGCCGGAGAACTTCGAGAACTCGGTCGTCGCGCTGACCGAGACGCCGCAGTTCTACACGAAGCGCCATCTCGTGCCGTTCGGCGAGTATTTCCCCGTGCCGGGCTTCGTCCGCGAGCGCTTGCGGCTGATGAGCCTGCCTCATATCGACGCGGAGCCGGGACCGAGCGACCAGCCGCCGCTCGACGTTTCGGGCCAGCGGCTTGCCGTGACGATCTGCTACGAGGCGCTGTTCGGCGCCGAGCAGCTGCACTACGTCCCGGAAGCGACGCTGCTCGTCAACGTCAGCAACGACGCATGGTTCGGCGACTCGATCATGCCGCACCAGCATTTGCAGATCGCACGGCTCCGTGCGGCCGAGGTCGGCCGCTACATGCTGCGGTCGACGAATACCGGGATCACGGCGATCATCGACCCGAAGGGCCGCGTCGTCTCGAGGATTCCGCAATTCGAGCCCGGCGTGCTCGAGGACGTCGTGCAAGGCTACACGGGCTCGACGCCGTACGCGGTCGTCGGCAATTGGCCCGTGGTCACCGCCGCGTTGATCGTCCTCGGGCTCGGCGCTTTGCGGCGCCGGCGCGGCGCGCCGGCCGAAACATTACCGGCGGTGCCGACGGAAGCCGCGTCGAGGAGCTTGCCGGCGCCTAATCTCCGACGACGAAGTTGAGGATCCGCCCCGGCACGTAGATCGCGCGCCGCACGTTCTGCCCGTCGAGATACCGTCTGACGTTGTCGTCGCCGCGCGCGATCGCGACGACGGTGTCCTGGTCCGCGTCCGCGGGCACCGTCACGCGGCCGCGCATCTTGCCGTTCACCTGAACGGGGATCTCGAGCGTGTCGCTTTCGAGCAGAGCGGGGTCGGCCTCCGGCCACGGCGCGTACGCGAGCGACTCCGCGTGGCCGAGCAGGCTCCAGATCTCCTCGGCGATATGCGGCGCGAACGGCGCGAGCAGCAGCGCGAGCTTCTCGACGATCTCGGCTGGCACGCGCTCCCATTTGTAGGCCGCGTTCGTCAGCTCCATCAGCGCCGCGATCGCCGTGTTCATTCGCAGCGCTTCGATGTCCTCCGTGACCTTCTCGATCGTGCGATGGAGCACGCGCAGCTGGTCGCGGTTCGCGGGCTCCTCCACGACCTTCTCGGAGAGCGTGCCGCGCTCGTCGGTGACGAGGCGCCAGACGCGGTTCAGGAAGCGGTGCGTGCCCTCGACGCCGGTCGTGCTCCACGGCTTCACCTGCTCGAGCGGCCCCATGAACATCTCGTAGAGCCGGAACGCGTCCGCGCCGTGCTTCGCGACGATCTCGTCGGGATTGACGACGTTGCCGCGGCTCTTCGACATCTTGTGAGCACGCGCGTCGACGACGATCGCGGGGTCCGCGCGCAGCACGAACCGGTCGCCTTGCTTCTCGACGTCCGCCTCTCCGATACGCTTCGCCGTCACGGCCCGGCCGGTCGACTTGTCGCGGCCGCCTTCGACCTGCGGCGCGGACACGAAGGTGCCGTCGTCGCGGACATAGGCCGTGTACTCGAGCTCGCCGAGGATCATGCCCTGGTGCACGAGCTTCTTGAACGGCTCGGGGGTCGAGACGATGCCCGCGTCGTAGAGCACCTTGTGCCAGAAGCGCGCGTAGAGCAGGTGCAGCACGGCATGCTCGGAGCCGCCGACGTAGAGATCGACCGGCATCCAGTAGCGCTCTTTCTCGGGATCGACGAGCCGCTCGTCGTTGCTCGGGTCGATATAGCGCAGGTAGTACCAGCACGACCCCGCCCATTGCGGCATCGTGTTCGTCTCGCGGCGCGCGGGCTTGCCCGTCTCCGGGTCGACCGTCTCGATCCAGTCGCGCGCCGTCGCGAGCGGGCCTTCCGGCGTGCCGCTCGGCTTGAACTCCTCGAGATCCGGCAGCGTGACCGGCAGCTCGTCGTCGGGGACGGTTTTCGGCTCGCCGTCGACGAAGATGATCGGGAACGGCTCGCCCCAGTAGCGTTGCCGCGAGAACAGCCAATCTCTGAGCTTGTAGTTGATCTTCCGCCGACCTTTGCCCTCGGCTTCGAGCCACTCGGTCATCCTCGACTTTGCCTCGGCGACCGAGAGGCCGTCGAGAAAGCCGCTGTTGACGATTCGGCCGTCGCCGGTATACGCGCCGCCTTCGAAACCTGCCGGCGGCTCGACCGTGCGCACGATCGGCAGCCCGTGAGCGACCGCGAACTCGTAGTCGCGCTCGTCCTGCGCCGGCACGGCCATGATCGCGCCGGTGCCGTACGTCGCGAGCACATAGTCCGCGATGTAGATCGGGATGCGCTCGCCGTTCGCGGGATTGATCGCGTACGCGCCGATGAAGACGCCGGTTTTCTCCTTCTGCAGCTCCGCGCGCTCGAGCTCGCTCTTGCGCGCGGTCTGCTCGCGATACGCGTCGACCTCGGCCTTGCGCTCCGGCGCCGTCAGCGCGTCGACGAGGCCGTGCTCCGGCGCGAGCACCATGTACGTCGCGCCGAACAGCGTGTCCGGACGCGTCGTGAAGACGCGCAGCTTCTCGTCGCGCCCGTCGATGTCGAAGTCGATCTCCGCGCCTTCGCTGCGGCCGATCCAGTTGCGCTGCATCTCCTTCGTGCTCTCGGGCCAGTCGAGCTCGTCGAGACCCTCGAGCAGCGCATCGGCATAGGCGGTGATTCTGAGCATCCACTGTCGAAGCGGCCGCCGCACGCACGGGAACCCGCCGACCTCGGACTTGCCGTCGATCACCTCCTCGTTCGCGAGCGTCGTGCCGAGCTCGGGGCACCACCAGACCGGCAGCTCTTCCTGATATGCGAGCCCGCGCTCGAAAAGCTGCTTGAAGATCCACTGCGTCCAGCGGTAGTAGGCCGGGTCCGTCGTGTTGACCTCCCGCTCCCAGTCGTACGAGAACCCGAGCGATTTCAGCTGCGTCCTGAAGCGCTCGATGTTGCGCTCGGTCGTGATCTTCGGGTGCGTGCCGGTGCGCACGGCGTACTGCTCGGCCGGCAGGCCGAACGCGTCCCAGCCGATCGGATGCAGCACGTTGAAGCCGCGCATGCGCTTGTAGCGGGCGACGATATCCGACGCGGTATAGCCTTCGGGATGACCGACGTGCAGTCCCTCGCCGCTCGGGTAAGGGAACATGTCGAGCACGTAGTACTTCGGCTTCGACGTGTCGACGTCGTCGGGAGTGCGGAACGTGCGCCGCTCCTCCCAATAGCGCTGCCACTTGGCTTCGATGTCCTTGAACGGATAGCCTGCCATGTCGTTTCTTCGAGAGCCGGCTCGCCGGTCGTCGGCCGGGACGGCGGTTGTCAAAGGGGGTGCGGATGCCCGATGCTAACGGGATTGCCTCCCGAAGCAAACTGGAGTCTCGCGTTGCCGCTTTCTGCCGCCCGGCGCGCATGCGGCTCGGCACGCGTCGCCGCGTGCCGCCTTGCCCTGGGTCTTTGTGCCGCCCTGCTCGCCGCCTGTGGTTTCCACCTCCAGGGCGCGGGGCGTCTGCCCGACGCGCTCGCGCGCACGTACCTCGAAACCGACGAGCCGGCGTCGGCGTTCACGGCGAGCCTGCGCGAGGAGCTGCGCCGGCGCGGCGCCGAAGTCGTCGCGCGGCCCGAGGATGCGACGTCCGTGCTCAGGATCCTCGTCGACGTCACCGATCAGCGGGTGATGTCGGTCACTGCCCGTAACGTTCCGCGCGAGTATGAGATCTACTACCAAGTCACGTTCGCGCTCGATGCCGGCGACCAGCGGCTGCTCGAGCCGCAGTCGCTCGTCGCGACGCGCGTGTATGCGTGGAGCGAGTCCGAGGTGCTCGGCAAAGCCGCCGAGGCGCGGGTGCTGCGCGACGCGCTCGCCGAGGACCTCGCTCGGCGCGTGATGCGTCGGATCGAAGCCTTCCGGCCGAGCGCCCCGCGCACCGATTCCTGACCGCCGTGCTCCGATCCGTCACCGTCACGGCGCTCGGTGCGCTCGATCCCCGCGCGGTTCGCGAGCTGCTCGCCCGCTACGGCGTCGAGCTCGTCGACGTGCCGCTCGGGCAGCCGATTCCGTGCTCGTACTGGGGCGCGCCGGAAGCCGGCCTCGAGCGCGGCCGGATCTATGCCCGCGCCGATACGCCCGCGCATTCGCTGCTCCACGAGCTCGGGCATTACGTCTGCATGGACCGCGTGCGGCGCGATGCGCTCGCGACCGATGCCGGCGGTGACCCGGACGAGGAGTGCGCGGTCTGCTATCTGCAAGTCCTGCTCGCCGACGAGCTGGCGGGCTTCGGCCGCGAGCAGGCGTTCGACGACATGGACGCGTGGGGCTACAGCTTCCGCGAAGGCACGGTCCGCGACTGGTGGCGCGGCGACGCGCGCTTCGCGCGGGGGTGGCTGCTCCAGCACGGGCTGATCGACGAGCACGAGCGCCCGGCCTGGCGATTGCGCGAATGAGGCCCGCGCCGCGGCGGGCACCCGGCCCGACGAGCGAAGCCGGTCAGAGCTGCGTCGGGTTCGGCGCGTCGCCGTAGACTTCCTTCGGGTCGAAGACCTTGTCGCTTTCCGTGAACTCGAGCCGCGGCGCGTCGGTCTCCGTCCCGAGCGGGATCCGTCGGTAGAAGCACGAGCGGTAGCCGACGTGGCAGCTTGCGCCGCCCGCGACGTCGACCCGCAGCCAGATGCAATCCTGATCGTCGTCGATCAGGAGCTCGCGGACCTTCTGCACGAGCCCGCTCGTCGCGCCTTTGTGCCACAGCGCCTGGCGGCTGCGGCTCCAGTAATGCGCCTCGCCGGTCTCGATCGTCCGGCGCAGCGCCTCGGCGTTCATGTAGCCGTGCATCAGGAGCTCGCCCGTCCGATAGTCCGTCGTCACGGCCGGGATCAGGCCGCGCTCGTCAAATTTCGGCGCGAGCTCGTCGCCTTCCTCGACCTGCTCGACGCTGACACGGGGGGCAAACTTGATCGACATCGCTGAAAGTCCGAAATCGCGGGGGAGGGAACGATTATAGCCTGTCGCGCGGGACAGGGCCGCCGGCCCAGGGCCCTGGTATCATACGCGGCTTCCCGAGGGCTCCGGCGCCGCTCGCCGGGCGACGCCTCGGTCAGCGGCTCCCGGGCCTCTGGCATCCGGCCCTCTATCAGGATCATCGTCGACGATGGCGCTTCACCTGCACAACACCGCGACCCGCACCAAGGAGCTGTTCGAGCCCGGTCATCCGCCGAGGGTGACGATGTACGTGTGCGGGCCGACGGTCTACAACTACGTGCATATCGGCAACGGCCGGCCGTACGTCGTGTTCGACGTGCTCGCGCGGCTGCTGCGGCGCGAGCACGACCTCGTCTACGCGCGGAACCTGACCGACGTCGACGACAAGATCAATGCCGCGGCGAAGGACGAAGGGGTCGAGATCGGCGTCCTCACGGCCCGCTACATCGAGGCGTTCCACGAGGACATGGCCGCGCTCGGCGTGCGTCCGCCGGATATCGAGCCGCGCGTCACGGAGCATATCCCCGCGATCATCGACTTCATCGAGCGGCTGATCGCGCGCGGGCACGCGTACGAGGCCGAGGGCCACGTCCTCTTCGCCGTCGCGAGCTTCCCGGACTACGGCCGGCTGTCCGGCCGGTCGCTCGACGACATGCTCGCCGGCGCGCGGGTCGAGGTCGCGCCGTACAAGCGCGATCCGGCCGATTTCGTGCTGTGGAAACCGTCCGAGCCGTCGATCGTCGGCTGGGACAGCCCGTGGGGGCGGGGCCGGCCGGGCTGGCATATCGAGTGCTCGACGATGGCCGAGGCGCATCTCGGCGAGACGATCGATATCCACGGCGGCGGCCAGGACCTCGTCTTCCCGCACCACGAGAACGAGACCGCGCAAAGCACGTGCGCGCACGACGGCAAGCGCTTCGCGCGCTATTGGGTGCACAACGGGCTCGTCAACATGGGCAGCGAGAAGATGTCGAAGTCGACGGGCAATCTGCTCAGGATTCGAGATCTGCTCGAGGCTCACGACGGCGAGGTGCTGCGCCTCGCGCTCTTGACCGCGCACTATCGCCAGCCGCTCGAATGGACGGCGCAGCTCGTCGACGAGTCGCGGCAGAAACTCGATCGCCTTTACGGCGTGCTGCGCGATGCCGGCGTCGACGGCGGACCGGGCGGCGAGGAAGTCGATCCTCCGGCGGCCGTCGTCGCGGCGCTCGAGGACGATCTCAACACGCCGCTTGCGATCGCGGAGCTGATGGCGCTTGCCCGCACGGCGAATCGTGCCGGAGCCGCGGCCGAGAAGGCCGAGCTCGCGCGCTCGCTGCGTGCCGGCGCGGGGCTGCTCGGGCTGCTCGAGCGCTCGCCGAAGGACTGGTTCTCGGGGCGCGGCGCGCACGGCGCGGGCCCGGACGATGCCGAGATCGATGCGCTCGTCGCGCGCCGCGAAGCGCTCAGGAAGGAGCGCAAGTTCGCCGAGGCCGATGCGATCCGCGACGAGCTCGCGAGCGC
>CAYMAF010000131.1:0-7990 GCA_964388365.1 uncultured Gammaproteobacteria bacterium | reverse complement strand
TGCCCGCGATCGGCCGCAGGCTCGCGCGGCCGCGGTCGAGCCGGACCAGCGCCTCCGGCGACGAGCCCGCGATCGCGAGGGCGCCGAGCCGGAAAAAGTACATGTAAGGCGACGGATTCAGCAGCCGCAGGCCCCGGTACACCTGGAACGGGTCGAGGTCGGATCGTCCGCTGAAGCGCGCCGACAGCACGATCTGGTAGATGTCGCCGGCCGTGATATAGCGCTTCGCCTGCTCGACGGCGCCGGCGTACTCGTCTCGGGACAAGCTCGCGCTCGCGGGCGAGAAGCCGCCGGCGCGCGGCGGCGCGTCGATCCCGCCGCGGAGCGCCGCGATCACGTCGGCGCGAAGCCGCTGCCGCTCGTCCTCGGTGCCCGAATGCAGCAGCGCGACTCGCCGCGTCAGGTGGTCGAACACCAACAGCGATGCCGGTGCGACGAAGACCGCTTCCGGCAGGCCCCGCAGCGCGGCGCGATTCGGCGGCAGCCGCTCGAAATGGCGCACGACGTCGTAGCCCGCGGCGCCGACGAGCCCGCCGCTGAACGGCAGCCCGTCGATCGCGGGCGTGAGGTCCGGGCTCGCGGCGAGCGCGTCGCGCATCATCGCGAGCCACTCGGCCTGCCCGGCGGGGCGCGGCAGCTCGACGCCGTTCCGTACCGCCCGGTCGGGGCCGATCTCGAGCGTCAGCGCCTCGCCGAGCCCGAGAAACGAGTAGCGGGCGAGGCGCTCCGCGCTTTCGACGCTCTCGAGCAGAAAGCACGGCTTGAACGGCGCGAGCTTGATGAACGCCGATACCGGCGTATCGAGATCGGCCGCGATGTCGAACGGGGACTCCATGTTGCTCTCGATTCTCGGTCTGCCAAAACGAAAAAACCCGTCTCCGATTCGGCGGAGACGGGTTTTGCTTTGATTCGATGGAGCGGACTTCCGAGGTCTTGGTCCGTCCGGTTTGCTGCCCCTCTAGACGACCTTCAGGGCTTACGCCTTCGTTGGGATCGTCCGGAAGATCTAGGCGCGCGCCACCCTCTCCGTTGGTGGGCATCGCCACCAGCGGGCGCGGTCGGAACGATTGCAGCGAAGGCCGTTCATGGGGGCGAAGTATGTCGCCGGGGCGGGACGGCGGTCAAGCTCGGCGCCGCGGCGGCCCGCCCGCCGTGCCGGCGCGGCGCTGCATCCGCTGCCCGGGAACGACGCCGTCGAGGCCCGCGTCGGTCTCGGGGCACGGCTTAGGTCACAGCGCGTAGAGCAGCGGCAGCACGATCGAGAAGCCTAGCCACATGACGACGGTGAGCGGCACGCCGGTGCGAAGGAAATCGGCGAACTTGTAGCCGCCCGCCGTCAGCACGAGCAGATTCGTCTGATAGCCGAACGGCGTCGCAAAGCTCATGTTCGCGCCGAAGATCACGGCGATCACGAACGGCTCGGCCGGCGCGCCGAGCGCGCGCGCGACCTCGATCGCGAGCACGGCGCCGATCACGCCCGCGGCGTTGCTCGGCACGAGATTCGTCAGCACGGCGACGGCGAGCATCGTTCCGCTCAGCACCGCGGCCGGCGGCAGCCCGCCGACCGCCGCGGCGAAGTGCCGCGCGACGAGCGCCGCGGCGCCGGTCTCGGTCAATGCGAGGCCGAGCGCGAGGCTCGCCACGATCGACATGATCGTCGGCAGCGACAGCGCGCTGCCGACGTCGCGCCACGACAGGCACCGCGACGCGAGCATCAGCCCGACGCCGACGACCGCGCTGGCCGAGATCGGCACGAGGCCGAGCGCCGCGGCGCCGATCACGGCGATGACGATCGTCAGCGCGCGGTCGGCGCGGTGCATGCGCGGCAGATCGGTCGTGCCGTCGAGCACGAGCGCGCGGCCCGAGCGCTTCAGCCGATCGAGCTGCTCGGCCGTCCCCTGCACGAGGACGACGTCGCCGGCGCGCAGCGGCACGAGGCCGATATGGCTGCTCAGCGGCTCGTCGCTCGCCGCACGCGCCCGATGGACCGCGAGCGGCAGGAGCCCGGTCCGCTGCGCGAAGCGCGTGCCTTGAAGGCTCGCGCGGTGCAGCATCGAGCCGCGGGTCACGACGATCTCGGCGAGCTGCTCCTGCTCGGCCGCGGGCGCGGTTGCGATGCCTTCGGTGCCGAGCTCCTCGTGCAGCGTCGCGCCGAGCTGCTTCTCGAATTCCTTGAGCCGCTCCGGCGTGTCGCGCACGACGAGCCGGTCGCCCGCCTGGATCCGCACGATCGGCAGCTTGGTCACGACGAGGCCCTCGCCCCGCTCGATGCGGTCGACGCGCATCTCGTTGCCCGTCAGCGCGAGGCATTCGGCGAACGTTTTCCCATGAGCGATGCTGTCCTCGGTGACGTGCAGCGTCGCGTTGAAGACACGTGGCGACGTGTCGGCGAGCGGAGGCTTGCGCGCCGGCAGGAGCCGGGGCGCGACGAGCCATAGATAGAGCAGCCCGATCGCGCCGACGATCGCGGCGGGCAGCGTGAAGTCGAACATTCCGAGCTCGGGAAGACCCGCGTCCTCGGCGATCGAGGCGACGAGCAGGTTCGACGACGAGCCGACCGTCGTCGCCATTCCGCCGATCAGCGTCGAGAAGCCGACCGGCATCAGCATCGACGACGGCGGTATCCGGGTGCGGGCGGCGACGCCGATCAGCATCGGCAGCAGCGTCACGACGACCGGCGTGTTCGTGACAAACGCGCTGACGGCGCCGGCGATCGCCATCGTGATCAGCAGCGCGGCCGTCGGCCGGCGCGTCCAGCTCTTTGCGAGCGAAAGCGCGAGCGGCTGAAGCGCGCCGGTTGCCTCGAGCCCCTTCGCGAGGATCATCAGCGCCGCGATCGTGACCAGCGCCTCGTTGCCGAATCCGGCAATGAAACGCGTCGGGTGGAGGCGGCCGTCCGGCGTGTCGTACGGGAAGAGCTGAAAGACGACGAGCAGCGTGACGAAGATCCCGAACGCGGAGGCTTCGAGCGGAATCCGGTCGCGGGTGAACAGAAACAGCGCGGCGGCGGTCAACAGCAGCGCGAAGAGCGCATGAGGATCGGGCACGGGGTATTATTCGCTGCCGGTCTCGATAATTGCCCGCCCTAATAGCACGCCCGCGGAAGCCTCGCCAAGCCCGGCGCTCCGAGCGCCGCCGCCGCGCGCCCGAGGCGGCGGGGCCGTCGGTGCGAGAATACCGTTGATGAGCGCGATGACACAGCCCGCGTCCACGGGCGCCGTGACGACCGGATATCTCGGCGTCTTTCGCTATACCCGGCGCGCGATCGCCCTCGTCTGGTCGACGAGCAGGGTGCTGACCGTCGCGTTCGCGGTGCTGACCGTTGCCGCGGGCTTGCTGCCCGCCGGCGCCGCGTACGTCGGTAAGCTGATCGTCGACGCGGTCGTCGCGGCGATGGGCGTCTACGCGTCCGGCACGACGCCCGATTACGCCGGCGTGCTGCTGCTCGTCGCGCTCGAGGGCGTGCTGATCGCCGGCGTCGCCGCGGCCCAGCGCGGCACCGATTTCTGTCAGTCGCTGCTTCGGCTCAAGCTTTCCGAGCGCGTCAATGTCATGATCCTCGAGAAGGCGCTGACGCTCGAGCTCGCGCAGTTCGAAGACTCGGAGTTTTACGACAAGCTGAACCGCGCGCGGCAGGAGGCTTCGGTCAGGCCGTTGAGCCTCGTCACGCGCACGTTCACGCTCGCGCGCAACGGCATCTCGCTCGCGAGCTACGCGGTGCTGCTGCTGCAGTTCTCGCCGTGGGCCGTCGCGATTCTCGTCGTCGCGGGGCTGCCGGCGTTCTTCGCCGAGACGAAGTTCTCGGGCGAGCAGTTCCGCGTGTTTCGCTGGCGGTCGCCGGACCGGCGCATGCTGATGTATCTCGAGATCGTGCTCGCCCGCGAGGATCACGCGAAGGAGGTGCAGCTTTTCGGCCTCGGGAGGCCGCTGCTCGACCGCTACAAAGGGATTTACCGCCAGCTCTACGAGGAGGAGAAGCGGCTCGCGATCCGCCGCGATTCGTGGGGCCTCGTGCTCGGGCTTCTGAGCAACGCGGCGTTCTACGGCGCGTACGCGTGGATCGCGCTGTCGACGGTGCAAGGCGCGATCACGCTCGGCGAGATGACGATGTATCTGCTCGTGTTCCGGCAAGGGCAGACGGCCGTGTCGTCGATGCTGAGCGCGATCGGCGGCATGTACGAGGACAACCTGTATCTGTCGAATCTCTACGAGTACCTCGAGCAGCCGCGGCGGCCGCGTCTCGGCAACGCGGTCGAAGGGCCCGACAAGCAGGCCGGGCTCGTGTTCGAGCACGTGACGTTCACGTACCCGGGCGCGGAGACGCCGGCCGTCGACGACGTGAGTCTGGCGATCCGGCCCGGCGAGAGCATCGCGCTCGTCGGCCTCAACGGCTCCGGGAAGACGACGCTCGTGAAGCTGCTCGCGGGCCTCTACGAGCCCGACCGGGGCCGGATCCTGTATCAAGGGTTGCCGCTGCAGGACTGGGAGCCGGACGCGCTGCGCGAGCGCATCGGCATCATCTTTCAGGATTTCGTGCGCTATCAGCTCAAGGTCGGCGAGAACATCGGCGTCGGCGACGTACGCGTGTTCGCGGACGCCGAGCGCTGGCGCGCGGCCGCGCGTAAGGGCCGGGCCGAGGAGTTCATCGAGACGCTGCCCGAGGCATACGAGACGCCGCTCGGCCGCTGGTTCAACAAGGGGCAGGAGCTCTCCGGCGGGCAGTGGCAGAGGGTCGCGCTCGCGCGCGCGTTCATGCGCAGCGAAGCCGAGATCCTCGTGCTCGACGAGCCGACCGCGGCGATGGACGCGGAGACCGAGGAGGACGTGTTCGAGCATTTCCGCGCGGCGACGCGGAACAAGATCACGATCCTGATCTCGCACCGCTTCTCGACGGTGCGGCGCGCGGACCGGATCGTCGTCATGGATCAGGGGCGGATCGTCGAGCAGGGCACGCATGACGAGCTCGTCGAGCAGGGCGGGCGGTATGCGCGGCTGTTCGAGCTTCAGGCGCGAGGCTATCGCTAACGCGCCTCGTCTCCAGTAGCGGGGCATCGAACGGGGGCCCGCGCCGCACGTGTCCCGCGCCGGGGACGCCGGAAGAGCGTCCCTGCGGCTCGGGGGCCGCCTTCCCTGGCGGCCCGCGCCCCGGCGCGCGACACGTGCGCCACAGACCCCCTTCGATGCGTGGAGCGCAAAGGCTGCGAGCCCCGTTTCGGTAGAATGGATGTCGGCGCCCCGAGCGGAGAGCGGCCGTGGCCGAATCGGAAGCGAAAGGAATCGTCCGAGCGGATATCGTCTTCGAGGAGAAGGACCAGGCGCTTCGCGAGGACGTGC
Organism: uncultured Gammaproteobacteria bacterium; assembly: GCA_964388365.1. Lineage (GTDB taxonomy): Bacteria > Pseudomonadota > Gammaproteobacteria > Steroidobacterales > Rariloculaceae > ZC4RG20. The sequence continues at coordinate 2,656 of CAYMAF010000131.1, read as the reverse complement.
ACCGGCTCGGCACGCTCGTCGGCGAGCTCGTGCGCGAGCAGGGCGGCGAGGCGCTGTTCGATCTCGTCGAGGCGGCGCGGCGCGCGTCGATCCAGCGCCGCGAAGGCGACGCGCAGGCGTTCGGCGAGCTGAAAACCTTGCTCGGCGCGCTCGCGCCGAGCACCGCGCGGGACTTCATTCGCGCGTTCTCGACGTATTTCCAGATGGTCAACATGGCGGAGAAGGTCCACCGCATCCGCCGCCGCCGCGAGTACCTGCGGGACGAGGGTAAGCCGCAGCCGTTCGGATTCCTCGACGTCCTCGAGCGGCTGAAGGCCGCCGGCATCGGGCCGGCGGACATCGAGGACGTGATTCGCCGCGCCTGTATCGAGCCGGTCTTCACCGCGCATCCGACCGAGGTCACGCGCCGCACGCTGCTGCGCAAGCAGCAGAACATCGCGCGCTACCTGCTGAAGATGCTGAATCCGTACATGACCCCGCAGGAAGTCGCGGTCACGATCGATCGCATCCGGCTCGAGATGACGACCGGATGGCAGACCGAGGAGCACGCCGGCGAGCGGATGACGCTCGGCGACGAGGCCGAGCACATCCTGTTCTTCGTCACGGACGTGCTGTACCGGATACTGCCCGCGTTTTACGAGAACTTCGAATCCGCGCTGACCGATACGTTCGCCGATCATGGCGGAAGGTTCCGCGTGCCGATCGTCGTGAAGCTGTCGTCGTGGGTCGGCGGCGACATGGACGGCAATCCGAACGTGACGGCGAAGACGATGCGCGAGATGCTCGCGCGCCACCGGGCGCTCGTGCTCGATCTGTACTACCGTGAAGTTCGCGATCTCGCCGCGCATCTCAGCCAGAGCGCGACACGCGTCGGCGTATCCGACGAGCTGCTCGCGAAGTCGAGGCTGTACGCGTCGTACTTTCCGCAGGCGCTGCACGCCGTGCCGGCCCGGCACCGGGAGATGCCCTATCGCGTGTTCCTGCGGCTCGTCGGTGCGCGTTTGCAGGCGACGTACGACGACGGCATGTTCCCGTACGAGTCGCCGGAGGAATTCATCGACGATATCGAGATCGTCGCCGACAGCCTGCGCGCGAACAAAGGCAAGCACGCGGGGCTTTCGCTCGTCGAGCGGCTGCTGCGCCGGGCTCAGACGTTCGGCTTTCACCTCGCGACGCTCGACGTGCGGCAGAACGCGCTCGTGCACCGGCGCGTCGTCGGCGAAGGGCTCGGCGAAGCCGACTGGCTCGAGCTCGACAGCGACGTGCGCACGCTGCGGGTCAAGGAAGCCTTGGAGCGGCGCGAATCGCCGGTCGGCGCGCTGTCTTCGGAGGCGCGCCGAACGCTCGCCGTGTTCCAGGCGATCGCACATGCACGGCGCAAATATGGCAAGGCGGCGATCGGCCAGTACATCGTCAGCATGGCGCACGGGCCCGACGACGTGCTGTCGGTACTGCTGCTCGCACGCTGGGGCGGGCTCGGCCCGAAGGGCGGCGCGGTCCCGCTCGATATCGCGCCGCTGTTCGAGACCGTCGAGGATCTCGAGAACGCCGATCGAATCATGGCGCGGCTCGTCGCCGACGAGCATTACCGCCAGCACCTGCGCTCGAGGGGCGACGAGCAGATGGTCATGATCGGCTACTCGGACAGCAACAAGGAGGGCGGCCTCGTCGCGGCGCGCTGGGGTTTACAGAAGGCGCAGCAGCGGCTCGCCGCGACGATGGCCGATCTCGGCATCCGGCTCACGCTGTTTCACGGCCGAGGCGGCACCGTGAGCCGGGGCGGCGGCAAGCTCACCGAAGGCCTGCTCGCGGCGCCGGCGGGCGCGGTGAACGGCCGGCTGCGGATGACCGAGCAGGGCGAGACGATCAATGCGAAGTACGGGCTGCGCGGCATCGCGATGCGCAGCCTCGAGCAGACGATGAGCGCGCTGCTGTGGCTGCTCGCGCAGCCGAGCGCGCCGCATCCGAAGCGGCGCGAATGGGAGGCCGTGATGCAGCGAATCGCGGACTCGAGCCGACAGGCCTACAAGCGCCTCGTCTACGACCGTCCCGAGTTCGCGCGGTATTTTCGGGACGCGACGCCGATCGACGTGATCGAGCGCCTGAACATCGGCTCTCGGCCCGCCGCCCGCGAAGAAGGCGGCGGGATCGAGGACCTGCGCGCGATCCCGTGGGTCTTCGCGTGGACGCAAAGCCGCTGCCTGTTGCCCGGCTGGTACGGGTTCGCGACCGGCCTCGCCGATGCGATCGAGACGTACGGCGCGGATGTGCTGAAGGAGATGCTCGGGCAGTGGCCGTTCTTCGCGGTGCTCGTCGGCGACGTCGAGGCCGTGCTCGCGAAGGCGGATCTCGAGATCGCCGTGCACTACTCGCGTCTGTCGCCGCTGCACGACGATCTCTTCCCGATCATCAAGGACGAGTACGATCGGTGCACGGCCCTCGTGCTCGAGCTCGGCGGCCGCAGCGAGCTCTTGTCGGATCAGGAGACGCTGCGACGCTCGATCCGATTACGGAATCCGTACATCGACCCGATGAGCTTCCTGCAGGTCGATCTTCTCGAGCGCTGGCGTCGCGGCGGCCGGCAGGACGACGCGATCCTCGAGGCGCTGATCGTCAGCGTGAACGGCATCGCGCACGGCATGCAGAATACCGGCTG